>PKYZ01000478.1 GCA_003132865.1 Bryobacterales bacterium
CCAAACACAACCACCAGCCACCAGCCGGGGTACCCTCTGGGTCCCGCCCGCCACGGCGAGCTATGCTCGCCTTCGCCCTAGCCGTCCTCCTCGCCCCCATCGCCCACGCCGCGTCCATCCCCTCCTTCAGCATTCTCTCCGACGACCAGGGCGGCTGGCCGCTCCTCCTTCAGTCCGTCGGATTCATGCCGCAACCCGCAGCCTCCGCGCGTATCTTCGTGCTGCGCGCCGGTTCCGCCGGCTCGCCCGAATGGCCTGCGCGCGTCGAAACCGGCGCCTACCTCATCATCGAAGGCGAATCCTCCACCGCCGAAACGTTCGGCTTCCGCGCCACCAAGGAAAACGTGAAAATCACCAGCCTGGAAGACGTGCATCTGCCGAAGCTGCCCATCGTGTGGGAGAAGGGCCTCGAACTGCCCCGCTACGAAGTGCCCGCCGAGGCCAAAGTGTTCGCCAAAGATCGCTGGACCGGCGCGCCCATGCTGGCCGGATTCCGCCGCGGAACGGGCGCCGTGCTCTGGCTGGCCGTGTCCCCGGGCGAGCGCGGCTACGAGCGCTTCCCTTACCTGCTGCACGCGCTCGCCGACCTCGGCCTCGACCCGCCCTTCCGCTCCACGCGCCTCTGGGCCTTCTTCGATTCCTCCTACCGCCTGCGCGTCGACCTCGACTACTTCGCCGCGCGCTGGCGCAATGCCGGCATCTCGGCCCTGCACGTCGCCGCCTGGCACTTCTACGACCCCGACCCGGAGCGCGACGCCTACCTCAAGCGCCTGATCGCCGCCTGCCACGCCAATGGCATCCTGGTTTATGCGTGGCTCGAACTGCCCCACGTCAGTGAGAAATTCTGGGACGATCACCCCAATTGGCGCGAAAAGACCGGCGTCCTCCAGGATGCCCAACTCGATTGGCGCAAGCTCATGAACCTGTCCAACCCCGATTGCTTTCGCGCCGCCGCCGCCGGTGTCAAGGACCTGATCGGGCGCTTCGATTGGGATGGCGTCAACCTCGCCGAGCTTTACTTCGAGTCGCTCGAAGGCATCTCCAACCCCTCCCGCTTCACCCCCATGAACGACAACGTGCGCGCGCAGTTCCGCGCCGCCGGCGGCTTCGACCCCATCGAATTGTTCCAGACCCGCAAAGATGTGCCATCCCAGCGCGCATTTCTGGACTATCGCGCCAAGCTGGCGCGCGGCATGCAACAGCAGTGGCTCGCCGAAATCGAGTCGATCCGCCGCACGCGCAGCTATCTGGATGTCGTGCTCACCCATGTCGACGACCGCCTGGATACTTCCATGCGCGACGCCATCGGCGCCGATTCCGCGCAGCTCCTGCCGCTCCTCGAACACCATAACTTCACCTTCCTGGTGGAGGACCCGGCCACCGTGTGGAACGAAGCGCCGCAGCGCTACGAGGAGATCGCGCGCCGCTACCGCCCGCTGACGCCGCGCCAGGACCGCCTGGCCATCGACCTGAACATCGTGGACCGTTACCAGAACGTCTACCCCACCAAACAGCAGACCGGCTCCGAGCTGTTCGAGGTGGTGCACTCCGCGGCGGGGGCCTTCGCCCAGGTCGCGCTCTATTTCGAGAACTCCATCCTTTCGCCGGACCTGTCTCTGCTGCCGGCCTCGGCCGCGGTAGTGAGCCGCGCGGAGACCGTCGGGCCGAAGCTCATGGTCGATTCGCCGCATGGCGTCGCCCTGCGCTGGTCGGGACCAGCGATGGTAGATGGACTACCCTGGCCGGTGCAGAGCGGCTCGCTCCTGTTCCTTCGCGCAGGTGCACATTCCGTCGAACCCGGCCCCGCCTCTCCCGCCCTTCAGGTGACACGTTTCAACGGCGAACTGACCTCCGCCCAGTCGGTGGACGCGCACTCGATCGAGCTGTCTTACCGGAGTTCGGCCCGCGCCTTTGCAATCCTGAATCGCAAGCCCGTCCGCGTGGAGATCGACGGAGCCGAAACCGCGCCCGATCCCGCCGGCCCGAATGTCATCTTCCTGCCGCGAGGCCAGCACCTGGTAACTATCCATTCCGAGTGACTGGCAACCTGAGCGACTTGTATACTCAGTGACTTGTAAACTGACAGCCTTGTGGGGCAGGCCCTCGGNNCGCGTCCGCCGCGGACGCTCTTGGCGCGCAAAGCAGTTAGAATAAAATCTCCCCCCGATGCAAGAACAACAACTATCGGATCTCGAATCCGCCGCGCTGGCCCGCATCCAAGCCGCCCGTTCGTCCCAAGACCTGGAGGCCGTGCGCATCGAAGTGCTCGGCCGTAAAGGCTCGCTCACCCAAATCGGCAAAGACATGGGCAAGCTTGCGCCCGAGGACCGCGCCCGCACCGGCAAGCAGCTCAATGCCGCCAAGCAGAAGATCGAATCCGCCTTCGAATCCCGCCAGCGCCAGTTCGACGCGGACGCCCTGGTAAACCGCCTCAATGCCGAGTGGCTCGATCTCACCCTCCCCGCGCCCGGCCCCCAAATGGGCCATCTGCACCCCATCACCCAGATTCAATCCGAAATCGAAGACCTCTTCGCCTCCCTCGGTTTCGCCGTTCTCGACGGCCCCGAAGTCGAAGACGAATATCACAATTTCGACGCGCTCAACATCCCCGCCGACCATCCCGCGCGCGACATGCAGGATACCTTCTGGCTCACCGATGGCAACCTGCTGCGCACCCACACTTCGCCCGTTCAAGTGCGCGGCATGGAGCGCCTCGGACCACCCCTGCGCATGATCGCGCCCGGCCGCGCCTTCCGCAACGAGAACGTGGATGCCTCCCACGAGCACACCTTCTATCAGCTCGAAGGCATGATGNNCTTCCCGTTCGTCGAGCCCGGCTTCGAGCTGGATATCCAATGTCTGATCTGCGGCGGCCCCGGCTGTCCGGTCTGCAAGCAGAGTGGATGGGTCGAGCTGCTGCCCTGTGGACTGGTCAATCCCAACGTGCTGCGCATGAGCGGCATCGATCCCGAGGAGTGGAACGGCTTCGCCTTCGGCCTGGGCCTCACCCGCTTGGTCATGATGCGTTACGCCATAGACGACATCCGCCTGCTGCAGGGCGGCGATCTGCGTTTTCTACAGCAATTCTGATGAAGTTCTCATACAACTGGATTCGCGAATACGTCCCGGCGCTGGACACTCCGGCCCGCCAACTGGAGCGCCTCATCACCATGCGCACCGCCGAGTGCGAGGGCATCGAAGAAACCGGCGGGCTGCTGGCCCAGGCCTGCGCCGCGCGCGTCGTATCCGTCGAACCTATCCCCGGCAGCCACAACGTGAAGGCCAGCGTCCAAACCGGCCTCTATGGCGACAAGGTCGTAGTCTGCGGCGCACCCAACTGCCGCCCCGGCATGTTCAGCGCCTATGTCCCCATCGGCAAGAAGGTCGTCAACGGAGTCGAGAGTGACGGCATGCTCGCCAGCGCCGCCGAACTCGGCCTCAACCGCGACGCCGCCGGCATCCTGGAACTCGCCGGCCCCATCGGCGCGCCGCTCGCCTGCTGCGCGGATAGCATCGTCGAGATCGACAACAAATCCATCACCCACCGCCCCGACCTGTGGGGCCACTTCGGCATGGCGCGCGAAGTGGCCGCCATTCTGCGCCACCCGCTACGCGATCCGGTCAAGCCATCGCTCATCCCCGGCGAACCCGCGCCCATCCCGTCACCCATCAAGGTCGCCATCGAAGACCTGGATCTTTGCCCGCGATACAGCGCGCTGGTGTTCGACAATGTCACGGTTCAGCCGTCGCCGCTCTGGCTGCAATACCGCCTCACCGCCATCGGTCTGAACCCCATCAACAACATCGTGGACATGACCAACTTCATCATGTCCGAGCTGGCCCAGCCCATGCACGCCTTCGATCGCGATCTGCTCCACGGCGATACCATCTTTGTCCGCCGCGCGCACGAAGGGGAATACTTCCTGGCGTTGAATGAGCAGGATTTCACGCTGCACCCCTCCAACCTGGTTATCGCCGATGCCAAAGGCGCCGTGGCCCTCGCCGGCGTAATCGGCGGCATGGATAGCGCCATCGCGGACAGCACCACCCGCATCGTGCTCGAAAGCGCCTGCTTCAACGCCTCCAGCGTGCGCCGCACTTCCGCCGCGCTGAAACTTCGCACAGACGCCTCCATGCGCTTTGAGAAATCGCAGGACCCCGCCAACACCGTGCGCGGCCTCGCGCGGGCCGTCGAATTGGTCCAGGAACTCTCGCCGGGCATCCGCCTGGTGGGCGGACTTGCGGATCGGAGCAAGCTCATCCCGCCGCCGCCGCCGATCCTACTGCCGATGGCGTGGCTGGTGCGCAAGCTCGGCAAAAACGTCAGCCCCGAAGTAGTGCGCGACATCCTGGAGCGCCTGGCGTTCGGCGTCTCCACCGCCGCGCCCGGTGTGTTCTCCGTGACCGTGCCCTCCTGGCGCGCCACTAAGGACGTCTCGGTGAAGGACGACCTGGTGGAAGAAGTCGGCCGCATGATCGGGTACGATTCGATCGAACCCCGCCCGCCCGCCGTGCTGACCACCGTGCCGCCCGCCAACGAAGAGCGCGCCTTCAATCGCCGCGTTCGCGCCGTCTTCGCGGACCAGGGCTTCACCGAAGTCTACAACTACTCGTTCGTGGCGGAAGCCGATGCGTGCGCCTTTGGTATGGAGCCGGCCGAGCACGTGACCGTGGCCAATCCCATCGCGCCCAACCAGTCGCTGCTGCGCATGTCGCTGCTGCCCGAGTTGCGCGGCAACGTGCTGGAGAACGCCAAGCACTTCGACGCCTTCCGCCTGTTCGAAATAGGCCGCGAGATCCACCGGCAGCCGCAGGGCCTGCCGCGCGAGATCCCGCACCTGGCCGCGGCGATCTACAGCAAGGATGGCGATGGCCGCCTGTTCGAAATGAAGCGCGCCGCCGAGTGCCTGATGCCCGGCGCCGAGACACGCCCCTGCGCCGCCAAGCCTTACGAGCATCCCGCGCGCGCGGCGGAGATCCATTGGAACGGCGCGGTCGCCGGTCGTCTCTTCGAGTTGCACCCCTCGCTGGCCGAAGGCCGCACCGCCATGCTGGACCTGGATCTGACGCTCGTCCAGGCCGCCACGCCCAAAGAGAAACGCTACACGCCCATCCGCCGCTATCCTTCGAGCGCCTTCGATCTCTCCGTGGTGGCCCGCGAGCGCGAACTGGTCGGCGATTTGCGTGGCAAGCTCGCGGCGCTGGCCGGCCCGCTGCTCGAATCGATCGAATACCAGCGCCAGTATGCCGGTCCGCCGCTCGCCGAGGGAACCAAGAGCGTGTCGTTCCGGCTGACCGTCGGCTCGCCGGAGCGCACGCTGTCGTCCGAAGAAGTGGGTGAGATCCGCGCCCGCCTGATCGATGGCATGCGCGCGCACGGCTACGACCTACGGCTGTGAGCACCCGCCGCACTCAGCCAGGGGGGTGGGTCAACGCCCGAGTGGATCGCCGCCGCCAAGGGTGCCGCTGGTGCCGCGGCGAAGTCCCCAAGGGACGCTTCACATTTTGCTCGGACGCGTGCGTCGACGAGTGGAAACTGCGAACCGATCCCGGCTACCTGCGCGAACAGGTCTTCCTGCGCGATCGCGGCGTCTGCGCGCAATGCGGCCTGGACACCGAAGCCCTCCGCAAGGACAAGCGCAAGCTCGACTACGCCGCGCGCCGCCAATTCGAGAAGGACTGGGGCCGCCGCCACCTGTGGGACGCCGACCACATCGTGCCTGTCGCCGAAGGCGGAGGCGAGTGCGACCTCGCCAACATGCGCACGCTCTGCCTGAAATGCCACCGCGCCGCAACACTTCTGCTGTTGAAGCGCCTGCGTGGCGCGCGCACTTTGCGTGCCGANNCCCGCCTACGCGGCCACAAATCGGCTGGACAAATTCAAGCCTTCCGTTCCTCCCGCGGAAACGAG
Source organism: Bryobacterales bacterium (assembly GCA_003132865.1). Next base: position 5,912 of record PKYZ01000478.1, read on the forward strand.
CCGCCCTTCGTCCGCAATCCTCATCCGCTGCTCGAGGATGCGGCTGGTTTCGGCATCGACCTCGACCTCCGGCTCATTGCAAACAAACGCATCGATACTCTGCGGCTTACCCATACTTCTAACCTAAACGACTCGCCCAAACGACGCAGTTAGAGAAACGTGACGGCGAACAGCCACTATCGGGAAGGTGCGCGCCAAATGACGAAACCGGCCGCTTACTTCCCCACTACGATAATGGAAAATGAATCCGGCACCATCTGTCCCCGCCGCTGTCCAGGCGGAGGCGGCGTGAACTCCCCGGTGATCGAAAAGATCTGGTTCGTTTTAGTATCCACCGTCATCGTCCGGGCGCCCAGCTTCGTCTGTGCATTCTGCTCCACCTCGAAGCTGGTCGGACTGTTCTCCTTGATGACAGTCAGCGTGCCGTCGCCCTGTGAGCTGAACGCCTCCATCGTGTTTGGATTGAATCCGGCGCCGTCCACTCCTTTGCCGATCGGCAGGGTCGTGATGATCTTGCCGTCGTCGGCATTCAGGATCACCATGGTGGCCGGTTCATGGCACGCGGCAAACAGAATATGATTCTTCTCGTCCAGCGCCAGCCCGCCAGGTCCGCCGCCTTTGCCGGCCAG
>PKYZ01000930.1 GCA_003132865.1 Bryobacterales bacterium
GAGCGTGAAACGAGTGCAGCATAACGCTCATGCGCAGCAAAGTGTGCAAATCACGCGAATTCTCCAGCTCCGCGGGAAGCGGGTCTTGGCCGGTGGGGATCTCGATCGTGCGGGTGTCCCCGCTGGTCTCCTCCCATGCAGTCTCTTCGTCGGTCAGAAACCGCAGCAGACTCTTGCCGATCTTGATCCTATCCCCGTGGACCAGTACGCTCTCCGTTACCCGCTCATCGTTTACCAGCGTGCCGTTGAAACTGCCCATATCGCGAATGAGGAAATCGTCCCCATGCCGGAGGATGACGCAGTGCTCGCGCGAAGCCGACGCGTCAGTCAGCGAGAGCTGGTTGCGCGCGTCGCGTCCGATAGCAAACGAATCCATGTCGATCGGATAGCTGGCGCCTTGCTCCGGGCCGGTGATCACGAGCAGTCGGGGGTTCATCACATCCTCTATTGTTCACCTTTTGGTTANNACTGGATTCACCTGGAGGTTCAATCCGGCAGCCGGATGCAGGCGGCGCGCATTCCGCCTCCGGTTCGCAATCGGCTGGATTATCAGAGACTTGCGCAACGCCGTTCGATCTGTTCCGGGTTTGGCGCAGTGATTGCATTCGGTATGCGACGTGATCCACCGAGAAAAGCACTTGGAGGAGAACAGAGGAGACACGAAGATGAAGACGTTAAAGACCATGATACTGAGCCTCGGCGCGGTTGTACTGTTGGGCGCCAGCGGCCTCCATGCGCAGACCGAGGCGACTGCCACGATTCCGTTCGAATTCTCGGTGCAGAACACCACGCTGCCGGCCGGCGAATACACCATGTCCTCGGCTTCCACGACTCACGGCGTGATGTTGATCCGGAATGTCGAAACCCGCAAGGCAATCCTGGTGCTCGCGTCCAGCAGCGAGAGCGGATATCGGCGCACCGGGGACAAGAACGTGGTCGTGTTCCACAAGCTCGGCGACCGTTACTTCCTGGCTGACGTCAAAACCGACGCCGTGTGCGGCCACGTTGGCCCATCTAAACTGGAGCGCGAGCTCGCCTCGGAGGGTAAAGGCCAGCCGATGGCCGCCGTGATCGTCCCCGCTCTGAGTGTTCGCTAACCGGCGACCGCACTGGGCAAGCTCCACCGCCAGAGGTTGGGCGGTGGAGCTTTTTGTTTTGGCCGGACTGGGCCTTGACCCCTCAATCCGCCGGTTGCGGCATTTGCGCGGCGGCCTCCGCGGTCAGCTTCTCGAAGAACTTCTTAATCAGAAAGCGCGACGTGGTATCCAGCAGACGTTGCCCTACGCCGGCGATCATGCCGCCCACCTGCACGTCGCCTTCATAGTGGATATCGGTGGAAGTGTAGAGCGGAGTGAAGGTCAGTAGACCGTCGCCCTTCATGAATCCGATTTTGCCGGAGCCTTCCACGATCAGGCGGAAGCCGTCGGGCGGGTTGCGGTCCGCGATGCGCACCTTGCCCGCGAACAGACCTTGAATGCTGGAGACGATCATCTTCATGCGCATCTCGTATTCGTCGGGCGCGATCAGCGCGAGGTGGTCGCAGCCGGGCATGGCGCGGGCGAGCACCGCCGGATCCTGCATAAGCTGATAGGCCCGCTCGCGCTCGATGGGAACGGTATAGTTGCCGGTCAGCTTCAAGAAGCCCTCGCGAGCGCTTGCTTCAGGGCGCGGGCGGTGAAGACGCGGGCCATGTGGCTGCGGTAATGCGCCGAGGCGTTCAGATCGGAGTTGGCCTCCACGCCATCGGCGACCACCGCGGCGGCCTTTTCGATATCGCCGGTAGAGTGCAGGATCTGTTCCACGTTCGTGGCGCGATACGCCTTCGACGCCAGGCCGGCGATGCCGACGCGCACGAATCCAATGCCGCCGTTGCCGCGGTCGTCGCGAGCCAGGCGCACTGCCGCGCCCACCATGGCGAAGCCGGAGGCCAACTGGTGCATCTTCTGGTACGACACGCCTGCGCCGCTGGATGCAGCAGGCACGATAACCTCGGTGATGATTTCTCCCGGCTGGAGCGCGGTGGTGAACGTGTCGACCAGGAAATCGCCGAAGGACAACGTGCGCTCGCCGCGCGCGCTGACGAGGCGCACCTGAGCCTCCAGCGCGAAGAGGGCGGCGGGATAGTCGGCGGCCGGATCGGAATGCGCCACGCTGCCGCCGATGGTGCCCATGTTGCGCACCTGCACATCGCCGATGTGCAAGGCGGTCTCCGCCAGCAATGGGCAGTGCGCGCGCAGCACCGGCGACGATTCGATCTGGTAGTGCGTGGCCATGGCGCCGATGTGGATGCCGTCGGGCGCTTGGCGGATGCCGTCCAGGCCGGGAACGCGGCTCATATCCACTACGTGCTCGGGCGCGGCAAGGCGTAGCTTCATGAGCGGGATAATGCTCATGCCACCGGCCAGCACTTTGGCGCTGCCATCGGCCAGCAGCGCGAGGGCGTCCTGCAAGGTGGATGGAGCAGAGTATTCGAAGTTTTGCGTAATCATGCCTGGCCTCCGGCTTGAATTAAGTTCCAAATCTTTTCGGGAGTGAGTGGCATATCGATGTGCCGCACGCCCAAGTGGCTGAGCGCATCCACCACCGAATTGACGATGGCGGGCGACGCACCGATGGTGCCAGCCTCGCCTACGCCTTTCACGCCCAGCGGATTCACGGGCGAGGGCGTACACGTGTGGGCGCTCTCGATCCATGGAATCATGCTGGCCTTGGGGACGGCGTAATCCATCAGCTCGCCGGTGATGAGCTGGCCGTTGTCGTCGTAGACGGCCTGTTCGTAGAGGGCTTGTCCGAGGCCTTGCACGACGCCGCCGTGGATCTGTCCATCGACCAGCAGCGGGTTGATGATGTTGCCGCAATCGTCTACGGCCACATAGCGCAGAATCTGGACCTGGCCGGTATCGCGATCCACCTCCGTCACTACGATGTGCGCGCCGAAGGGGAACGCGAAGTTGGACGGCTCCCAGAAGCGCGTGGCCACCAAGCCAGGCTCGGTATCGGGCGGCAGCTTCATGGCGCGATATGTGGCCCCGGCTACCTCGGCCAGCCCCACGCTCTTGCCTGTGCGATTCGAGGTGCACTGGCCGTTGGCGAAGACGACGTCGCTCGATTCGAGCAGCAGCTCGCCGAATTTCACGATCTTCTTCTTCAGATCCTGGAGAGCGTAGTAGAGCGCCGGTCCGCCGACGGCCGTGCCACGACTGCCGAAGGTTCCGATGCCGTATTGCACGATGGCAGTGTCGCCGTGCAGCACCATTACGTCGTCGAGCGGCACGCCCAATTCGTCGGCGGCGATCTGGGCGAAGGTGGTCTCTTCGCCCTGGCCGTGCGGCGATGTGCCGGTCATGACGGTGACTTTGCCGGACGGCTCGATCTTGA
>PKYZ01000817.1 GCA_003132865.1 Bryobacterales bacterium
CGCTCCTTTTGCGACTGCTTCATGTCCTCGATAGCGGTGCGGAAGGAGCGCTCCAGTTGCGCGCGTTGTTTGGCAGCGTACGACAACATGACGAACTGTTGTTGGCCGAATTCGATGAACAGGTAGACCTTCTGCTCACTCGCGGCAACCCGCGCGAGGAGCCATTGCGAGGTGACCATGGTTTCCAGGTAGGACCGTTCGGTGCGGTTTTGAGGTTGCCAGTCGGCTTCCAGCTCGTCCCAGAGCTGGGAGTAGTCCGCGGCGTTTTCGTCGGGGAGGATGGTGGCGCGGGTGCGCAGGCCGTAGGTGAGGGCGTTGAAGCGGATGGCGTTCTTGCCCTCGGGTGTTTTCGGACCAGTAGAATGCTGGGAGTTCTGCCGGTTGGATCTCTGGTTCTTCTCTGAAATTACCATGTTGGTTATCCTTCGTAAGTCAGATTCCGGGTGCTGGGGGCGAAACGCCCATACCCGATTCAATGATAGAACGCGGGTCGTAAGGAAAAGCCGTGCCTAGAGGGCGGGGATTTAGTAAGTGGTTTGTGTGCAGTTAGATGCAGCGGGGAAGTTTATTTCCGAAACTTGTGACCGTGCTGAGGTTTTCAGTGTCCCCAGCCCTCATGCCGCACAGGCAGCGTCGGGCCAAAACCAAACTCGGCGGCTTTCTGATAGCCGCGGGGCAGCCTAACGTTCCCAAGGCTTGTCAGGCAGCCAATAGTGCGTTGGACAGTTCTTCCGCCGTGTGTTCGGGACTATCTCGGACCAGATAACGGCGCAACCGCACGTCCAGTGGGAGCTTGCTCGGATCCAGATCCTTCGGAACTATCGGTACAACTCTCTTCCCCATGCCGATGGCGGCCCCGAGTTCAAAAAAGAGAGCTGGCTTCGCCGGGTACTCGGCATCCAGCAATGCGACAAATACGTCGCTGCCTCGTAAGCCAGATTCCAGAGCCTCGCGGAGCGATTCACCAGGGTGAACGTCGAACTCGTCGAACCAAACAGTCACTCCACGCTGCTTGAGCGCTTGAGCGAACGACCGCGCCCAGTCCGCATCGAGCGCAGAGTGCGAAATAAAAACCTTTGGCTTGTCCATCGCTGTCATCCTTTTCGCTGCACGCGGGCCGCTAGCTGTCCAAGTAAACCTCGATATCGTTCAACTCAAGAAGATCGCGCTTCTTGAGCAGCACTGGAATGCCCGGACGAACTTGCAACTCCGCCGCCGTGATTCCGAGCAATAGTGCCACGATCGGAATGCGGCGGCCCCACGCGGCCCCGATCTCGGCCCAAACGTAAGGCCGTTCGAGCGCCCAAGGCGTAAGCAACACCACCAGTTCGTGCGCCCGTTGTAGGAAGTCGAGGATGTCTTCTTCGAAGTCCGCGCCGGCATCGACTTGGCCCTCGTCCAAGAAAGGTGTCGCGCCGCGCGCCTCGATTTCCCGGGCGATCTGCTTTGCAACCCAAGTATCCGGGCCGCTGTGGCTGACGAAGACCAATCGCTTTTTTGTGCTCGAAGACTCATCGGCCACTCCCAGTATTGTACCAGTGGGGCGGCGCCTTGCGGCGCTAATCCGGAAGTTGCGTTTCGCACGGCGTAGTTCCGTGTATATCCCGTCCGGCGCAACGCCGCGCGAAGGCGTGTGGAAATTTCGGCGCCTTGTCTGCGCTAAGACGTTGTTCCCCGATGGCTTGATGGCATTCCTATCCGGCAAACATCTTCAGTGCTTCCAGCGCGAGAAGTTTTGCGGACTCGACCTCACCCCGTCCAAAAAGCGCGAAAGCTTGTTCGGCCGCGCGCGCCGCTGCCTCTATTTCCGGATGGTATTGGGCTTCTCTCCCTTTATCGCCACCCTTCAGCCATGTGTGTTGCTTGAGCCAGGCGACGACAGCGGCTGGTTTTCCCGGGTGAATTTGGGAGGAGTTATTCTCGGCGACAGCGGTAAGAATTATGCGAACCAAAGTAGCTTCCATGGGTCCTCGATCCTCGGCCAGCCTCAACTGCCGAACCGGTAATCGTATCAGGCCGCGCCTGAGGCGTGCGGATCGCTGTAGATCTCCATTACCTCAATCCTCCCTGCGTACACCACGTCATGGCCAGCGCGCTGAATGGGTAATGTTGTCTTTGCGCTTCGGCGATACGGAGTTTTTGGGGCGAACTCAAGTGCCTTTTCTATACGGTATACCTTGCGCGCTCCCCATCACCTCTGCTCGGCCACACCAATCTGTTCCGTGGTCAGCACATCGCCCGGCTCAAGGGAATTCAGGAGCACCCAACCCGTGCGGCCAAAATCCGGCCCTGTGGTGCCCAACACGGCCAACCTGTCCCATATTATGATCTGCTCGGCGGCGACTTTTCTCGATCCAAGGCTGAAGGTCTTCTTCTGCAAAAGGCGTACTTCTTGGGCCTTCTCGACAATGAAACCGCAGTCGTATTTCAGCAGTTCATCCAACTTCTTGCGGAGCATAACGCCCATTAGGGACTTCGTTGCCAAGTAATCGTTAAAGCACCCTTCATCGTTGGCGACGAAGCCCGAGAAATGGAAGCCGTCTTCAACCCTCAGGCGTTCAGCCTTCTCCAAAGTGAATGCCACCGAATCAAAATCCGCTGGGTAGAACTTCGTCGGTTGTCCAAACGCATAGCTGACTTCGTGGGCGGAATCCTTTTCAAAATCGCAGGCGGTGCAGAGATCGAAGTGGATAACCGAACCGTCTTTCTTGTGAACGACCCCATTGATGAACACACGCAGGAGTCTGCCGCCCGATACGTTCTTTAATGTGCCTTCAAAAGCCGGGATGTCCTGTTTGAAGTAATCGGAGTAGCGGAACATCTTCAAAGCGCTTAAAGTTATCGTCGGAGCACCGCTCCGGTCCTTCACTTCAAATACGGACGGCTGGGCTGACTTGTTAGCGCCGGGTTCGTGCGATTGACCCGTTTGGGCGGTGGCGGGCATCCACAGTCCGCAAAAAGCCATTAGGGAAAGCGAAATGGTCAGCAGCAGTGCCATACGCAAACTGTAGCAGGATTTCAGACTGATGGGGTTGATGGCGTTATCTTAAATGGAACTAGAAGCGTCGGTCTTATCGCTTCCGCCGTGTGGTTGAACCGCAATTCCAATTCTTGCTTTTGCCCCGAGTTCATTCTAATATATGGAGAGAGTTGAAGGCGGTGCGGTTGGCAGGTTACAGTCACTTTGCCTGCTCGTCAAGACTTTTCTTAGAGTTTTTTAAAAGAGATACTACTTGGTTTATCACAGCGGCGAGTAGGCCGAGGCATGCCGTCACAATGCCGATGATGGAGGAAGGCTCCGCCATGCCAAATTAGACGTCGGTCGCGTGGAGAATGTTTCAAACCCTTGTGTAGGGGCCAAAAAAAGGGGTACAAAGGGCGTATGCCATGGCAGACTCCTGCCGAGGTGGCTGCGCATCAACAGCGGTTAAAAGTATAAACGGAGTCCTCTCAAACATGGGATATCAATGGGGCAGGTTCATTTGGTGGCTTGGCCAGAATTCAGCCGCCGTTCAAGCGCTTGCGGCTGTTGTCACGGTTCTGCTCACTGGCGTCCTCATCTTTGTCACTATTCGCTACGTTTTGCTAACGCGCAAGCTCGTTGAAGCCAGCGAAGCATCAATACGAGCCGGCTTTATGCCTGATATTAATGCAAATATTGACTTTACACATCCACGCAAAGACGAACTTTCAATCTACGTAAAGAACACTGCTGAGCCGCCTATTTGTATTCTGCGGGCGAAGTTAATTGGCGGGTCGCTATTTAAATGGCCGGAAACCGCAAACCCACCGAATGAGTACGCTGCCGAGCTGAAGTTCGGCCCTTCCGATATAACGTCTTTAACATCTCTGTTTCTACGGAAGAATGAAGAGGCGCGTGGCGTGTTCAGGATAACACCAATCGAACATATAGATGACGCTGATTGGCTAAAAGCCATAAACTATCGAGTATCACTGACCGCCACGGTGATAATTGAAGTCTCGGATATTACTGGGCGAATTCTATACTCGTTCACAGTACTACGCGATGCTGAGACCGCCAACACGCGCATTCGGACACAGTTTCCGAGTTCATTTGACAAAACCTAATAGTAGTTTTATGCTTAGGGCGAACACCCGTTTTAACCTGTTGTTCTCGGCGCGCAAGGAGATCGAGGAACGCATTCGCCGGCTCGGCCAGAAAGCGCGCGCCGCCGGCATCCACCTTGTGCTGGCCGTGCAGCAGCCAGGCCGCGAGATCGTCAAAGGCGCCTTGCAGGCGAATATCCCGGCGCGGGTCGGTCTGCGGGTCACCAGCCGGATCGAGTCCAAGATGTTGCTGGATCGCAGCGGCGCAGAGGATCTGCTGGGCAACGGCGACCTCCTGTTCAAGGATATCGGCGATCCCGTTCGGTTGCAGGGATTGTACCTCCCGCCCGACGAACGCAGGGCAATCTTCGGCGCTCGCTGATTCGGGGCATTCTATCAGGCCAAGCCCCTGCGCTGAATCGACGCATTCTCGAATCGGGACCTGCAACGGGTTAGTTGGTTAGGACGCTGCGTTCAGCCTGTGGGAAGAATCGCTCCCTGACGGTCGCGGCTCGGTAGCGCCGAAAAGAGGCCCGCCTCGGGCCGTCCCTCCAGAGATCGCAGTGCACGGTTACCGGCTGCCGGAAGTATGCACTAATGAAAGGAACTCGTCCCGCGTTTCTTTCTGGTTGCGGAACGCGCCCAGCATAGCGCTGGTCACGGCACCGGAGTGCTGCTTCTCCACGCCGCGCATCATCATGCACAGGTGCCGCGCCTCCAGGATGACGGCGACGCCCTGGGGATTGACGGCGTCGGCGATAGCATCGGCGATCTGTGTGGTGAGGCGCTCCTGCACCTGCAGGCGGCGGGCGAAGACGTCGACGACGCGGGGGAGCTTGGAGAGGCCGACGACCTTGCCTTTGGGCAGATAGGCGATGTGCGCCTTGCCGAAGAAGGGCAGCAGATGATGTTCGCACATGCTGAAGAACTCGATGTCCTTCACCACCACCATTCCGTCCGAGTTCTCGCGGGAAAACAGCGCGCCGTTGACGATGCTTTGGATATCCGTTTCATAGCCGCTGGTCAAAAAGCGGAAAGCCTTCTCAGCGCGCTCCGGCGTCCGCACCAGGCCTTCCCGGGCTGGATCTTCGCCGACCTTCAACAACAACTCTTTCATTAGCGATGCAATGGACTCCTGGTCCTGCTTCGGTTGCATCACCTTCACAAGTGCTCTGTTTTTCTTCATTGCTCAGCTTGCCCTCAACTCGAAAAGATTGCGCTTGGTTTCCCGCAATCGAATGGCTTCCAGGCGCGGCCCGTCGCCGGAAAACACGGAATGCCAATGCGCAGCCAAGCGCTCCTCAATCACGCGCAGAATGTTCTCGGATGTAGGAACTACTTCCTGGAACTCGCGCACGTCGGCGTTCATATACTTGTGATCGAAATCGTGGACAACGCGCGAGGCCACCAAATTGTCCAAGGCTGACACGTTTATAACCTGTCCAGACACCGGATCGAGCGGTCCCGAGACGGACACTTCCAAAACGTAGTCGTGCCCGTGCCCATGCGGGTTATTGCATTTGCCGTACAGCGCGCGATTCTCGCCTTCGGAGAACCGCTCGGAATGCAGCCGGTGGGACGCGGCGAATCGATAACGGCGCGTGACGCGAATCATTTGCGTGCTCCCGCGTAATCCACATACAGGTCATCGGTTTCGTACAGCCGGACGTTTTGCAATCGCGCGGGGCTTCCCTCGAAAGACGGCTCTAAGCGATTCCAGATCTCAGCCGCAACGTTCTCGGCAGTGGGCACAACTTTATCGAAAGGCGGGACCTCATAATTCAGGAAGCGATGATCCATGGGTTCGATCACGGCTTTGTGGATGATCTCCTTGAGCTGCTTGAGATCGAAGACCATACCGGTGGCGGGGTCCGGGTCACCTTCCAGCGTCACTTCCAAAACATAGTTGTGACCGTGACCGTTCGGATTCGCTGCCAAGCCGTAGAGTGCGCGATTCTGCTCGAGGGTTAGCGAGGATTGGGCACAAACGTGCGACGCAGAGAATTCAGCTTTGCGGGTGATGAGCATTACCAAATGGTTGGATGCAGCGGCATTGGGATAAGATACTCTAAGATTATAGTAGAAGCTTAAGGAAACGCAGGGACTTAGATGAAACAGAACAAGATTGATCTGGCGATCAAGGCAGCCACGGGAGTTTTGCTGGTGGCGTTGGCTTTCGTGATTGTGTACTCGGTGCAGGATCATGTGGTGGGAGTGGGTGACAGCGCCCCAGAATTCCGGGTCAAGACCGAAAACGGCGCCGTGGTGACGCCGACGAATTTTGGCGGCAAGGTGCTGATCTTGAATTTCTGGGCCAGTTGGTGCGCGCCGTGCGTGCAGGAGATCCCGTCTCTGAATCAGATCCAGAAAATGTTTGCATCGCAAGGTTTGGTGGTGCTGGGCGTCAACGTGGACAGCAAAGAGGAGCTGTACCGGAAAATGTTGGAACCCAGGGTGGCGGAAACGTTGGTGCCCGGCGTGCGGGAGTTCCTGCAGCGGCATGCCGGACAACCGGTTGGCTTGGCGACCAACGCCGAACCGGCGAACGTGGATTTTATACTGGATCGGGGCGGCCTGCGCGCGTATTTCCGAGTGGTCGTGGATGGCCACCAGGTGCAACATCCCAAGCCGCATCCGGAAATCTATCTGCGCGCCGCCGGGCTGCTTTCGGTCGCGCCCCGAAACTGCATCGTGTTTGAAGATTCCTTTTCCGGCGTCGAAGCGGCGCGGGCGGCCGGCGCGCGCATCGTGGGTGTGAGAACCACGCATCGTGAGTTGCCGGGCGCGGATCTGGCAATCGACGATTTCCGCGACCCGCAACTGGGGCAACTTGAAGCATGGCTGCGGGCGCAGGTCCCGGACGCGCCGTAAAGGGGGACTATGGGGTCACTTTTGCGCATGGTGATGCCAGTGGCGCTACCTTTAGGAGTTTTCGCTATCGCCGCGGTTATTTTCGCGATCTGGCGCCGCGATGGACGGCTCCGCGGGCAGCGCGAAATGTTGCGCCGAGCCTATGAACTAGGCGAAGAGATCCTGGGCGCCTCTTCGGCGGACCAGATCCTCGACAAGGTCAGGGTAGTGGTGCCCAGAATCTTCGGAGTCAACACTGCGGCACTTTACCTGTACAATCGCCACGCGAAAACGCTCGATGCGGTCGGCCGCAGCGGCGCCGATCACACTTCCATTCCACTTTCGGCGCCCCCGGCGGGACCGCAAGCCGGCGCGGTAGCCTGCTTCCACTACCGGACCCTGCTGGCGATTCCCGACACCTCCCGCAGCCCATTTCCGGTGACGGGACAGCCGGGCCCAGGGGGCACCCCGGATGCGCCGCGGTCGCTGCTGTTCGTTCCCATGCTGGCGCAAGGCGAGGTATTGGGCATTCTGCAGATGGACCAGCGCGACCACGCGCGGGTTTTCAGCCGTGAGGAGCAGACGCTGACGCAGCATCTGGCCAACCAGATCGGCGTGGCGGTGCGGCTGCTGGACCAGCGATCGGTGCGCGAGCAGCTTTTCCGCACGGAAAAGCTGGCGGCGGTGGGGCAGCTCATTTCGGGAATTGTGAACGATCTGCGGACGCCTTTGGCGGCGATCGCGAGCCTGACCCAGGCGGCTCAACTGGCGCAAGCGGCGGGCAACGGACTAGCGGGGCCGGCGGGGGTGGACTTGGCGGGCATAGCCGCGGAGGCGCATCGCGCGGCCGGGATCGTCGACCGGCTGGTGGGGTTCGCCGGCACGGGTCCGGCGCAGACGCAACTCGTGGATCTGAATGCTCTGTTGCTGAACCTGATCGAGTTTCGGGAACGCGAGTGGAAGGTGCGCGGAATTCGGGCGCGCTGTCTGCTGGCGGAAGAACCGGCCACCGTGCTGGGATCGCACGGGCAACTGGAGCAGGTGTTTCTGAATCTGCTGGTGCATGCCGAGCAATCGCTTTCCGAGGCGAGCGAGAAACTGATCACCATACGGAGCAGCGTGGTGGCGCGGCGCATCCTGGTGGAGATCGGCTACAGCGGTCTGAAGGGGGCCGCGGACCCGTTTGTGCCGGGAGCGGACGATGCGTCCGGTGGCGCGGGCTTGGGCGTTTGCCGTAGTTTGATCACCGGCCATGGCGGCGAGATACGGCTGGTACAGCAGGCAGCGGGCGATCCGGCGTTTCAAGTGGAGCTCCCCTGCGCGGTGCGGGAGAAGCCCAGCGGGCCTGCGCCGGAGAACGGCCGCGACGGCGCCCACACGTTGACGGCGCTGGTGATCGAACCGGCCGAAGCCATTCAGACGCAGTTGCGCGATCTGCTGGCGGTCCGCGGATATCGCGTGGTGCCGGTGAACAGCTCCGACGAGGGTCTGGACCTGGCGCAACGCCTGCGCTTCGATGCCATCTTCTGCTCGGTTCACGCACCGGGGCTCAATTGGGTGGAAACCGCCGAGCAGGTGAAGACTCGCGTGGGCGGATTCGTGCTGCTTTCCGACTCTTATAACGCGGATCTATCGGCCGATTTCGCGGGCGAGCGCCGCTTCGTGCTGGCCAAGCCGGTGGATGAGAAGCAATTGGACCGCGTGCTCGAAGCCATCCAGGTTGGCTCCCGGTAGCACGATGCCCGCGTGGCGCCCGCGCGGTAAAGTAATCTTATGCGGAAATGGCTGCCGATCGTTCTGTTGTGCGCCTGGCCCTTACTGGCGCAAAAGTATACCGGGCCGCGCCCCGCTAAGCCGGACCTTCCCTACCTGATGCACGCCGACAACCTGATACCGGCGGAGAGCGCGGAAGCCAAGCAGGAAGACCGGAAGGGTGAAGTCACCTACCTGATTCCCGGCGCCAACTCCACGGTGCGCACGCCGCTGGCGTCGCCGGCGTTTCTGATTCTTACGGACCAACTCCAGGCGGACCGGCTGCAGCTCTTCAAACTGCAGTCCAAGGGCGGCCAGCGCGAAGTGCTATTCCGTCGCAAAAACAAGCTGGTGGCGCGCCCCATCCGGCTCAACGTCACGCGCCTCGACGAGAACTTGTACAAGATCGAAGTGGATGAGATTTTGGAAAATGGCGAATACTCGCTGTCACCGGCGGACTCGAACGAGGTTTTCTGTTTCCAGGTCTATTAGGCGCCTGCGGCGCCAACATCGACAAAAGCTTGTCGATGTTGAGAAGTCAGAAGTCAGTAGCCGGAATAATGCCGGCTTTGGTCTTCTGTATTCTGTCTCCTGTCTTCTGTCTCCTGTCTTCGGTCTTCCATTCCGAAACGAACGTGTGGTCGAGCGCCAGCCGGTCGCTTTCGAACATGAACATCCCAACGCCCTCGCGCTTCTCGATAGGACCGCACAAAATCCGCTCTCCCTTGGATCGAGGCACCGCTACCAGCGTCAGCGGAACCTCACTGCCATGCACCTCGATGGAATGGAATTTCAGACCCACGGCGAAGTAACTCGAGGGCTGGTATTGTTGCTCGAAGCGAACGATCCGCCCGTGCGCGATGGCGCCTTCAGGAGCCAGGACGCTCCCATGTGCCCGGATCGCATTCAGCAACTGTCCTTCGATGGCGTCGCCGGCAAACGAGAGCTCCGAGTCGATTGTTGAGCGCAATGCGATCTTAATCGTTATTCCGGACGGTATGGCTACCGGCTTTTGCGGCACTGCCGACTCGCCTGCAGACGGCTCCAGATCGGTCCGGAAAACCGATTCGGTCTGAAACTCACGGCAGGCAGCGTACTCGATCCGGTTATCATAGCGGTGGGCTTCCGCGTCCCACATTTTGAGAACCGTCAACTGCGGAAGCAGGAAATCGGAGCCGCCAATCCGGGCCCGTCGATAGTCAATAGTAGTCTCGACGCGGCACGTTTGCGACTCCCGCGGAGGATTGGGAACCTCAATCGTCATCCGGCTGAGTTCGGCGTTCTCCGGATCGATCCAAAATCTGCCCTCATAAGCCATGGTCGCCAGATCTTCCGTCCGCGGGCCAACTTTCACCTGGTAATGACTGACCGCCAGCGGCACGCGATAGCGGTATACGGCAAAGGCTCGCCCCTGGTCTTGCTCGGGGCCGAGATACTGGTACTCCGACCCGTTGGCTGAAAAGACGCTCATCAGGAATGGACCAAAATCGCCCGATCCCGTCATGCCACCGCCGACAATCTTTTCCACATCCTCGGATTGGAAGCGTCGAGCGCCCACCCAGGAAAAGATCTCCGCGCCTTCGGAGACAGTCACATCCAATTTGAACCGGTCTGTCCAGAACAGCGTCATCTGCGGCTCGATCTTCGGATCCTGCACATCGGCGCAACTGCTCACGCGGACAGCGGGAATCGCCTCGAACCTGGACCGGCGCACCGTCTGGACGCACGTGTACTTCGGCAATCTCTCGATATTCTCGACGATTTTCGCGCGGGCCTGATTCAGCAGCGCGAGGGAATCGATTTCTCCGCACAGGGCGAGCGGGCACATCGCTCCGAGAATCACAGCGGCGTGGACGGCGAGCCGCGTCACATATGCGCCCCTCCCTTGAGCGCTCCGACATTCTCACTCTACCGCAGTCCGATCTCTCTCAAGTACGCCAGCAGCGCCTCCGGGTTATCGGTGATGATGGCATCCACCTGCGCCGCGATCAGGCGCCGCCAGTCGCGGGGACGATTGGCCGTCCAGGCGACCACTTCCAAGCCTGCGGCATGCGCCGCGTGGACCTGCCTGGCAGAGGCCAGCGCGTGATAGGGCGCCACGATCCCCGCTTCAGCCCGGTGCGCGATCGCGACGAAGCGCCTCGGAGGGCCGACATACAGCGCTCCGAGACGGATCTCGGGCGCCAGCCGCCCGATGGCGTGCAGTATGCGGAAATCGAAGGACTGCACGATCACCCGCTTTTCCAGTTTGTGCCGCCGGATCGCCTGGCACACCAGATCGGCGAAACGTTCCGGTGGAGGCGCCAGTCGAGGGCGATCCGGGAAACTCTTGATTTCGATGTTGAAGAGGAAATGGCCGCGGTCCGACAGGTCGAGCACCTGGTCGAGCGTGGGGACGCGCGCGCCTGGAATGAGCGTCTGTTTTGGGAAGCGCGGGTTCCGCACGGCGCCGCAGTCCCAGCGTTCGAGTTCGGCAAGAGTCAGGTCCCGGATGACGCGCGGCGGGTCGGGCGACTTGCAGATCGACCGGTTCAACTTGGGATCGTGCGAAACCACGACCACGTCGTCGCGAGTGACCGCCACGTCCATCTCCAGCGCATCGGCGCCCACGGAGATGGCGTATTCAAATCCCGGCAAAGTGTTTTCCGGCCGCATGGCGCGCGCGCCACGGTGGCCGTGTACTAAGATGGGCCGTCCCACTGGATTTAGAATAGCCCGTTAGAGGAGGGAGATGAGGTGCTCTATGAGACTGGGCGGCGTTTCACCCGGTTCAGTAATCAGTTTGCCGACCCGGTAGCGCAGCACGAGATAGCTAAATAGCGTCCAGCCTGTTTGCTTCCAACGGACGCGACCTTCACGATCCAGCAGCACGAAGGTTGGTCTGCCATTCACGTTAAAGCGATCGGCGACTTCACCACCGCCGTCGCGCACCTCGAGCCGCCGGACCGCGTGCACGCCGATATATCTGCGCCATGCTTGCTCGTCCTCGTCAGCGCTGATGCCGACGACCGCTACATCGTTTGAACCGAACCGGCCAGCCAAATCCGCGAGAGCTGGGCCGCTCGCACGGCAGGGAGCGCACCAGGTAGCCCAAAAGTCCAGGAGCACAACACCTGGCCGCGGGCCAGGATTGCACTGGATAGCAGCAGCGAAAAGACAAGCCATAACTTTCGCATAGCAGCCTCGCACTCCTTATATTCTAGCTCTTGGGCTGTCGATTTAACCCCGCCCGCTGTTGGTAGTTGCGCCGCAACGGTACTGGTGAGATGATTGCCCTTCGGGAAAACTCTATGAAGAAATGGATATTGCTCGCATCTGTGTTGACGACTTTCGGCGTTTGCGGCTCGGCGCAGGCGCAAACGGCGGCCAGGAAAAAGCTGCTCTTCATCGGCGAAGTGAAGGGCTTCGAGCACGATTCGGTGTCGCATGCCATGGCGACCATCGAAAAGCTGGGCCAGCAGAGCGGCCTTTGGGATACGTACCTGCGCACCGATTCGGAGCTGCTGACCAAGCAGAAGCTGGGGAACAATGCCAAGAACCTGAATTACTTCGACGCCGTAATGTTCTACACTACCGGCGAGCTGGATTTGAACGACGAGCAGAAAGCCGCGCTCGTTTCCTTCGTCAAGGAGGACGGCAAAGGCTTCCTGGGCACGCACAGCGCCACCGACACGTTCTACAAGTGGCTGGAGTATGGCGACCTGATCGGCGGATATTTCAACGAGCACCCATGGATGCAGGTGCATGCCGAGATCAACGTGGAGGACCGCGCCTTCCCGGCCACCAAACATTTCCCAGCGCACTTCCCGATCTACGACGAGATCTATCAGTTCAAGGATCCCTATTCGCGCGACAAGGTGCGGGTATTGATGAGCATCGATCCTAAGACAGTGGACCTCAAGAACCCGCGGGTGCACCGCACCGACCAGGACTTCGCCGTAACCTGGGTGCACCAATACGGAAAGGGCCGCGTGTTCTATTCCTCGCTGGGCCACCGGGAGGAAGTGTGGGACCGCCCGGACATCCAGCAGATGTGGACCGAAGCGGTGAAGTGGGCGATGGGCATGACCCAGGGCGACGCTACGCCGCGGCCGAAGCCGGCGGAGTAAATAGGCGCTTACAGCGCCAACATCGACAAAAGCTTGTCGATGTTGAGAAGTCAGAAGTCGGAAGTCGGACGTCAGAATCGCTCACGCCCCCTCGACTCACGTTGGTCCGGCCCGACGCGGCGTCCCAACGCGAAGCTGGCGGCTTTCGCTTTCCGGAACAGGTCGTCCCAATCATCAGGAGGATCGCCGTCGCGCAACCGTCTGTTGAAGATCACGTAGGGGTCTGTCCGCGAGCCGGCTTTGCGGAGGGTTGTTTCGTCGTTCACCCAGGCGTAGATGATCGCCTTGGGGATCGCTGTCATTGGGTGGGTGTCTGGAAAGTTCGACGTGCGCGGCCGTCCACGAACGGCAGCGGCAGTGCTAGCCAGCTAGGCGTGATGCTGCTAGCGGTCGCTTCTTGGATACTCTCGCCTCCCTGGTTCAGGATCGTTTCGGCTTTCGTCGACACCGAATGGGACCTGTTTGACTATCCCTGCCCGGTCACTGTGCCCTTACAGGGAGGCATCACGGCGCAGGGTACAGGCACGGTCATTTATCGATTCGAGTTCAGCGATGGATCCCCGCGTGGGCTGCTCCTGGCACGAACTGGATCACGGCCATCGGGCGGCAAAGCGGCCTCGCCGCCCAGACCAACTTCATCATATAGACGGACTGGTCGCAGTTTCGCCGCGGAACCCAGCATCATGCCTACAACCCCACTGAGAACATCCTCAACGTCTCCAATGCACGATGGCGATCATCGCGAATCCTGCTACGTTCGACTCCCTTTTCACGCTGTATTACCTGCTCACATTCGAGACCGCAGCCGGTCAAACGTGCCGCCCGCCGATTAAGGGTAATTGCCAGTTCGGGCAAAACGGTGCCCAGTGGAACACGGCAGCCGCGCTGTTCGCGTTTCTGGTGAAAGGCCCGGATAACTGCACGCCCGCGACTCCGCCCACAACCGGCCACTGCCTCGGCACGAAAGATCAGAACGCCAACAAGCACACATCGCGGCCTCAGGGCACGGTCGATTTCTACGTGGTAGGCACGGCGCTCCACGTGACTGGCGGCGGTCAACATGCAGTCGTCGCCGCTTGCCAAACGGGTCGCTCCTGTTCGCAGGGGCAGTACGGGGTCCGGCCCAGGTCGAATCCTCGGTGCCGCGGCCGCAGTCCCGGTCCGCAGAATTTTACTCAAGAATCGGTTACAATTCGATGATAATTGGTGTATACTACCCCCACCAGCACTCAAAACGGGGTTCTGCGCTAGCAGCAGGAGTCCGGGGGGGGACGTCGTAATCCGACCTCCCAACTCCCAAACACTGCACCGGAGAGGACATTTAGATGAAAAAACGGTTGTTCACACACACAGGCGTCTGTTGGCTGATCGCCGCCGGCGCCGCGAACGTTTTGGGGATCGCCAGCGCCCAGGACACGGGCGACGCCACAACCAAGGTCGCCGCGTTTGCGGCGGGCAGCGATTACTTGCAAACGGGACCTGGCACGGAGGCCACACTGCCTATCGGAGGGAAGATGGTCAAGGTCACTTTGACTGGTGTACCGATACAAGGCAGCACCGGCGGCACGTTGGGCAATACCGACACCATCGTCCAACGCACCGAGGACGCAGTTTTCCCCACCGGCGCTGCGGTAACCGTCACGTCGGTCCCGATCCCCATTACTTTGACGGCGTTGAGCTTGACGGGCACCGTGCCAGGCCCGAGTGGAGGCAATTGTACGGTCACCATCACGCTGGCGTCGAGCCCCGCCAGCACCGGGACGTTGACACTTTACAGCAACGGGACGTACTCATCGCAGGTGACGGTGTACTTCAGTGCAACGTTTACTCCCATCGCGCCCAATACGACCTGTTATCCGCCAATTACAACCGCCCCCCCGTGTAAGTTTATCCAAAAAGGGGGCCATTGGAGCACGAAACCGCTGACGGGCGAGTACGAGGTGGTAGGCCCCTACGGCGACCTGCAGGCTAACGTTCACACCAACCTGCCGCCAGGCTACGCGGACTTCTACATTTCGCAATCGCAAACGGACTCCGCGAGAACAGCCGCACATGCCACCTGCGAGGCGCTCGCGAAAGTGGGCACGCCCTGTCCGCCAAAGGTGTCGCCAACGAGCTTGAACTTCGGCACGGTGACAGTCGGCACAACTAGTGCGGCGCAGACCGTGACGATGACGAACCTGGCCAGCTCGGCGATAAACTTCAGCAGTATCGCGATCGTGGGGACGAACCACGGGGATTTCAGTATTGCGAGCAACACTTGTGGGGCCTCCTTGGCCGGGGGCGGAAGCTGCGCCATTGGAGTAACATTCACACCCAGCGCCATTGGAGCGCGGGTAGCCGAACTGCGCTTTACCGATAACGGCGGTGGTAGCCCGCAGACTGTTCCGCTTAAGGGCACTGGGCAGTAAGCCAGGGCCACGACGTAGCTATTTGTTCAACATGTGACGTTCCGGCGGACACTACTGCCGGCCGGGACGCCCCATGGGAATCCCGGTTCGGCACCGAGGGGACCAAACCGGAGAATGCTTCAGTCCGGACCCTCCAAAAACACTGCACCGAAGAGGAGATCAGATGAGAAAGCGATTTAACACAAGTAAAGCCGTGATCCGCATTATCGCCATTGCAGCGGCAGGGAGCCTATGTGGCATCGCCAGCGCCCAGATTACCGGCGTCGCCGAAGGCTCCGATTACTTGCAGACAACCAAGGGCACCCAGGTCACGATTACTCTGCCCACGGGACCCGTAACGATCCCATTGACCGGCAAGCCGATCCCGGGAAGGGGAAATACCGACACGATCGTGCGGCGCAAGAAGCAGACCAGCTTCACAACCGCGGAGGCAGGGGCCGTCCCTGCCGTCACGATACCGATCCAAATTGAGGCCCTGAACCTGCAGGGCACATTAGGCTCCTGTACGGTCACCATCACGCTGGCCCCAACCCCTGCCAGCACCGGTACGATGATGATCAATGTGACCAGCGCCACTGGCGGCACATTCTATTCCAAACTGACTGTGAACTACATCGCGATGTTCACGCCCGCTGCAACCTGTCCCCCAAAAATGACAGGCAATTACACGATGTCGCAACAGGGCGGGACTTGGTCGACAACTCCTTTACCGAACGAGTACTTGGTGGTGAAGCCTTACCCCAATGTGCTGGCGAACGAGCATACCGGGCTTCCCGCGGGAATCGTGGATTTCTACATCGGCGGAACGGGGACTGAAGCGGGTGAGACAATCCGACATGTAGTCTGTGAGGCGGCCAAGGCGGCGGGGCAACCCTGTCCCTAGAGTATAGGGATCTGCGACTCACTTAGCTTCTGAACATCACTCGTTGGAACCCCGATTCGCGAGGAGGTAAGACATGGCTCAAGTCCCGGCAGATTATCGGCGTCTTCCCGGCAGCGAAAGACGTCCGGCGGAAGGCACCAAGCTTCTCGGGCCGGCCGACCCGGCAGAGGAATTCTCCGTCACCGTCCGCGTCCGGCGGCGGCCGGGCGCGCCTCCTCTGCCGGATCACGAGCACTGGATGGCCACGCCGCCAGGTCGCAGGACGTTCATCACGCACGACGAGTTCTCCACAAAATACGGCGCCGCGCAGGAAGACCTGGACGCTGTGGCTAACTTCGCGCGCCGGCATGGAATAACTGTGCAGGAGACCGGCGTGGCAGGCCGCACAGTGGTCCTGTCCGGCACCGTCGCGCACATGACGCAGGCATTCGCCGTGGACTTGGGGCGCTACGAATCGCCCAGCGGAACCTACCGTGGACGCGACGGCTTCATCTACGTACCGAATGAACTGGCCGACGTCGTGGTGGCCGTCTTCGGCCTTGACAACCGGCGGGTCGGCTTCCGCAATACCCCCGACCCGCCCGGCACGACTGGGTTAAGCCCCACGCTCGTCGCCCAATTCTACAACTTCCCGCAGGGTCCGCCGGATGCCAGCTCGCAGAGAATCGGCGTCGTCGAATTCAAGCCCGGCGGCTGGACCCCGATCGACATCCAGGCGACCCTCACGCCTTGGATTGCCCCCATCACCAATCCCACGGTCGTGGATGTCCCTCCCTCTGGAAATTCCGGGAATTCGGACTCCGAGACCATACTCGACGTCTGCACTGCGAGCGCGGTGGCCCCCGGCGCTCAGATCCAGGTCTACTGGGGCGGCGATCCGACGACGGCCCAGGACTGGTTCACGGTCATCGACAGGATCTTTCACAAGCCTCAGGCTGGGGATCCGCCCCATCCGGATGTCTTGTCGATCAGTTGGACATTGATCGGCGGCGACGACTTCATCACACCCGCAGGCGTAGTTTCAACCGCGACGATCAACGAGATCAGTTCCGACTTCCGGGACATGGCCCTGGCAGGCATCACCGTACTGGTGGCCTCGGGCGACGGCGGCTCATTGGGCTGGAACAACCCTGCGGCAGCGCCGCCGACTGCGCACGGAAAGGCCCATGTCGCATATCCGGCAGGCGACCCCTGGGTTACGTCCTGCGGCGGCACGGCAACCGGGGTCACCGCTGCGTTCACGCTGGGGCAGGAGTACCTCTGGAACGATTCCACTGGCGCCACGGGCGGGGGCGTCAGCGCCTTCTTCAACACTTTGCCGCCCTGGCAGGTCGGGATTGTCTCCCAGCNNGCGTTCGATCAACGCCGGCAACGCAATCGGCCGGGGTGTCCCCGATGTGGCGGGCAATGCCAGCCTGAACACCGGGTACACGATAGCGCTCAACAGCGTATCATTGCTCCATCCGGCGTTCAGCGGACCATACTGCGGTACCTCGGCCGTCGCGCCGCTCTATGCGGGCTTGGTGGCGATGATCAATGCCAGCTTGGGGCAGGACGTCGGATTCCTGAATCCCACGCTCTACGCCTTCGATGAAATTGTTTGCCTCGACATCAACGACCAGCTCTTCCCCGGCTCGCCGCCCGATAACAACTTCGCCGGATCGCCAGGCTATCCCTCCGGTCCGGGTTGGGACGGATGCACCGGACTGGGCAGGATCGACGGTGGCGCGCTGCTGTCTGCGCTCCAAAGCGTGTTTCAGAAGGACTGCCAGTTCATCGTGGACCGCACGGAGATCGGCGAAGACGAAGTCAGCGAAACCTCGACGAGTAGCCAGCCGGGTATCATTGCGAATGCCTTCTACGTAGTGGTGGACGGTTTCAACGCGACAACTCTCGGCATCGTGGCATCCGACCTGACCGGCCCGCCCCTGCACAACCCTACATTTTCGGTATCGGGCGTGCCGGTAGGAAGCATGAGCGTTGTCACGACGGCCCTGCTGGCGGAAGACGTGTCGCTGCCGACGACGCCCCAGCGCTTCACCTGGGTATGCGCGGCTAAATTCACAGGTGTCGATGCGTTCCAGCCGCCGCCGCCGCCGTCCATAACTGTCACGCTCCAGGCCTCGATGGCGATTGTGGGCTTAACGTCGCCGCCCGCCACGATCCAATTGATAGCGAACGCCGATCCATACGAACTCGACGGCCCAACCTGGTGGCTCAGCGAAGACTTGCGCGTTTTCCAGGTCACCTCAGGCGGGTCGCTGCAAGGCCTGCCCCCTGCGGTCACTCTGCAAAACACTGGGAACCCTCAGGCGGATGCGCCGAAGTTCATCCAGGACGTCATCAGCAACTTCAACAGCTACGCTGGGCCGCTACCACATCCGTTCGATCTGATCTCGACCGACGAGCAGGCATCCCAGGTCACGCTCAACCAGTTCAATCCCTCGACTTCCACCACGCCAGTCTATAACTTTGGGGTGGCCCGCGTACGGTATGAATCCACCGTCCCGTCGGGCAAGGTGCGCGTGTTTTTCAGGATCTTCCAGGCCGCCACGACGTCGACGGCGTACGGATCGGGAACGTATGGCAGCGTGTCCAACTCCGGAGTGAGTCCCACCAGCGGGAAGATACCCGTCTTCGGCGTCGATGGCGTCGGGAATGTCGTAGCGATTCCCTGCTTTGCCGAGGCCCGCGTTCTTGACCCGACAACGCTGGACCAGCAAACAGACGACAAGAACGTCGTGCAGAGCATCGTTTCGAGTGGCGGCGTGCAATATATGTATTTCGGATGCTGGCTGGATATCAACCAACCGGGGATCACAACCGCGGTCCCGACGGGTACGATATCGCCCGGTTCCAAGGACCCGTGGGCCGGTGGTTCTCAGTCGGTGCTGGCGGCGATCAGCGGCCTGCATCAGTGCTTGGTCGCGGAAATCTCATACGACGCGGACCCCGTGCAGACGGGAGAAACGCCGGCGTCCTCGGATAAACTCGCGCAGCGCAATCTGGCGGTGGTGCCTTCGGGGAATCCCGGGGGGCCCTTGGCGCACCGCGTACCGCACACCTTCGACATCCGGCCGACTCCCGCGGCGCTGCCCGCCGGTGCCCCGCCCGACGAGTTGATGATCATATGGGGCGGCACGCCGGCAGGGAGCCTGGCGACGATTTATTTGCCGGCCGTGAGCGCTGCGGATGTGCTCAGGTTGGCGGCCAAGATGTACACAATCCAGCAGCTCGAATTTGTGGACGATCATACCCTGCAATGCCGGACGGGAGGCGTCACCTGGCTGCCCATACCGCAGGGTACAGGCGCGAACTTCGCCGGCTTGCTCACGGTGGATCTGCCGCCGACTGTGCGGAGGGGGGAAGCCTTCACGATCGTTGTCCGCCAAGTGACGGACGCAACGGAGGTACGCGGCAAACTCGCCGGCGGGCGCACGGTCTCCGCGACCCCCGAGCGCCGGGTACTCGGATCGTTCCAGATCTCCATCCCCGTCAGCATTGAAGAAGCGCTGCTGGATTCCGAGGAGAGCCTCCTCTCGATCATGCGCTGGATCCAGCAGGCAAAAGCTCCGGGCGACCGATGGTCGCCGGTGCTCGAACGCTACGTGGCGCAAATCGCCGAACGCGTGCAGGGTTTCGGAGGCGATCCACGGAAGATTCCTCCGTCGCCCACGGGCAATTGGTACCAACCGCCGGATGGCGATGGAAGCCTGGTGGTCACATTCGTCGATAAGGCCGGCGGCCCGGTAACCGATATTGCGGATGTCTTCCTGCATCACTTCAAGTTGGGGGACCGCCGCGAAATTCGCCGGTGGCCGACGGACGCGCCGCTCACTGTGCGCGACCTGCATAGCGCGGATACCGGTATCTACGAACTGCAAGTATTGACGGAGCATCACAAGGCCGCTGGCCGGTTCGTGACAATCGAGGATGGGCAAGTGACGCGGGTTACGCTCACGCTGGAGCCTAAGTAGGATTGGCTGCGGACTCATCGAAGCAACCGTGGCGCAGACTCTCAGTCTGCCGCGCCGGCACTCATGCCGGCGCTTGGTGGGCACGCCAAGACGAGGGTCGAGACGAGGCAGTCTCGATTTGGCAGGCAAAAGCGCCAGCGCCACCGGGCCGTCAGAAATCGTTTGAAATGAAGCGCCTCCAGGTTTTGCCGTCCCCAGAGCAGGCAGGTTTGGCCCATGCCTGGCCGCCGGAGTCGCTCGGGATGAAGGATGGAAAGAAAACGCCTCCAATGGAAGCGGCTGGGTGAATATCATAACACACTTAATCAAGTACGCCCAAATGGAAATCCCGTTAGTCAGTCCGCCGACTGACTGGATTGCCGATCTTGCTGGAGCATTGAGGACTGCGAAGATTCGCAATTTGGGAGAAGTAGCCTCGCGCAGGAGCGGTTAGAGTTTAATAACGTTGCTTACTGCCGGGGTAAAATGAAAATCCGGCTGCTAAACAATCCAGGAGGTATTATGTCGACCATCACCGCAGGTTTTGACCTGTTTGAAACGACCGGAGACGCATATTTCGCGCTTCCCAGCGGCTTTTCTGTCCCCGCGGATTTCTTCCACAAAAGCTCCGCGCCTTTCACGGGAATAATCCGATTCGAGGGTTATCCGCTTCGTAAATTTAAAGACCCTCGTACCGGAAAAGAGCACAAGACCGGTACGACCGACACGATCGTTCACCGCAAACAGGATGTCACGATAAAGTCCGTTGGCGGAAGCGGGACAACTGAGATCGAACTGGTGCAGCTCTCACTCAGAAGCTGCCGTCCCATCGAGGTCCACGTGGGGCGTGGTGTGCAACGCTGGGACGTACAAGTGTCCGTGTCACGCTCCAAACCATCCGCTGGAAGCATGACCATCACCCAAACGAGCGAGCATGGCGGTCAATTTGCCTCCGAATTGGTAATCTGGCCTCTTTTCCGGTTCGAGCGGCAATCGGATGGGGAAGAGAGGTTCCTCGATGTGGGCGCGCTGAAGATTCCCGCCGAGAAGCACGCGTTAGTGGCCCGGCTCAATACGCTGCTGGCAAGCGAAGTGGCGTGGCAAGACGGCCCCCCAGTGCGTGAGGACGCCCTCGCTATCCCCGAGCTGACGGGGAGATTTGCGGTTGCTACGATTGGTCATCATTCACACTTCATATCCGTTGCGCTTCTCCAATGAGGGGGCCTATCCGGATGCCAGGGGTTGGGTTTGCAGGACGGCGAGGCGCCGGGGAACCCTTCTAGGTCTGCGTTGTTGCAGGCTCAACGTACCTGGTTGAGCGGTTGTGGCCGGAACGGCAAAACAACTGAATTGTGGTTCGGCCGATCAAAAGTCGCTTAGAGACTCAACGGCGTCTTCACCCGTCTCTCGCAAGAATTCGGTCCTCGCAGACGGAATTCGAGAGTGGCACTTTCCACCGGCGCTAATTCCGCGCGTGGCGTGACGATTCGTTGCAACCCGCTGTTGCAACTGTGCTGCGCCCCAGCGCAGGATTCGGCCGAAAATTCTTTGGTGCAATATTATCGGAGGCACCCCACTTGGCCGCGCCCCAAGTGCCGTCCCCAACAAATTACTCATGCCAGGCTTTGCCAAAATTGCATTTGTCACGACCAGTCATCCCTCAACAGGCTGGGCAAGGAAATGAGTATTGGCGGATCGAAGGTCCCTAGTGGCCGGAGAATCAAGTCAATAGGGTGTGGGGGGGCTTGCGAAAACTCGCGGGAGAGGGAGACGGCATCGACGAGCAACTCATTCGGCGACGGCAGCAGGTACTGGATCACAGTCGAGTCCGCTGGAAACCCGGCGGCCATAAGGGAAAACGGAATGCCGGTTCCCGGCAGCGCCAGCTCGAATCGTCCCTGGTGCGGAAGTAGAGAGCCGGCGGTGGGTCGCCCCCGGGGCATGGTTGAAGGGAACAGACCCAGAAAGATGACGCCGTGAAAGTCGGCCGGCCCCGTGACTGACCCTGCGATGGCGCATTTCGAGCACAACAGAGACTCGCGTCGAAGATATCTCGCGATCATGGCGTCGACAGGGGAGCGGACCAGCTCTTCGCGTAGCCTGCGAAATGAACTTGGGCTCAAGCCCACATACTGCGTAAACAATCTGGTAAATGTGCCTTGTGAGTTGTAGCCAACCTCGAAACAGATCGTGGTAACCGGTAAAGATGTTTCGAGCAGCAGGTGTTTTGCCCGCTCAATCCGCAGAGCCGCCACGAAGCGCACCGGGCTGACGGACGTGACCTCTTCAAAGACCCGCAGGAAGTGACATTCGCTCATCGAAGCGATAGCCGCCATGGCGCTGAGATCGAGTTGTGCACTCGGGTCCTTGCGAACAACGTCGATCACTGTCCCTATCGCACGCTTGTGACACTCTAAGGTCTCCTGCCTAGTGGGCACGCATTCCTCCTTCGGACCGCCTCGAGTTCCCGGTGGCGACCTAGACCTTAAACAACTCTACACCTCATCTAACGAAAGGCAAGCGCTTTTCCCTTTCCTGCCGCCAAAGGGACTCATCTTATGTGAGCTATTGAACCCTGTAAGACCCCACAGCAGGCTTACCCATCCGCCAAGCCAGATTGCGCTCGCCAGCCCCGCAACCCACCACCCATCACCACCTTCTTTAGATTCAACCACTTGGGCTTTGATTGCTCAGAGAAATGGGGCAGCGGCCGCGCGGGCCGGGTAAGAGAGTCTGCCAGCGTGCGCTGGCCGCTGGGCGATTGTGTTATCCCTCACACAGCCAGACCTTCGAAACCCGTGCTCTTCTTCTCGTGAACCCAACATCGTTCCGAACGGCACCACGAATGCCGATTTCTGTTGCTTTTCGTCCTTGACCATGATAAATAGAGTAAGCGTGTTGCGATCTGCGTTCAAGAATTCGGCGGCGCCAACGCCACGGCCCAATGGTGTGCGCCCGGAATTAACGAAATATTGAACGCCGTCTTTTACAACAACACTGGGGGGCTTTCGAGTTAATCGAGGGTGGCTCGCCTCTGGTTCGCTCCGGATTGATGAGAGCTTGACCAAAGAGGTGATGAGCTTGAGGGTGCGGGAATGGCGTGGCTGACGAATCGAATCCTGGGCATCCCGGACGACGAGGCACTGGTTTCGCGCCGGGGATTCCATGTGCGGGATCCGGCGGTCGAAGAGCGTCTCGAATCGATCGGCCGGACCTTCCTTCGCGGATACCACGCCGCGCTGCATGACCAGGGCGGCGCGGCTCTCGCGCGAAGCCTGGGCGCGATTGACGCCGAACTCCAGGGCTTCGCATTCGAAGGGGCAGCCATGGCGCTGACCCTCTTGGANNTCTTGGACCATTTCATGCCCGTAAACCGGGGCCGCTTCCATCGATTCCTGCAAGGCCCGGGAGCGCCTCATTTCTATATGCTGCATGTCGGGGCCGGGTGGGCGATGGCCCGGCTCCCCTGGCTGCGCTGGCGCGTGGATTCCTTTATCTCGACTCTCGATCCCTTGGCGCGTTGGCTCGCGCTCGATGGCTACGGCTTCCATCAAGGCTACTTTTATTGGCCCGATTCCGTACGTCGCCAAAAAGTTCCGCGAGGCGTTGCCGGATACGCCCGCCGCGCCTTCGATCAAGGGCTGGGCCGCAGCTTGTGGTTTGTGGAGGGCGCGGACGCGTCGCGCATCGCGGCCGCCATTTCCAGCTTTCCGAAAGCCCGGCAGCCGGATCTGTGGAGCGGTGTCGGTCTGGCTTGCGCCTATGCCGGCGACCGGGACCAGGCGCATCTCGAACTGCTTCGCGAGACGGCGGGACCGTATGTTGCCCAAGTCGCGCAAGGAGCGGCGTTCGCCGCGAAGGCGCGCCAGCGGGCCGGCAACCCGGCCCCCCATACGGAGCTTGCCTGCGGAGTCTTGTGCGGTGTTTCGGCGCATGCCGCCGCTGCCGTCACCGATGACGCTTTGCGGGATCTGCCGCGGGATGGCGTCGAACCCGCATACGAAATCTGGCGGCGGCGCATTCAGAAACAATTGATGCTTATTTGTCACCTTACTTACAGCCAGCCAGGAGGTGTCTTGAAATGAACTCTTTCTTCTACCGGCACGCGCGCCGGATTTTGGCGCTCGGGCTGATCGCGTGCCTCTACCTTCTGGCGCGCTTGCCCGAACTCTCCACTTCGGAGCGCTCCCAGCTCGCGGCCCATTTCCGCTTCGAGAAGTCGGTGCTGCCGGAAGTGCCCGGACCCGAGCGGCGCTGGGTGCGCCCCGTGAATCCGAGCCTGCGGCGCATCGCGTCGTGGATCTCTTCGGTCGGCGCGGCCGTCGCGCTGAACGATCTGGATGGCGACGGCCTTCCCAACGATGTTTGCTACGTGGACGTGCGCACGGACCAGGTGATTGTAGCGCCGGTGCCTGGCACACCTGCCCGATACCCGCCTTTCGCCCTGAGCCCCGCGCCGTTGCGCTTCGATCGCGACACCATGGCGCCCATGGGCTGCCTGCCCGGCGATATGGACGAAGACGGCCGCATGGACATCCTGGTCTATTACTGGGGCCGCAGCCCGATCGCTTTCCTGCGGCGCGGCGCGCAGATGAACGCGGCGGCTTTCACGCCAGTCGAAATCGACAACCGCGGCGAGCGCTGGTTCACCAATGCCGCCATCTTCGCCGATCTGGACGGCGACGGCCACGCCGACCTGATCGTCGGCAACTACTTCCCCGATGGCTCCCGCATTCTGGATGCCCACGCGACCAACCAGGAACACATGCAGCACTCCATGTCGCGGGCGTTCAACGGCGGCCGGAAGCACTTGCTGCGCTGGGTCGGACCGGCGCAGTTTCGCGAGCAGACAGGCGTTTTGAGCGACGAGGTCTCGCGCGGCTGGACGCTGGCCATCGGCGCGGCCGACCTGGATGGCGACCTGCTGCCCGAGATCTACTTCGCCAACGACTTCGGCCCCGACCGGCTACTCTACAACCGCTCCACCCCCGGACACTTCCGCTTCGAATTGCTGCACGGCGAACGGACGCTCACCGTGCCCCGGTCGAAAGTGCTTGGCAACGACTCGTTCAAGGGCATGGGGGTGGATTTCGCCGATCTCAATGGCGACGGATACCCGGATATCTTTGTCAGCAACATCGCGATGACGTACGCGCTTCTGGAAAGCCACTTCGTGTTCGAGAGCACGGGTCATCCCGAGCTGATGAAGCAGGGCATTGCTCCATACGTGGACCGCAGCGAGCCGCTCGGACTGTCCCGCAGCGGTTGGGCCTGGGATGCCAAGCTTGCCGACTTCAACAACGATGGCACATTCGAAGCGCTCCAAGCGGTCGGCTTCGTTAAAGGCCAGGTGGATCGCTGGCCGGAATTGCAGGAACTCGCCATGGGCAACGATGAGCTGCTCCCGGACCCGCGCAGTTGGCCGCGCTTCCAACCCGGTGACGACCTGTGCGGCAACCTGCACAATCCGTTCTTCGTAAAATCTGCCAGCGGCCGCTACTATGATGTGGCAGTGGAGATGGGCCTCGGCGAGTCGCACGTCAGCCGCGGGATCGCCATTGCCGATGTAGATGGCGACGGCCGCCTGGACTACGCTGTCGCCAATCAGTGGGAGCCTTCGTTGTTCTTCCACAATTCGAGCCCGCAGCCCGGCCAGTTTCTGGGCCTGCGGCTGCGTCTGGCGCCGGATCGCCCGGCGATTGGCGCGGCGGCCACCGTATTCCTGCCCGACGGACGGAAGATGACTGCGCAGGTGGATGGCGGCAATGGCCACTCGGGTAAACGCAGCCAGGATATCCATTTCGGTTTGGGCAGCGTGCCTGCCCAGACGCCGCTCCGCGTGACGATGCGCTGGCGCGACGTCGCCGGAGTACACGAAAGCACCGAGCAACTCACGCCAGGCTGGCACACCGTCCGGCTTTGCGGGGCAGGCTCCCAGCCTGCGGCGGCCTCCCAGGCCGCCTGCCCACACGAGGGAGTCCTAAACTAATGAACGCCAACCAAACCTGGACACAATCCAATCGTCTGGCCGGCCTGCGCCGCTTCGCCATCGCCATCACGCTGCTGAATATCCTCGGCCATACTGTCTTTGGATTCGAGCAATCCTGGGCGCAGCCTCTAGTCTCCCTGGCCGCTGCATACACCATGGAGATCATCCTCGAATTGGCCGGCGGAAAGAACCGTCGTCCTCGCGCGTGGCTGAGCAAAGACACCATCGACTTCCTCCTGCCGGCGCACATCACCGGCCTGGCGGTGGCCATGCTGCTCTACGCCAACGATCGCCTCTGGCCCATCGCCTTTGCCAGCGCCGCCGCCATTGGTTCGAAGGCTATCTTTTGTGTTGGAGCGGGATCGCGCACTCGCCACTTCTTCAACCCCTCGAACTTTGGCATCAGCGTCACCCTGCTGCTGTTTCCCTGGGTGGGCATCGCGCCGCCCTACCATTTCACCGAGAACCTGGTGGGCGTGGGCTCCTGGATTCTTCCCGGCGTAATCGTCGTCTCGGGCACATTTCTGAATGTCCGCTTCACACACAAACTCCCGCTCATCGGTACGTGGCTGGGCGGCTTCGCGCTGCAAGCCCTCATCCGGAGCTGGTGGTTCGGCACGCCGCCCGCCGCCGCATGGCTGCCCATGACCGGCGTCGCGTTTCTGCTCTACACGTTCTACATGGTCACCGATCCCGCCACTTCGCCGGCCAGCGCGCGCAGCCAGATCGTTTTTGGCGCGGCCGTGGCATGCGCCTACTCGGTCCTGATGATCGCGCACGTCGTGTTCGGACTGTTCTTCGCTCTGACAATTGTCTGCGCCCTGCGCGGAGTGATTCTGTACTGGCAGGCCCGGCAAGCCCCGCCGGAACGCGTGCAACCCGCGCGTAAGCGCACGGAAGTCGAATTGGAGCCGGTCGCCGCTGGAAGCTTGCAGCCATGACGCCGGCCATCGCCATTGTCGGCATGGCGTGCCGCTACCCGGATGCGCGGTCTCCCGCCGAGTTATGGGAGAACGCGCTGGCCGGGCGGCGCGCCTTCCGCCGCATACCACCCGAGCGCTTGTGCGCGGAGGATTACTATTCACCCGACCGCGACGCGCCCGACCGCACCTATTGCCTGCAGGCGGCGCTAATCGAGAACTACGAATTCGATCGCGCGCGCTTCAACATTTCCGGCAGCACCTATCGCGCGACGGATTTGGTCCACTGGCTGGCGCTCGACATCGCCGATCGGGCGCTAGCCGATGCCGGCCTGGCCGAAGATCTGCCGCGCGAGTCCACGGCTGTTTACGTCGGAAATACGCTGACGGGGGAGTTCTCGCGCGCGAACACGCTTCGGCTGCGCTGGCCCTATACCAGGCGGGTGATGGCGGCGGCTCTGACGGCTGAGGGTTGGGAACGCGACAAGCTCGACCGGTTCCTCGTTGGCGTCGAGCAGTCTTACAAGCAGCCGTTTCCCCCGATTGGGGAANNGGGCGGGCTCTCCAACACCATTGCGGGACGAATCTCGAACTACTTCGATCTGAACGGCGGCGGCTACACGGTGGATGGGGCGTGCGCGTCGTCACTGCTAGCCGTGACCACCGCGTGTTCTGCGCTGGCGGCTGGCGATGTCCAAGTGGCCCTGGCTGGCGGGGTGGATCTGAGCATCGATCCGTTCGAATTGGTTGGATTCGCCAAAAGCCGCGCGCTGGCTGGTGGCGAGATGCGAGTTTTCGATGCGCGGTCCGATGGCTTCTGGCCGGGAGAGGGCTGCGGCTTCGTGGTCCTGATGCGGCACGCCGACGCGCAGGCGAGGCATCTCCGGACTTATGCCGTCATCCGCGGCTGGGGCGTCTCTTCGGATGGCAGCGGAGGAATCAGCCGTCCGGAACCCGAGGGCCAGTTGCTGGCCATTCGCCGCGCTTACTGCCGTGCGGGTTTGGCGCCGTCCACCGCGGCTTACGTCGAAGGGCATGGCACGGGAACCAGTGTGGGCGATACCACGGA
Source organism: Bryobacterales bacterium (assembly GCA_003132865.1). The sequence goes on from PKYZ01000817.1 coordinate 28,008, forward strand.
GTTGCAGGCACTCTCGCGCGCCAGGCGCGAGGCCGATCCCACCGCGCCGCCCGCGGCTCTCGGTTCGATCAAGGCAAACATCGGCCACACCAAAGCGGCGGCCGGCGTCGCGGGCCTGATCAAGGCGGCGATGGCTGTGCATAGCCAGATCCTGCCGCCGGCGACGGGCTGCGATGTGCCGCACGCTGAGTTGACGGGTGACTCGCCCGCGTTGCGCGTTCTACGAAGCGGCGAGGCTTGGCCGGCCAACCTGCCGTTGCGCGCGTCCGCCAGCGCCATGGGATTTGGCGGCATCAACACGCATATCGTATTGGAAGGCACCGCGTCCGAACGGCGGTGGGGACTGTCGGCTCGCGACCGGGCATTGCTGTCTTCCGCGCAAGACGCCGAGTTGTTCCTCTTTACCTCGCTGGATGAAATTTCGGGCCTGGCGGGGATCGCCGCCGGGCTTTCGCGAGCCGAGCTGACCGATGCCGCTGCTGCACTGGCCGCCGCCGGGCAAGGGCCTCTTCGCGCGGCCGTGATTGCATCCACACCGGAGGAACTCGCGGAAAGATTGGCGATCCTCGAATCGCGCTTGCAAGCGGGCGAGACCAGCGTGAGTCTGCACGACAGCGTCTTCGTGGGAAGGCCAGCTTCCCCGCCGCGCATCGGCTTCCTGTTCCCGGGCCAAGGCTCCTTGAAGCCGCGGGCTTCAGTGCAACCGGCCATCGTGAAAGCCTCTGTTGACGCTCTGCGCGAACTACGCCGCCTCTCGCTCACCGCTTCGGTCGCCATAGGTCATAGCCTGGGTGAGTTGACCGCGCTTTATTGGGCCGGCGCACTGGATGAAACGGCGGTCGTCGGAATCGCCACCGCACGGGACCGGATCATGGCCGGCCTCGGCGGCCCGCCGGGCGCTATGGCGGGCATTGCGCTTCCCGCGGAGGAACTACCACCATTACTCGCAGGAGAAACGGTGGTCATAGCTGCATTGAATGCTCCACGCCAGACCGTCGTCTCCGGTGAAGCTGCGGCAATCGAGCGCGTAATTGCCCGCGCCCGCTCGCGGGGAATCGTAGCCGTGGCGTTGCCGGTCTGCCACGCGTTCCACTCACGCTTGATGGAGCCTGCCGCCGATCCGCTGGCCGAATACCTCGCCGCTGTGGATTTCCGGCCGCTGGAGCGCACGGTGGTCTCCACCATCACCGGCGCGCCCCTTGCGCCGGATGCGGACCTGCGGGATCTGCTGCGTCGGCAGGTAACGTCGCCGGTGCGCTTCGCCGAGGCCATCGCGGCGGCGCGCGATAGCGTGGACCTGTGGATCGAGGTAGGTCCGGGCGCTGTCCTCAGCGGCATGGTTGGGGAGCGCGCGATTCCGATCGACGCTGGCGGCCGCTCAGTAAAGGGACTACTCAGCGCGTTCGCGGCAGCTTTCGTTCTTGGCGCGCCAGTCGATTGCGAGGCCCTTTTCGCAGAACGCCTGACGCGTCCGTTTGCGGGTCTGCCGAAGTTCTTTAGCAGCCCCTGTGAACTCGCCCCAACGCACTCGCCCGCCGAACCGCGGGCGGCAGCGGCCGTTTTGCCCGAGCAAATGCCGCGGCTCGATCTTGTCCGCCTGCTCGTCGCGGAGCGCACGGAACTTCCGCTGTTAGCAATCCAACCCGGCCAGCGGCTGCTGAGCGATCTGCATTTGAACTCGATCACGGTCGCACAAATCGTGGCCGAAGCCGCCAGGCGGTGCGGTCTGCCGCCGCCGGTGTCCGCTCTGCGATTCGCCGACGGCACGGTGGAGGAAGTCGCCCGCATGTTGGAGACCGCACCCGCCACGGTTGCAGTTGAACGCACGCCGGCGGGTGTGGATTCGTGGGTACGTACGTTCACCGTGGAACTACGCCCCGCACCGCTGTCTAGAGTTGCTGAGCCGCGACCGTCAGGGAGCGGTCCCGGCTGGCAATCTTTCATTCCCCCTGGCCATCCACTAACCTCCGCCCTGCCCGATCTCCTGCCTCGCCTGCCGCCCACCGGAGGAGTCCTGCTCTGCCTCCCGCCCGGCCCGGACGAGAGCCACGTCTCTCTGATGCTCGATGCGACGCGCGCCGCTCTCGCTTGCAAGCCTCCTGCCCAGTTCCTGCTGGTGCAGCAAAGCGGAGGTGCCGCGGCTCTCGCGCGCACGCTTCACCTGGAGGCGGCTGGGTTGACCACCTGCGTCGTGGATGTGCCTTTCGATCACGCGTGCGCGCTTGAATGGATCGCCGCCGAAGCGCACGCCGCCGCGGGCTACAGCGAGGCGCACTACGACGCCGACGGCCGCCGGTACGAACCGGTGCTGCGCCTGCTGGCACCGGCTGACGAAGAGCCCAAGGGATTGGGATCGTCCGACGTCCTGCTGGTGACCGGCGGCGGCAAAGGCATCGCCGCCGAGTGCGCCATGGCGCTGGCGCGCGATACCGGCGTGAAGCTGGCACTGCTCGGGCGATCCGATCCCTCCACCGATATCGCGCTGGCGGCGAATCTGGAGCGCATGCGAGCCTCCGGCGCGCACATCCGCTATGTCGCCGCCAACGTTACGGATGCCGCCGCCGTCGTGGCTGCGTTTCGCGAAATCGAGGGATCTCTCGGTCCTGTGACCGCTATCCTCCACGGCGCCGGAATCAACGCGCCGTGTCTGCTGGCTAGGCTCGACGTACCGTCCTTCCAGGCCACGCTCGCGCCCAAACTGCAAGGCCTCCGCAATCTGTTGAACGCCGCCGATCCCGAGCGGCTGCGCCTGCTGATCGCCTTTGGCTCCATCATCGCCCGCACGGGCCTGGAGGGCGAGGCCCACTACGCCGTGGCCAACGAATGGCTGGCGCGTTCGGTCGATCACTGGCGCACGGATCAACCGCATTGTCACTGCCTGACGATTGATTGGTCGGTGTGGTCGGGCCTCGGCATGGGCCAGCGGCTTGGCAAAGTCGAGGAGTTGACGCAGCGCGGCATCACCCCCATCACTCCCGAGGAGGGCGTGCGCATCTTCAGAGCTCTGGTATCAAGCGAATCGCGCAACTCATCGATTGTAGTGACGGGCCGCTACGGCGATCCCCCCACTCTCCGGCGCGAACGTCCGGAGTTGCCGTTTGCACGATTTTTGGAACGCCCGCGCGTCTACTATCCCGCCGTGGAGTTGATCGCCGACGCCGATCTCTCCACCCAGTCCGATCCGTACCTGAACGACCACGTCTTCCAGGGCACGCCGCTGCTGCCTGCGGCCATGGGGCTGGAGGCCATGGCCCAGGTCGCCACCGTGCTGTGCGGCGCGAGTCAGCCTCCCATTTTCGAGGACGTGCGATTCTCGCGGCCTGTACATATTCCGGATGGTGCATCGGTGACCGTGCGCCTCGCTGCACTGGTGCGCTCGCCCGGCGTCGTGGAAGTCGTGTTGCGGACGAGCGAGACGGCTTTTCAGGTCGATCACTTCCGAGCCGTCTGCCGCTTTGGAACTACCGGCCTACCCAGTGCGACCCACCCCATATCCTACGAAACCCTTCCGATCGACCCCGGCCGCGACCTATACGGCTCGATTCTCTTCCAGTCCGGGCGCTTCCGCCGGCTGCGCGCATATCACCGTTTGCGCGCCACCGAGTGCATCGCCGAGATCGCGCCCGGCGGCGCCGGCGACTGGTTCGCGCGTTATCTCCCCGCTATACTCGCGCTCGGGGATCCGGGCGCGCGCGATGCCGTGATCCATTCCGTGCAAGCTTGCATCCCGCACGCCACGGTGCTGCCCATCGGAGTCGAAAGAATAATCGTCGCCACGGCGGACGAACCCGGCCCGGGCTACGTGCATGCCCACGAGCGCAGTTCCGATGGCGGTCTTCTGGTCTACGATCTGGACGTGACAGATGCAGGCGGCGCGCTGATCGAGCGATGGGAAGGACTCCAATTGCAAGTGGTAAGCACCACTGCCCGCACGCGCCCGTGGGTGGCGCCGTTGCTGGGTCCTTATCTGGAGCGCAAGGTTCGCGAGATGGCGCCGGGCACCCAGATCTCCATCGCGATGGGGCAGAACGGCTCCTCCCGCCAGGCCATCGAGCAGGCTCTGGGCTTCCAGACCGTTGTGAGCAAGCGGCCCGACGGCAAACCTGAAGTCAACGGGCATCGGGTATCCGCGTCTTACGCTGGCGACGTAGTGGGGGCGGTTGCGGGCGCAACTGCGGCGGGCTGTGACTTGGAAACGGTCGTGGCCCGCTCACCCGCGGTGTGGCGCGACCTGCTGGGACCCGAGCGCTTCGCCTTGGCCGAACTGATCGCGCGCGAAAGCGAAGACGACGCTAGCGTGGCCGCCACCCGCGTCTGGTGCGCGATGGAGTGTCTGAAGAAATCAGGCGCCCTGCATGACCGGCCTCTGGTATTCTCGGGCGCCCGTCCGGATGGCTGGATCGAATTGGGCGCCGGGCAATCGAGAATCCTCACGTATAGGGCTTCCTTGCAAAACGTGGAAGGTCCGCTGGCCTTCGCGGTTATGATCGAAGAGTGATGCGCGCTTATGAGTACCGGCACGTGGTCGGCTTCGAGGATACTAACTTGGTCGGCAACGTCTACTATGTGAATCACCTGCGCTGGCAGGGACGTTGCCGCGAAATGTTCCTGCGCGAACATGTGCCACAGCTACTGTCCGAGTTGGAAGCGGACTTGGCTCTGGTAACGCTATTCTGCTCCTGTGAATACCTGGAAGAGATCGTAGCCTTCGATGAAATCCTGGTGCGGATGACTCTGGGATCGCTCACCCAGAGCCGCATGACTCTGCAATTCGAGTATTGGCGCGGCGGCCAAATGGTCGCGCGCGGCGAACAGCAGGTCGCGTGCATGCGGCGGCAACAGGGAAAACTGCTGCCCGCGCCCGTGCCCGAAGTGCTGCGGGAGGCGTTGCGGGCCTTCGTAGAGTAGCGATAGCGGGCCGTAGAGGTTCTGCTCTCCTCTGCCAGAGGCGGGTAGGGCCGCGGGCCTTTAATTAATTCGTCTTATCGGAAGTCTGAAAGTTCAGAGGATGGATGGCCGCCGGTGATTTTTCTGATGAAAGCGGTCCATCGTCGAGCGTATCCTCCTTGGGGTACTACGCCAACTTGCCATACAAGATTCCTCTCTTATCGGATTAACATTGGGGAGCCAGGGTTAGGGGCCTTCCCGTACACCAGCCAGCCCGGCAGCTCGGGGTCGTTCAACTCATAACTATATTCCGGCAGATACTTCATCAAATCGTACCCGAACACCTGGCGGCCTCCATCCTGGGAAAACGCAATGACTCGTGGGTCTCGGGGAATATAGGCCCGGAAGTCCGCCATACTCACCGGCTCTCCAGCCATTAACCGGTCGGCTATACCGAAGCCATAATGCCGGAACTGGTGTTCGGCATAAAAGTGGGCCAGCGGAAACCACGGAAAGTATGCTTCACCCGGATGCCGGTTCAGGTAGTTGAAGGCGACCTCCTGGGGGGCCTGGGGCAAGCGTTTGGCGCTGGCACGGATATCGAAGGCCAGAGGAGCTTCGGATAGGGCCAGCGGAAGCATGGTGGCCACCAATACCGAGACCGCCAGACGGCGTGCGGAGCCGCTTTGGGCGCCGCGCGAAACATCCGCCAGCATCACCGTCAGTCCGCAAGTTAGAAAGAACAACGCGAAACTCAGGCTATTGAGATCGCCGCCGGTTTTGGCGCGGCCGGCGATCGAGAAGGGCAGCAGGGCGGCTCCCACCAGCAGAAGTGGTACCGAGCGGTTGGCCGCCAGGGCGCGCAGCATCGATCCGCGGAGTCCCGGTCCACGGAGCCGGCCGCTGGTCCAGAGATACACCACGCATGCCAGCAAAAGGGCCGGCACCGGCATGGACAGCCGAATGAAACTCCGCATCGCCTGGATCGCACTCACGATGCGCGACCGGTCATTCCACGGATGATGCGCGGGTAGCCAGATCAGACAGTGATAGAGCCGTTCGGGGCCTTCCGCAAACAGCGCGGCGGCACTTGCCAGACCGCCCGCCGCAACCAGCCAGAACAGATAGCGCACGGCCCGGGCGCGCCCTTCGGACGCCCACAAATAGACCATCAGCACGATCGGAACTGGCAGAAACGTCTGCTTGCAGAAAATGGAAAGAACCGCGCACAAAGCGGAGACCGGCAGGGCCGCGCGCCATTTCTCCGGCCCGCCGGAGTATAGCGCGGCGCATGCCAGCGCGCTGAAGGCCAGGCCGGGACCATCGGCGTGAATATTGAAGCACGAATACTTGAGCGGCTCGAGATAACACATCAGAAAACCCGCGGTCAGGAAAGCCAGTCCGTCGACAGGGCCTCGCGCGGTTTTGAATGGCGCGAAGTGCAGGAACGCCGAAGCCGAAAAGCAGAGAAGCGCGGTGAGGGCCGCCCCCGCCAGAACCGCACTGTTCGGCGAAGGAAACAGCGTGGCGGGCAGATACACAATGGCCACCATCGGCCCATACAGGGTGCTGTAGAGTGGTCCCCCAGGAGGCAACAGAACGTAGTAATTCACGCCTCTTGCGAGAGCGAACGACGCCATAAGCCGGGAGCCATTAACGTTCCAGAAAGGCGTCTCCAACAGCCGGTGACAGACTGTGCAGAAGAGCACGAGCGCCGCGCAGGCCAAGCCAATCTTATGTGCCGTCCGCTGCGATCCCGAACGGTGTGGCAGGGTGGCGGCGAATGGAATGGGATCGTTTGGCATCCGGTAACTGGAACCTGTGTGGGCTCGATGGAGCGCGCCGGGCGGTCCGGACGATCCGGACGCCGGTGTCGGCCGTTAGTTAGCCATGGTACGACACGCGGGCCGCGACTGCAAGGGCTTGGTGAGCTCCTCGATCGTGAGATTGCGCGTGACGCGCGAGCAGGCATCGTCGATCAGGTCCGCCGGGCGAAGGGCGTGACGGGTGATGCGAACTTCTCCCGAAAGGCGAGGCCGTGGCTGCTCGCCGTCAGGAGAACGGCCAAGTGCTTGTCAAGCCGAAACATTATGCTTTCTCCGTCCCCGGCGCCAGTAGCTTCAGCAGTTGCCGGGCGTTGGCGATCTTCGTTTTCTTGTGGGGCTTTTTGAAGTGCTTGGTGTTTTCGGTGACTATGTAGTCGGCGCCGCCAGCTTCCGCACACTCGTAGACGCGGTTATCATCGTCGTGACCGGAGATTTCCAGCCGATGCCGCGGCCGGACTCTGACGCTGGCAGCTTCTGGCAGGCCCCGAAGCTTGGTGATCCGGTTCGCATCAAGGTGCTGGAGGTGGCGATAGGAGAATACGCGGTGGTATTCGTCTATCGGCACATCGGAAACGCACGGCATAATTTGATCGGCCGCGATCAAATCGAAAAGCTGGGCGTTGGGGCCTTGCGCGCTGATGACTGCGGAGACGAGAACGCTGGTGTCCAACACGACCCGGATCATTTGGCGCGCGGTTTGGTGGTCTTGTGGGCTCGCCTGGCAGCGGCGACGGTGGCGTTAATCTCGCGCATGGACAGCTTGTCCAGGCCTTTGGCTTTGGCTTCCCGGCGCAACTCGGCCACGGTGGCGGCCAACTCCCGAAGCACCTGTTTGCGGGTCTTCCGAGGGTTGGTGACAATGGCTCGATCGATGGAAACCTGCGGGGTAACTAAGAACTGGCCGCCGTTGACCACCGCGACTTTCATCAGGGTGCCTTCAACCACGCCCGCCTCTTCCCGCAGGCTCCGGGGGATGACCATTTGGCCTTTCCTTTGCAGTTTGACTAAAGCGGCGGACATAAGAACAAAGCCTTCCGAAAGTCAGCCAAGCGGACTTTCCGTCTAGATCTCTTCTATAAGTATCATAGCAGCTTCCGAACCCAACACCTAACACCGCCGCGCGAGGCGCTGCAGTGCTATCCTGATCCTTAGAACCAATCCGCCCGTCTGCCTGCGCGTGACGTGTGCTCTCGAAGGCGTTTCCATGCAGCCTCGCTGGATTTTCATCGGCAAAGTCGCAGGATTCTATTTCCTACGTTTAACTTATTGAAACGATAGATACTTGTACCGCCGCTGTCAATGCTCCACCGACGCGGCTAGACAGCGGCATGGCGCTTGAACGATAATGATTGTGAGCGGGGACTGAGGGCATGCGGTTCCGAAACTTCTTTCGTCTGCTGGTGACGAGGACAGTGGCGATATCAGTTCTTTCGGCTATCGTTCTCTTTGGTGAGGAGCCACGAACCGCCGCAGATGCCTCCTGCAAGTCGCAAATTCCCAGCAGAACGAGGTCGCGCAGGCAATAAAGCAACTCGCAGATGAGATGCGCCAGGAAAGACGTCCGCCGGATTCGGTCATTCCTTTCGGCATCCTCGGACCACTCATTGCACTCGTAGCTTTCGCTTTCGAATTGTATCAACGCCGTCATCACGAGAGAACTGGCGTGATCTTGTTCGGGGGGCTTGCTGCTCATTACTCTTGTAGCAGTGGGTGTGTTCCTGCCGCATCCCAAGGCGGAACCCCCATTGCAAATGACACTTAATCCGAGCTTCCGTCGTTGACCGCGCCCAGTGTGGCTCCCAAACCAACCATATTGCCCTCGTCTGCTATAATTATTCAACCAGCACCGGCTGTGGAAGGTGTGCCGGCGGATCGGGTCCCTATCGACGATAACGAGCCGCCGACTGAAACACATCCCAACACGACGAGCTTGACAGAGGTGCGAATTGCCGCAATTGCTGCTGCGACGGTACTTGCTGTAACGCAGCAGTCATCTACTAGGACATCGAATGAGGGGCAAAAGATGCAGGTTGTGGACGTCTCCCTTCCGTCAGAGCTGCCTCCCGTCGAGGTCATACCGCCTCCTCCGCCGTTCGCACCCTTCAAGCCAAACTTGGAACCGGTAACGCTCGTGTGGCCGAACCGCAAGGCTTGGCCGCCCTGGTGCAATCTGAAAGCCTGCGGGTAAACACAAGAGATCGCTTCTTCCCTTAGAACCCCCGGCGGCGCACCCAGCACCGCCGCGCGAAGCGCGGCTTTGCTATCCTGATCCTTAGCACCAATCGCCCGTCTGCCTGCGCGTGACATGTGCTCTCGAAGGAGTTTCCATGCAGTCTCGCCGGATTTTCATCGGCAAAGTGGCCAGCGGTCTGGCCGGCGCCATCGCCGCGCCCAACGTGCTGGCTTCGAGCGATCGCATTCGCCTCGGCATCGTCGGCCCCGGCGATCGATCGGTCGCGCGGCTACCGGCGGGGCGGTACTCGGTATCGCATTCGCCTCGGCATCGTCGGCCCCGGCGATCGCGGCACGCAACTCATGCGCGAGGCGCTGGCATGTCCCAACACGGAATTCGCCGGCATCGCGGACATCTACACCAAGCGCCTGGACGACGCGCGCGCCATCGCGCCGGCCGCCAAGACTTATCTCGACTACCGCCACCTTCTGGACGACAAGAGCATCGACGCGGTCCTCATCGCCACGCCGCAGCACCTGCATTGCGAGCACTTCGTGGCGGCGCTCGACGCCGGCAAACACGTCTATCAGGAAAAGACCATGGCGTTCAGCGTGGAGCATGCCAAGCGCATGCGCGCGGCTTTCGAGCGCGCCGGCCGGCGCACCGTGCAGATCGGCCACCAGGGATGTTCTTCCGGTCAGGTGCGCGACGCGGTCAACTTTCTGAAGACCGGCAATGTCGGCAAAATCACGGCCATCCACGCGCACATGTACCGCAACACGCCGCACGGCAAGCCGCAGTGGGCGCGGCCGGTCTTTCCCGATATGACTCCGGAAAACATCATCTGGAAGGCGTTCCTGGGCGAGGCGCCGGCGCGCGATTTCGACGCCAACCGCTACATCAACTGGCGCTTCTTCTGGGATTATTCGGGCGGCAACGTCTACGAGAATATGTGCCATCAACTGGCCTTCTGGTACAAGGCGATGGGACTGAAGATCCCGCACACGGCGAACATGGTGGGCGGCGTGTATCTGTGGAAGGACGGGCGCGAAGTGCCGGACACCATGAACGTCACGCTAGAACATTCCGAAGAGATTCTGTTTTCGTGGGATTCCGGCTTCGGCAACAACCAGCTTGGCAGCACGGAGGACGTACTGGGCACCGATGGCACCATCTCGAAGAGCCAGCAGATCCGTTATCTGCCGCAGAAGGTGAATCGGCCGGATGGCGCGGAAATGTTGGGATCGACGCGCACGGCGCCCAACGCGCACATGCAGAATTTCCTGGATGCCATCCGCGCGGGACATGAGCCGAACTGCCCGTTCGAATTGGGCTTCCGCGTTTCGATCGCCTGCCGGATGGCGGTGGAGAGCTATCGCCAGCAGCGGCCGGTGTGGTGGGACGCCGCCAAAGAGGAGATAGTCTGAGCCGCGCGCGTTAGCAAGCGGTNNCTACATCGAGTACAGCATCATCATCGAAGAACTGTCCCGCGTGGACGGCTCGGTGGGCATCATCTTGGCCGCGCACACTTCGCTGTGCAGCAATCATATATATAAGATGGGTACCGACGAGCAACGCCGCCGGTACATTCCACGGCTGGCATCGGGCGAGTGGCTCGGCTGCTGGTCGCTGACCGAGC
>PKYZ01000045.1 GCA_003132865.1 Bryobacterales bacterium
GCACGTGGTCGTCTTATGAGCTCTCGCACGGCAACACCTATCCGGGAGTTTTCACGCCGTTCAGCATGATTGGCTGGACCGCGCAGATGAGCGAAGGCGGCTGGCCCTACCAATATTTCCGCGAGACCATCCAGGGCTTTCTGGCCACACACCAGCCATCGGCCTGGATGTCCAACTACGGACCATTCTCCCTGATGCCTGTCACCGGCGAACTGGTGGTCCTGCCCGGTGCGCGCGCTTCCCACTTCGACCACAAGAACGAAAAAGCGCTGCCATATCTTTACAGCGTGCTGCTGGATGCCTACCACGTGAAGGTGGAGATGGCGCCCTCGCATCGCGGCGGCGCCTTCCGGTTGACCTTTCCGAAAACCGACGACGCCTACGTGGTGCTCGACGCGTTTCACGGCGGCGGCGCCGTCCAAATCCATCCCGGCACCCATACCATCACCGGGAAGAATGTCTCCGGCGCGGGCAAGTCTCCCAACTTCGCGCAATACTTCGTGCTGGTATTCGACCACGAGTTCACGCGCTGGGGCACGTGGGAAAGCCCCGAGGACGCCCGCGGACGCGCGCTGCCCAAGCAGTCCGAGGCGATTCAGACCAGCGCCGAATCGCGCGAGGGCAACCACGTCGGCGCTTACGCCGGCTTCTCCACGAAGGCCGGCGAGGCCGTCACCGTGCGCGTTGGAGTGTCGCTCATCAGCGCCGAGCAGGCCGCGCGCAACCTCGAAGCCGACATGCCGGACGCCCCCTTCGACGACGTGGTGGAGCGCGCCAAGTCGGAATGGGAACGCGAACTCGGGAAGATCGAAATTGCGGGCGGTACCGCGGCGCAGCGCAAGACCTTCTATACCGCGATGTACCACGCGGTGCAGTTCCCGCATATGTTGCAGGAGACGGACGCGGATGGCAAGATGGTCCACTGGAGCCCCTACGANNGTTGCAGGAGATCGGCGCGGATGGAAAGACGGTCCATTGGAGCCCCTACGACGGGCAGGTCCACCCCGGCGAAATGTTCGCCGACAATGGCTTCTGGGACACTTTCCGCGCGCAGTTTCCGCTGTTCACCATCATCCAGCCCAGCAAGGACGCCGAGATCATCCGCGCCATGCTGCACTGCTACGACGAGGGCGGTTTCATTCCCAAGTGGGCGAACCCCGGCGAGACCAACGTGATGATCGGCACGCACGGCGATTCGGTGATCGCCGACGCCTACTTGAAGGGCATCCGCGACTACGACACGGCGAAAGCCTGGGCCGCGGTGCGCAAAGACGCCACCGAAAAAGGCACGGGCGTGTTCGCGGCAAAGAGCGGCCTGGAAGATTACGAAGCGCTCGGTTTCGTTCCCTATGACAAGGGTGTCAACGAGTCGGTGGCGTGCACGCTGGAGTACGCCTACGACGATTTCTGCGCGGCGCAAATGGCCAAAGCCACCGGCCACCTGGACGACCACGAGACTTTCACGGCGCGCTCGAAATATTACAAGAACCTCTACGATCCGTCGGTCGGTTTCATGCGCGGGCGCAAGTCCGACCGCTCCTGGATCGAGCCGTTCGACCCGCTGGCCTGGGGCGGCGTCTACACCGAGGGGAATGCCTGGCAGTGGCTCTGGTCGGTGCAGCAGGATGTCCCCGGGCTGATCCAGCTCATGGGCGGGAGGGCCGCCTTCATCAAGAAGCTGGATACGCTTTTCAGTACCACCTCGGCGTTTCGCGTCGGCGGATACGGGCAAGTGATTCACGAGATGACCGAAGCCAAGATGGCGGGCACCGGCCAATACGCGCTCATCAACGAGCCGGTGCATCACGTGATCTATCTGTACGATTACGCCGGGGAGCCGTGGAAGACGCAGAAGTGGGTGCATACTGTGGAAGACACGCTGTACAAGCCCGGTCCCGCCGGATGGCTGGGCGACGAGGACACCGGCCAAATGTCCGCCTGGTACATTTTCAGCTCGCTCGGTTTCTACCCCGTGAATCCCGGGCAGCCGGTGTACGCGCTGGGCAGCCCGCAGTTCGACCACGCCGTGATCCACCTGGAGAATGGCAAGAGCTTCCTGGTGGACTCGACGCGCGCGTCCGCCGGCGATATCTACGTGCAATCCGTGACGCTCAATGGCAAGCCGCTCGACCGGCCGTGGATCACGCACGCCGAGATCGCCGCTGGCGGCGTGCTGCAATTCCGTCTCGGCCCCCAGCCTAACCGCGGGTGGGGCACGTCGGGAATACCCAAGCCCTGAGCAGACTCGATAGAATAGGCACCTATGACACGTTCATCCCTGTTGCTACTGGCCGCCTGCTTGACGGGCGCGTGCGCTCTGCACGCACAGACCACNNGATCGCCGAAAGCAAGGGCGCTTACAACTCCGTCAAAGGATATCTGACGCGCGCCGCCGCGGCCATGCCGGAAGAAAACTACGCCTTCAAGCCGACCCCCGAGATCCGCACCTTCGGCGCGCTGCTGGCGCATATCGCCGACCACCAGATGCGCTATTGCAGCACCGCGCAGGGTGCGGCGAAGCAAACAGACTTCGCCTCCAAAACCACCAAGGCTGACCTGG
>PKYZ01000125.1 GCA_003132865.1 Bryobacterales bacterium
TCGGCTCCGCAATGATTTCGAACACAGATTCCACTCTCTTATTATGCTTCACAGAGCATATGCTTGTCAAGGCATATAAAGGCCGGGGCCCAGGCAACGGTTTCAGTCGGCGTGCGGGGATGCACCGTCTGATGCTTTCTTGGCGGGTGCGATTCAGAGCGCTGCGCGCTCCGGCCGCTTCAGTGTTGAGGCTGTCCACATCATCCGGGAAGACGAACTCACCATCGAAGAACTCCAAAATGTGTGAGCAGCATGTGAGCAAGATGCTTTAGAAAAATGTATAAACTAACGGGAATCAGGATGGATCTGGTTGCAAATTATTGAAACGTTGGTAGCGCTAACGGGAATCGAACCCGACGGCTGCCGGTTCAGTTCAGTCCAGTTGGGTCTAAGTAGTTGTGTTTTCAGTCCAGTTGGTATTCCGCGATGGTCCGAAACACCGCCACGGACCGCCGACGTCACAGCGCAGTCACAGCGCAGTCGTGGGCCAGGCGTTGACACCGGCGAAGGCCGCCGCCCTTCGAAAACTGCCCACCACCATGCACGGCCCGGCCCAGTCGCGCTACGGAACCACATCTCCGGGAAGACGGTCACTATGAATTGCCCGATCCTGGCCTTTTTATCGGTACCGACGTTTATGCAGTACTGAATGTAATTGCCGACGGAACTACGGCCGACGCTTTGTCAAGAGTGTTTAAACGGGAAGGGGACTCGCCTGCACGTTTTTTGAGCCATCGTGTTCGCCCTCGGCTATCACGGCGCCTTCCTTGGGGCGGTCTGGCGGGGAGCCGCCACAGGATGGTTCGCTAATCACGCGCCTATGCGGCGCAACTCTTCGAGAGTCGGTGTTAACGGGCTCGTTAGCTCGGAATGCGTAATTGGGCACTCGAAAGTTTTGTTCTTGACCCAAGTCTTTACTTCCTCGTGTTCCTCTTCCTGCGCCCATGGGGAAAGCCGTATTCCGGTCACGAGACCCTTCAGGTCAATTCGACGCCGCTTGCAAGGGTGGACCCAGGGATGGAGAACGTTGATCTCATCAAGCGGTTCCCGATGCGGGAAGTTGTTCTCGTCGAAATGGCGGTTCATGCCAGCGACAGGGTCGTAACACGTCAAGACGACGCGAAGCTCGCGCTCTTTTTCAAAATATCTCCGCTTTGTAAAGAGGAATTGGATCAGGTTGTAACCCGTCATGTCCTTCTCACCGTACCGGACGATGCCCAGAAGGATGTCATCCAGCATTGGCGCGAGCGCGGATTTCAGTAGGCCGAAGCGAGAAAGCACTGCTACGCCTTGGCCGTAGGTTTTCCACATCTCTAGTGTTTCGCCCTCGAACAACTGCCAGCAGTTTATGAAGTACGATTCACTGACCTGTCGCGAGAAGGCCTGATCGTTGTTAAGGGTCACTTCGTCATGAATGTCGTATCTCCGCAAGCTGCGGGCGGCCCTCACGTATTCGTCCGATGCTAGGGCTTCGTTAGGATCTGTTTCCTTGAACAGGTCGGTTCGCCGCAAGTAGAGCTCTTCGTTTGCGAACAGATCGCGGAACTTCGGGAAATCCAGAAACCGGCAGATGACGGTATCGTCGGGCGGATGCACGCAGGCTGGGTGCGAAATGATCGGCATGTTACTTTTTTGCTTCCCCCTTGATGATCTGCCGCTCCGTCTCTTCCGAGTAACGCCTCCACTTGCCTTTGCGCAGATGGATCTTACGCTGAATGCTGACGTAGCTTAGTCCCTCGATGTTGTATCAAGCTTCGGGTGTGTGTCAAGCGTACGCCACTTCGGAAGATATCGATCCCACAATCGGGTTGTGAGGAACGATGTATCGTCCGGCGGGAATCTGGCAAAATGAGCCAGCCCCTGCTTGAAGTCGTCATCCGGCAAAGCGCTGTAGCGCTCATCGAGCCTCTTCAGGTCTTCCTTGAGATCGTTGCCGTTGACGAATGTTTGGCTCTTTTCAAGAAACAACGGAACGATCTGGACGTGGAAATTGTCCTTTGACGTGAAACACAGAGCAAAACGGCAGGTGGTAAAGATATGCAAGATCGACGTGGTGACTGGCCTTCACATTGCGGAGGAGCTGGCTTGGAAGGATAAGGCAGAAGAAGATGTTGATCGACAGCATGAAGATAAAGTAGGGATAGCGTTCGCGAAGCGCCGGCCGCCGCCGCCCGATCCAGTTCTTCAGAGCCCAATCCTTCGCCTCCGGGACGCCAAGAAGATCGATGCCGAAGCCAAGAAGCCATTCCGGATCCATATGGTCGATGCTGATGTCGGTCATTCTCCTTGCGTCTTCCAGCGTTTTCGGCTTGCGCAAATGCGGACCGATCTCGCCCATGATGGCTTTGACCATCGCGTCAAAATCGATGGCTGTAAGGGAGCGACGCCACCATTTGGCGACCTGTCTTTCGGCTTCCAGAAACTCGCGCGAGGACCACCGGCGCATCGCCTCCTCTTCCTTGCTCTCCTGGAAGATTATTCCCTTCTGGTCCCCGAGTTGGACCGGCTTTCCGCCCGCCAAGTATGGCCGCCCAAGTGTTTTCCTCAGATCGAACCGGCCGGCGAGTTCGGCGCGAAGAACATCAAGATGGCGGACGGTCACGGCGCACTGGCACTCCGGCGTGCGGTCAGCGAGTGAGCCGACCAGTTGTTCCGGCGTGCTCTTGCTCTTGATGCTCTTTTCGAGGTCGGCTAGGCATTCGACGAAGAAAATGGGCGTGATTACAGACGAATAGAAGTTGTCGAGCAGCACGGCCTCGTCCAGATTGAGGCTTTCCAGCGACGACTTGTCGAAAATCAACGATGGCCCCTGCGCCATACTACGATCTTCTCAAGATTGATCGATCTTCAGGTTTGATAGGCTCGGGGGTAGCGGGAGACACTACGAGAAAGTCAGCTCACCGACTGTCCCCGAGAAGCGGCGTTCTGGGCGATTAGGCCCGACAAGTCGGCCAGCGTCCAGCGATCCGCCTTCCCGGCGCGCACAACGGTCGCGCGTCGCCCAATAGCCCGCATCCTCGTGATCACCGCCGCGCACTCGGCGCAGCGGGCGCGGATGCGTGAGGTAATAGGCGTTAAAATAAGGCAT
>PKYZ01000413.1 GCA_003132865.1 Bryobacterales bacterium
GCGCGTCAAATCCAACCTGATTCGGGCCTCATCGGCATTGGCTGAACTCTTAGTGTAATCCTTCTATAGTGTCCAACAAGGATCTTGACAGCTTATCTCCGCGTTCCTTGGGGAACCCAGCAACCAGGGTCCTGGGCCTACGAGGACCGTGCCAAAAACTCGCTCGATCTGCGAGTAAAGAAATTGGCGTTCACCGGCGTTTATCGGCGG
This sequence comes from Bryobacterales bacterium, assembly GCA_003132865.1. Next base: position 211 of record PKYZ01000413.1, read on the forward strand.
CCAATANNATAAACGCCGATGAACGCCGATTTTCGGCGGTCTCGCCGCCGGGGCGGTCCTGAGCGCCATCCGAGAAGGCCGCCGATGCTACGCGTTCGTCGCGGACGCGGAGGGCACGGCATCGCCCGCACCAGCCCGCCCGTGCGATCCTAGAAGCAAAGGAGACGCAGCGCGATGCCAATTCGTGGAGAAAAGGGCAGCGGCGCCCCGGCTACCGCCTCCGACCTGGAATCCCTGGCTATCAAGGGCCGGGTTCGAGCGGAAGGCGTGGACCTTAGCCCGGCGGAAGGAAAGATCCTGCAAGATCCGGACTGGATCACCGAGGACGAGGCCGACGCGATCATGGCCGAACGGATCTACCGGAGAGAAGCGGACCGCGCCAAGCCCCTGCGGGAGTATCTGAGAGAACGTGGCATCACAGTGGACGGTTGAGATCACACCGGCCGCCGGCGCTGGTCTGGAGCAACTCCTGGAAGAGTATCTTGCCGCGCCGAGCTCGCTGTGCGATGCTGAAACAAGGGAGGCCAAGCGCAATGCCCGTCCGCAGGAATGTCGAAACGCACAGCCTCGGCCCGGCCCTCGCGCGCCGGCCGGCCTCCGAGTTCGAATTGAGCGCCGCGGAAAAAAAGCTCCTCAAAGATCGCGACTGGATCGATGAGGAAGAAGCCGATTTGATTCTCGCCATACGGGAAGAGAAGGAGCACGGCTTGAGAGGTGAAAATATCCGCGACTTCGCCCGGCGTCACGGCCGCGACGTGAAGGACTGAGCGTGGCGGTGACAGGGCGCTGGCAAGTAGAATTGCTGCCCGGCGCCAGAGCGGGCCTCATGGAAATCCTCCAGGATCACGGCGACGATGCCTTCGATCAGGCGCTCAACGACATCCTGGCTCTCGAAGACGACCCCACGCCGGAAGACGCGGAACACCAGAGACCATTACCGCATCTACATCTGCCGTTCACTCTACCGTGCCGTATACCGCGTGCTTTTCGGGAAGCGAATCGTGCTCGTCGAGCGCATCGGGCCGAGAGGTTCAGTGTATTTGAAAGGCGGCTACGTGCGCTGGTAGATCTGGCAAAGAATCTACCGCGGATATGAAAAATGGTGATCGCTTTTCCTTAAGAGGCGCTCACACGTCATGGGGAGCATCACGCGCTCGTACTGGGGCGGGCGGTACGGGCCGCGCAGCAGGTCGGCGATTTGCCAGATCAGGTTCGCAAAGTAGTTGTGGTCAGACATTGATCCGGTCGGCTCCCAGAACGTCGTGCTCGATATTATTCTGTTTCTGGCGCGTCGGCAGCACGCCACTATACATCTTCACACATCGCCGAGCCTACGGTGACCGGGAGGTACACAAATCGCGAATTTGCTCGGAAACCCACACCGCCGCTACGCACCAACCTCGCCAATGGGCTGAAACCGCCACACGCGGATCTTCCCCTCGCGCTTTCGGGTTCGCGCAATGTCGTATGAGGCTTGCATCCGCATGAGCGTGTCCATCTTCACGCCGAAAGCTTTCTCGATGCGCAGCGCCATGTCGCCGGACAGGTCGGCTTTGCCGTTCAGCAAACTGGAAAGGGCGGGGCGCGAGACCTGAAGCGCTTTCGCAGCGTCCGTAACGGACAGGCCGGCGGGTTCAATGATCTCCGTCCGGATAAAATCGCCGGGATGCGGTGGATCTTTCATGGGCATGGTTGGCAGGCGTGTGGAAGTCCATTTCACCCCCGAGCAGGAAGCGCGGCTTTCGTGGCACCGACACTGAACAATTGGTGAAAGATGCCGCCTTGCGGCTGCTGCAGGACGACGCCCGTCTTCGTGAAGGCGTGAAACGTGGCATCGCCGCTGCCGAACGCGGCGAGTTCGTGGAGCACGCGGAAGACTGGGCCAACGTCGAGAAGATATTGCAATCCTGATGCGCTTGCGATGGACGGTGCCTCTGGTTAACATTGACCCTGATACTGGAGTTTGGCCATTTTGTGTGGGGCAGGCCCCCGACCTGCGACCCGACCTGCGCGGGTCCCCTGGACCCGCGTAAATCAAGGTTGCTCTTGATAGACACGTGAGCGAACGGAACGGTTTCTTCGGGATGCCGACATTCAGATGGATTCAGCCCTTGAACCTCCAGTTCAACGTTGACCTGCCAAACCAATCGGGGTTACGCTTGATAGACGCGTGAGCGAACGGGCAGCAGGTGGTGTACTCGCCGACGCTGGCCGCAACGAAGCCGCGAAGCGCAGAGCTTTCACAGCCCGGCTCGGAGGTACTTCAGCGGAATGAATGAACAAGCGCCGGAGCGAGCGCACGAACTGGATCCGCCACTCACCCACCTGAGCGCCTCGGGGACGGTTAAAACTGACGACATCTTCGCAGCCCAGAAGATCATCGCCGACATCAGCTCGGGAATCTATCGGTCTCCAGCCGCGGCCCTCAAGGAACTCGTCGCGAACGCCTACGACGCCGATGCCAGGCGCGTCACGATTACCACCGATCCACCACGCTTCCGGACCTTGACCGTCGAGGACAACGGTTCGGGAATGACCATCGGTATTTTCTTGGATGTGCTCAAGCACATTGGCGGTAGCCGTAAGCGCATCGCCGAGGATACCAGCACAGTTTTCCAGCGTAAACTCATAGGCCGTATCGGCATCGGCCTACTTGCGGTAGCCCAGCTAGGAAATCGCTTCTACGTGTCCTCCAGCGTCAAGAACAATGGCACAAAGTTCATAGCGGAGGTAAGCCTCGATTCATTCCACAAAGATGAACCGGCTTTGAGGACAATGGGCGGTGACACCGAAAAGGTGCATCTCGGTGCGATACGGTACGTCGACGACATTCCGGAGCGCGAAGATGTGCAGTATACAGTGATAACAATTCCCGATGCCAAAGAAGGGCTTATCAGTGAGTTCACGGGTCTAGTCCGCCGCGCCGTTGGCGCAACAGAGGCGTTGGAGATTGGCAAATCAGTCATAAAGGACTACTCTGACCTGGTTCGCGTCGTGCAGTCGGCAAACCGCGCAGACCTCGTCTTGGACGGCTACTACTACATGCTTTGGGAACTCGGACTGCTTTGCCCCCTCAACTACATTGGCAAGGACCCCTTCAGCGCACCCGGCCGGAATATCGACGGTGAGCCAATCGATCTGCCTAGAGTCGACAGCTTCGAGCTTATCGTTGACGGCATCTCCCTGCGTCGTCCCCAGTATTTTCCCAATCCACAGGCCAATGGCTACGCAAGCCCTGATCCCAAAGCATACCCTGTGCACTTCGACGAGGAGGTCGCAGGCAGACGCTTATCGGTTACCGGATACATCTACGTCCAACAGCCAAGGATTCGCCCTGAAGAACTCAAGGGAGTTCATATTCGGATCAGGAACGTTGGTGTAGGCATGTACGACAAGTCGTGGTTAGGATATCCATTCGATGAAGGTATGAAGTTCGGCCAGGTCACGGGAGAACTTATCGTAAGAGAAGGGCTGGAATCCGCGTTAAATATCGATCGGGACAGCTTTCGTGAAACGGACGTCCACTATCAGGCACTCCGTGCCTACTTGTGGGACATGCTGCGAACCGTTGTATTTCCAGATTTCAAGGCTCGGCAGCTAAGATTCCGACAGAGCCGAAAGAAACACGCCCAGCAAACGGCGGCGGACCCGTTCCTAGTCGCGCTAGCTGAACTATCGGCTGGCACAATTGACCCAAATTCAGAAAATGTGGACGGATTCAGTGATGTCGCCGATAAGTTGAAGGTGAGCGAGCAGGAACTCATGCAGATTGCGCGGGAATTCGCCCTCACTGAGGATCTGTCGCGCCCCTTCAAGCGCGTCCTGCTGGCTTTGGCAGCGAGTGAACTTCTGGTGGACTACCCCGGAACCGATCTGATGCCCCTGTATCGCGCGCTTGCAGCAGCGATTTATTAGATCGCTTTGGCTCATTCGGCCCAATGAACCCAATCGTTAACGTCGTCAAACAACTTTCAACGGAAGCAATTCAAGATTTCCGATACCGCACGAAGGTCGGATCTTGCCCGCATTAGCCCGCTCACCGTCGGGGAAGCACCTTACGGTCTGATCGCTGCGCGAGGCTGGTCTGGGGTAAAGACGTGGCGGAGCACAGCGGGCGAGACCGCCTACTTCCTTTTGTCTTTCCTCCCACGCTCGCGCACGACATACAGGCACTAGTCAAGTTTGCCATTGCGAACGAATCGGCGTCCGCATGCTGTAGCAGAACGCCGAAGTACTTCACCCGCGGCACGGTCGTTTCGAGAATGCCCTCCCGCCGAAGGCCCCACGAGTGCTGACGCCAGAGACCGTCATCACTGAGCGAGTACCCGGTACCGATCCCGACGAGTTCGTGCCGCTCCTCGGTCCAGATTTCGGCCACGTTTCTGTGACATCGACCCTCCCTCATGGTCCTTGGCACTACCGGCCCGGCCATGACGAAGCCGCCATCAATCAAGACCGGCAACGCTGCATCAGGGCCTGGGGGCGCGACCAGGTGTGTGCCCCCAAGGCCGAGCAGTAGCCCCCTCAACATCTCAAGGTCGGGCTGTTGCCCCGCTGCTTCGCGAAAACGGCGGTCTAGGAGACGCCTTTGCATTTCGGTCACGACGAAACCTCCGGCCCAGGGAAGGCAACCCGCTGATCGTGACCCTCACTCTGAGGGTGCCAGGTCGCTGCCTTGCGAGCCGGAGTTCGGCGCGCGCGGAGAAGCGCCTCCGACCCGGGCATGGGATCGAGCGCCTGCGAACGGCCATCTACTCGGAAAGCCTCCAGTCCAGGCCACCAGGCTGACGACGAGTCGGAGCACTCCGCCAAATCGGGGGGGCACCATTGTCGGCCAGGGCGAAACCACCTATGCGACGGACCGCCTAGCATCCAGTGGTGCATATTCCAAGAATAGCCGGCGCGGTCCGCTTTAACAAGATGTTCTTTTTAAAGAACACGCAGTCCTCGTTCCTTCTGTTACACAGGATGGGAATGGCGGTCAAGTCCAGGAAGCGACCATCGCGGAATATTATCGGGAAGCGGGTCAGGGAAGCCCGGCGTCGGTGCGATCCGCCGTTGACCCAAGATGAATTGGCCGGGAGGTTGGCGCGCGAAGGCGTCCAGCTAGACAGGGTAGCCTTAGCGAAAGTTGAAGGCGGCCTCCGCTCCGCATTCGATTTTGAAGTGAAAGGTTTGGCCGCGGTACTCAAGGTTGGCGCCAATTGGCTATTGGGAAGCGACGCGAGCACCCCGCCAACCGGCAATAGAACACCACAACAGCGCGGAAAGGCGCGCGCGTGAGCTTCCCGGCATCGGCCTATCTGCGGAGGGCGACCTCACGCGCCAAATCCGACGTTGCCAACAAGCTCGTCAGCATGTTACTCCATGACCTCAGCCGCAAGATATGTCTTCGCTCCAACTCAATATTACAGACGCACGATACGCCGAGGCTGTAGAGGCCGCATTTGGCAGCAATTGCTGCTACTGTTACCAGCCGCTAGAAGAGGATCGGACCTCGGTTGAGCATCTTGAGGGCATGAACCGGTTCCGCCTCGGGCTACATATTCCGGGGAACGTGGTCCTCGCATGCAAACGATGCAATGGAGAAAAGCGTCGCGACGACCAACTGGATCGGCTCACGCTGGCGGAATGCGGTTGGGAATCCTTTCTCTCGCATGACTCAACGCGCTGTGTGGCGACCTGCAATACCTGCCGCTATTGGAGAACGGTTTGGCCAGACCCAACGGAACGGTCGGAAGCCATGAAGAACGCCACGCAGAAGATTGCCGTCTTTCGCAGCCAGTATCCCGCATCGTTGCAGTGGAGTCGGGGTACCCGAACTTTCCTGAGACAGACGGTCGACTCGCTTTATCGTGCTTGTCAGGAGTTTGCAACAGGTCAAATCAGAAAAACCGTCGACGAGGCCTATTTCAGTCTTAGCGAGGACGTTAGCCTACAGGCCGCCTCGCAGGTTTCCAGCGAACGCGAGCGCCGCGGGCCAGAAGCTCCCGTCCAAAGCTCCGACCCATCGCTTCGGGCATCGAGAAAGGGCGGCTAGGAGCTAGGAAGGCCGCCCGTAATCGAGCCCGTAATCAGGCCCCACCTTTTTCTTACCACCCAAAGACACACCACCCCACCATCGTAGGCGGTTCCGTCAAGCATGGCGGCCCTGATCTCGGCCCCACTAGCAGGCTGCGGAAAAACTCATTTGGAGACCTGAATTAACAGTTAGCAACATCCGTAAGTGGTTGATTCTACGTAAAGCGCTTAGCAGTTTTTAAGGCTTTTTGACCATGGAAAATCGTTTTTCCGCAGCCTGCTAGAGCCCGCCAAGCGTGGGCGGCCCTTGGCGTTGATGGCCTCGGAGTCGCGGATAGGCCGCCGGAGCGTCGTGGCATTCCAATGAAGTCACCTGACTGTGCGCATGGTGGCACGGCTTCAGGGGTTCCCAGGTGAATGGCAGTTTTCTGGCAGCAAGACAGCCGCGTATCGGCAGGTAGGTAACGCCTTCCCCGCGCCATTCGCGAAGGCAATTGCCGAATCGGTAGCCTCCTGTCTCGCACATGCCCGTCTCGTGCGAGTGGCCGGATGAATCGCAACAAACCGAAAGAGCCAATCAAACGCTCGCTGGGGTCCAGAGCGAGGCTTCGGGCCTACATCCTGGCCAACGTCGGCCGCGTCCTAGACTCCGTCGAACTCCGCAAAGCCTCGGGCGACGCCAGCGAATGGGGAAGGCGTGTGCGCGAACTGCGCACCGAAGAGGGCTACCAAATCCTCATNNAGCGACTTGAAGCCAGGCGAATATCTGCTCCTCGATCCGAAACCCATTCCCGCATTCGCCCGTGGCATCTCCAAAGAGACTCGGGCTTACGTTCTCGACCGGAACGGATTTACCTGCCAGATGTGCGGAGCCGAGGCAGGCCAGCCGCACCCCGCAGATACCTCGCGCATCACCCGTCTCCATATCGGCCACATTGTAGACAAGTCGATGGGCGGCAACGATGATCCAAGCAACCTCCGGGCGGTCTGTTCGATATGCAATGAGGGTGCCAAGAATCTCACCTTGGACCGGCCTTCTCTGATGAAGCTCCTGATTCAGATACGCCGCGCGACCGGCGCCGACCAGCTTGCAGTCCTCAAATGGCTCTCCGGCAAGTACCCGGCGCAAGCGGCCAACCTTCTTTCCAAACCGGAGAAATAGAGCTTGGACACGCTCACCCCAGAGCGTCGTTCCGCAAACATGCGGATGATCCGGTCAAAGGATACATCGCCGGAACTGACCGTCCGCCGGCTGGTCCATGGGATGGGCTACCGCTACCGGCTCCATGTTGCTTCGCTGCCCGGCAAGCCAGACATGGTTTTCGCGCGGCTCAAGAAGATCATCGAAGTTCGGGGCTGCTTTTGGCACCAGCACGCCGGCTGCATTGATTCCCACATTCCGAAGTCCCGTGCCGGCTACTGGGGGCCGAAACTAGCCCGCAACCAAAACCGCGATGCCGCGAATGAACAGCAGCTTCGGTCTCAAGGCTGGAGCATGCTCATCCTTTGGGAATGCGAGCTAGCAAACCTGTCTCCTCTAGCCAAGCGCATCCGGCGCTTCCTCCGCTAGTCGCATCACGCTGCCTCCGTCTAGCCGCACGGCGTTTCAGCTCGAAACCCTAAAAGGCGGTCGTAACCAAGCGGCCGACACGCCCCGATTCACCAATAACTCCCATCTGTTCAACACCTTACACCCCCAACCCCCGCAAAATCCCCAATCCCCAAAACCCCGGTCACACGTTTCGCCAACTTTCTTCCCCCCCGTAACCCCTCCAAACAAACCACTTCCAATCACCCCTTCAAATCGTAGCCCCGGTTCCGCCCGCCGCCGCGCTAGTCTGAAATCGGGTAAGCCGGCCCTATTTGCCAGTTTGGCAGAGCGGTCTTATCGGCGTTTATCCGCGTTCATCGGCGGCTAAATCGCCTTCCTCCCGCCCCAAATTGGCATTGTTCGGCACAAAAGGTAAACATCTCGTCTATCAAGCAGATACGGGCCAACCGCCGCAATGCGCAGCGCTCTACAGGCCCCCAAACTCCAGCGGCCAAGGAACACGTCCGCTTCAATGCCCTCACCCACGGCCTGCGCGCCGAAACCGTCGTCCTGCCCGGCGAAGACCAATCCAAATTCGACCAACACCTCGCGCGCCTCTCAGCCGCCTGGCTTCCAGAGGACGATGTGGAAAAGGACTTCGTCGAACAAATCGCGTGTCAATCAGTGGAAATTGGTCCGCATCGACAAGTCCGAGGCCAAAATCTACGCGCCCGGCGCCCTGCCCCCCGGCGAACTCGCCCTGGCCATCCACCGCCTCTATCTTACCCAGGCTCGCCTTGAACGCTCCATTTCCTGCACCATCGCCGATCTGCAAAACTACCGCAAAGATCGCCTCGCACGCCACGCGCAAGATACGCCGAAACCAGATGAGATTTTTTCTGGCGGCCTCATCTGGAAGAGCTCCGCAGAGGACCCCGGCTCCTACTCTGTTCTCCCCAGGGTCCGCGGCCTTGACGGCGTCTGGCGCGAAATCCCCCGTGAACTGCTCGCCGACTTCCCGAAGCCCCCGGCCCCCGGCGATAAAACGGCGCCCCCAGTCAACCCGAAGCCGAATGGCAGCGCCTGACGCGCCGAGCTGAAAGCTGATCGCTGATCGCTGACAGCTTTTCGCCTTGAATTTACGGACGCCTTGCGCTACCTTGTAAATTCCAAGTGAAGGCTGAGGTAAACCAACCCTGATATCCTTTTTGGGGTAGGCGCATCCTCGGGCTCTCGCCCCATTCCAGGAGGCTCTTTTCATGCGAACAGTATCTTCGACTAAGCTCCGCGCACTCCGCGCGTTTCTCCCGCTGCTGTGGATGGCCCTTTTGGCCTTACCTCTGATGGCACAAGGTGAGGGCGGCGAAGCCAGCCTTCGCCTGCCGGATCTGAACAGCGCCCGTTTTCTGGGGGACCGCATCGGCGGCCACACCCTGTTGACGTTCGGTCTGGTGTTCTGCGTGCTGGGCATGATTTTCGGCCTCATCATTTATATGCGGCTGAAGAACATGGAGGTGCATAAGTCCATGTTGGAAGTCTCCGAGCTCATCTACGAGACTTGCAAGACCTATCTGGCCACCCAGGGAAAGTTCCTGATCCTGCTGGAGTGCTTCATCGGCGTCATCATCGTGTTCTACTTCGGCTTCCTGCAGAGCCGGCCTGCCCTCCAGGTCGGTACCATTCTGTTGTTCAGCATCATCGGCATCGGCGGCAGCTACTCGGTGGCGGCGTTCGGCATGCGCGTGAACACCTTCGCCAACTCCCGCGCGGCCTTCGCCAGCCTGCGCGGCAAGGCCTTCCCCTGTTACGACATTCCATTGCAGTCCGGCATGAGCATCGGCATGCTGCTGATCTCGGTCGAGTTGATGATGATGCTGATCATCCTGCTGTTCATTCCGGGCGATCTGGCCGGCCCGTGTTTCATCGGTTTCGCGATTGGCGAGTCGCTGGGCGCCGCGGCCCTGCGCGTAGCGGGCGGCATTTTCACCAAGATCGCGGATATCGGCGCGGACCTGATGAAGATCGTCTTCAAGATCAAGGAAGACGACGTGCGCAACCCGGGCGTGATTGCGGACTGCACTGGCGACAACGCGGGCGACTCCGTGGGACCATCGGCCGACGGTTTCGAGACTTACGGCGTCACGGGCGTGGCCCTGATCACCTTTATCCTGCTGGCGGTCAAGCAGCCCGAGATGCAGGTGCGGTTGCTGGTCTGGATCTTCGTCATGCGCGTGATGATGATCGTCTCCTCCGCGGTGAGTTACTTCATCAACGGCATCGTCGCCAAAGCCAAATACGCGGATGTAGCGAAGATGAACTTCGAGGCGCCACTGACCTCGCTGGT
>PKYZ01000647.1 GCA_003132865.1 Bryobacterales bacterium
AGTCGATGGCGTTGCGGCTGCAAGTGCCCGTGTCGCGCTGGCAGCCCAGCGTCTCGGCGTGCACCGGCACCAGAAACTGGCGGTCGGCAAAACGGACGAATTCGTAATCGGTGGCCATCTCTACTTTGTCGGAGGGAAAGGCGTCGGGAATGTGGGTCGCCTGCATCTCAACACGCAGCACGCGGTTGGTCTCTTTGTCGATCCACACGGAGCCGCTGTAAGGGGGAGTGATCAATTGCGACGCAACCATGATCCGCCAGTGGGAATGCTCACGCTCCACCGAAAAATCGTAAACCAGGGACGCGCGCCCGGCCGATCGGGACTCCTTGCGGTACTCGAAATCCGCGGCCGTGGCAGGCGAGAAGACGTCCGCCAGCACGCTGCCGAACTCTCCGGTGGACCATGATCCGGACAAATCCTCTATGCTCTTCTTGGTGGCTTTGCCGTTGATCGCCAGGTTGCGGTAACTCTCCTTCCCGTTTTCATAGACGAGCGCCATGGAAACTACGTCGTGCGGCTGCCAGTTCTTAGAGTTCGATTCGCTCTGATAGCGCGTCATGATTTCCTGGCAGAAGTAGTTGGGCAGGCTTTCGAGGAAAGAGCCGGCGGCTTCCCGCGCTTTTTCTATGACTACCTCCTCGGGGCGCTGCGGTCCGCGGACTGGTGGCTCGCGATCGGCGGCGGGCGGCTCGTTCCGGGCCGACAGTTCGGGCGCGGCCGGAGTGCCGGGCCCTGCAGGCACCCCGCCCGACGGTGGGGCAGGTTCCGTTGCCTTGCGCACGGCCTTGCCGCCGCGTTTCAGGACCGGCGGACCCTGATCGTCCGGGTCGATTTGCACGGACTTCACTTCGTCTTTCGCGGGAGCGCTGAGGTCGGCTGGATTCGTGTCGTCGGCTGAGGCTGGGGCTGGGGCTGGGGCCTGCGCCGCGGCCTGGCTGGCGGGCTTGGCGGGGGGTTGCTCGGGCTCCGGCGCAGCGCTCTCTTTAGCGTCCTGTTTGGCACTCTCTTTGGCGCTTTCATGGGAACTCTTGGCGAGCGAGGTCTCCACCGGCTCGGCGGCGTGCTGGCGGTCCTTGGCGCTCCCATCCTGCTGCCACATGACGTTGACGGCGGTCAGGAAACCTTCTTCGTCGTCGCTGGACTCGACTTCGATATAGTCGCCGGGTTTCAATTCGGCCGGCTTGATGGGGCTGCCCATCTTGAGGAAATGCGTAGCGTCGGTGCGCTTGAAATTCAGAATGCGGTGATCGTCCGCCTCCACGACGACCTGGTCCTTAAGGATGCGGCGCAGCATGCCCGAGGTGCTCTGCAGTTGGGCTTGCTCTTCCTTCTTGTGACGGCGCGGGATGGGAATGCCTAAGCCGCCGTTACCGGGAGGATACTGGCCGGGCGCGGGCAGAGGGGCTGCGATCAGGACCAGCACGAGACCAAGCCAATAGGAACGAAGAACAGACATATGGATACCCGGATAGCTGACGATAGCTGGAAGATGGACGTGCCGGACGGGCGGCCGGTTACCGGTCAAGCGGCCGCGTGGCGGTTCAACTGGCGGCGCATCGCGGCCACCACGCGGCGGAAGCCACGATCCCAATCGGGAAACAGATCGATGTACTGTGTCTCACGCTGGATGCGCTCGGGTACGGGGCAGGCGTCCAAACGCGCCGGAATCAGGAAAATCTCGTCCAGCGGAATGCGCTGCGTGCAATCCAGCGCGTACCGGATTTCCGCCTGGAAGCCGCCCTTTTTCTTTACCGACCGGTGCGAAAAGCAGGCCAGGAAGAAATCCGAGGTGCTGATGGCCTCTTCGATGGAGCGCGGCCAGTTCTGGCCGGGCAGCAGCTTGCGGCGGTCCAGCCAGGGATCGAAGCCACAGGCTTCTAGATTCTCGAAGAGCCGCTCGGCGGCGGCGGCGTCTTCCTGCACATAAGCCACGAATACCTTGGGCCGGTTGCGCGGCTGGAACCGGAAGCCGTGCTGGGCGTCGGGGATAAAGGTGCCCAGCCCATCGATCTCCACGCTGGCGCCTTCGGCCAGACACTGCCGGACCAGACGGGCCAGGTGCGCACTCGATTGCCAATTATTTTCGGCCATGACCAGTCGGCTTCTCCTTCTTAAACTGATAGGACCCTTTGGGTCCCGGAGTGAACTGGCCCAGTCCGGGGAACGGCGCCGTCTTGCCCTTGCGCAGCTTGGAAAGAATCTGATGGACAACGCGATCCAACTGGTCGGCGGCTTCGGCGTTGGAGACCCCCGACTGGCGGGCCAGACGTTTGGCGATTTCCGGTTTCCTCATGCCGATTCCATACTACCAGGGCCGATCTTGCAGTTTCGACCAAAAAGCGTACCAGGTGTCGCCAACATATTGGAAATAAAGGATCCAATTGTCAGGTGGAAGCTTGTGACCGAGAATTGGTCTACCGAAATGAAGTGATTTTAACAACAGCGTAAGAGCCAGTTCATCTGCCGGGGTTACAGTATGTTACAGACGAAGCAGAATCATCGAATCACAAGGAGATACCGTAATGAAGAAATTCATGAGCCTGATATTGGGCCTGTCCATCGCGCTGGGCTCTTTCGCAGCGTTCGCCCAGGATTCCACCGGCACCACCGTGAAGAAGACCGAAAAAATCAAGAAAAAGGCCAAGAAGACCAAAAAGAAAGAGACCACCGAGACGCAAACAAAGCAGAACTAACTTCGTTTTTCCATAAAGGCCGGGCCAGGAGTTCGCCCTCGCCCGGCGGGGGGCGGACGCGGTAGACATCGGCTTCCAAGCGGAAGGCGTCGCGCGCGTGAGGCCCGGCCTCGCTCTAAATATTACGGGAGCGGGTTGGTTGGGGGATACGGGCCGGATTTTCGTAAGTAATTGAAAACAGGTGGAAAGCCTGTTTGGCGGGGCTGTCACCGAGAATAGTTTACCGAAATGAAGTGATTTTAATAACAGCTTAAGAGCCAGTTCATCTGCCGCGGTTTATGATACGTTGCAGACGACGCAGAATTCGTCGAATCAAAAGGAGACACCGTAATGAAGAAATTGATGAGCCTGATGTTGGGCCTGTCCATCGCTCTGGGCTCTTTCGCCATGTTCGCCCAGGATACCACCGAGACCAGCAAGAGCACCACGAAAACGAAGAAGATGACCAAGACGAAGAAGGCGAAAACCACGAAAGACACCACAAAAACGAGCTAACGTCGTTTTCCATGACTGGGAACGCCGCGTAGCGGCTCGGTTTTCCAAAACCTACGCGGCCCTCCAGTTGTTTGCTTTGTTTCATCCTGCCTGACGTGGGCGACCGGGGGGTTGCCTGCGGACCAAGGTCTGTCCCACTCGCCCCACTCCTTACAGTTGACGCGGCGCCAGGTTTCCTCTAATCTCTAGTTGGATAGGGGAGATTACTCACATCCAGCCGCAATGACCATTTCCGTGAAAGGTGAATATGCGCTGCAGGCCCTATTCGACCTGGCGTCGCAGCCGCCGGGAACGCCCGTCAAAATCGGCGAGATCGCCAAGCGGCAGAAGATCCCGCAGAAATTCCTGGAACTGATTTTGGCGGGTCTGAAGCAAGGCGGCTTTGTCGAGTCGCGGCGGGGCGCCGAAGGCGGTTACCTGCTGGTGCGCCCTCCCGAAACCCTGACGGCGGGGGAAGTGCTGCGTTTCGTGGAGGGTCCGCAACCGGGCCGTTCCCGCTCGCGGCGCAAGGGCGAATCGCCTTTCGCCGAGATGTGGAGCCGCGTGGATTTGGCCGTCTCCGACGTTCTGGACCACACCACTTTCGCCGAATTGCGGCGCGCCTGGGCCGAGCGCAATTCCAGGTTCGTTCCAAATTGGGAGATATAGGTTTGTTCTACGGGGACAATTCACTCAGCATCGGGCGTACGCCCTTGGTGCGCATCAATCGCATTACCGATGGCGCGCCGGTAACCATGCTGGCCAAAATCGAGGGCCGCAACCCGGCCTATTCGGTGAAAGACCGCATTGGCGCGGCCATGGTGTGGGATGCGGAGCAGCGTGGGATTCTGAAACCTGGCAAGGAGATCGTCGAGCCCACCAGCGGGAATACCGGGATCGCACTGGCCTACGTGGCGGCGGCGCGCGGATATGCCATCACGCTCACGATGCCGGAGACCATGTCGATCGAACGGCGCAAGGTGGTGCAGGCGCTGGGCGCCAGGCTTTTGCTTTCGGACGGCGAGCAGGGCATGGCCGGGTCCATTGCCAAGGCGCTGGAACTGGTGTCCTCCGACCCGGATCATTACGTGTTGCTGCAGCAATTCGAGAACCCGGCCAACCCGCGCATCCATTTCGAGACGACCGGGCCGGAGATTTGGAGCGACACCGCGGGCGCTATCGACGTGCTGGTCGCAGGCATCGGCACCGGGGGGACCATCACGGGCATTTCGCGATATATCAAGCAGTCGCAGAGGAAGAAGATCGTATCGGTAGGCGTGGAGCCGGCGCGCTGCCCGGTCATCACGCAGACGTTGAAAAAGGAGCCTCTGCGGGCCGGTCCTTCCAAGATCCAAGGCCTGGGGGCGGGCTTCATTCCGGNNGATCTCCTGTGGCGCGGCGATGTCGGTTGCGCTGCGGCTGGCCCATGAAGAGCAGTTCAAGGGCAAGACGTTCGTCGTGATACTGCCCGATTTGGCCGAGCGTTACCTCAGCACACCATTGTTCGAGGAGTAACTCATGGACGCTATCGCCGTTACCAGCTATCGGCAACTGCTGGATGAAATTAAGAAGCTGCCGCCTCCCGCGGAGGGTACTGTGCGGCTGTTTCGGGGCCAGACCAAGGACTATAGCGCGATCCTCAGTTCGCTCGGCAGAACCTTGCGAACGCGTCCCGCCGGCGAATGGTTCGAGACCCGCATCAAACAGCTCTACATCAAGGCGGGATTGCTCTCCGTAGTGGGGGATCTGTTACGTTTACCGCAACTGGGTCCGATCGACATCCAGGTAAGCGTCGCGAATTACGTGCTGGCTGACGCGCTGGTACAGCATTACGGCTACCAGACAAGCTATGTCGATGTCTCGCCGTCCATCGACGTCTCCTTGTGGTTTGCGACGCACCGGTTCGAAGGACGAATGGATGCACCGTTCGGGAAAGCGGAGCCGTTCCGGATAACATTTCCGGCCTGGCACGTGGCGGCGACGGAGCCCGGAGTCGTGTATGTGCTGGATGCCAAACCATGGGACCGCGTTTCCGCGATTGACGACGGGCAATACGTCGATCTTGTGCCCATTGCCCCGGAGGGGGTGAACCGGCCGCGGCGGCAGGTGGGAGGATTGCTGCATGCGCCAGCTTGGGGAGCAGGGCGGGGAGACGTTTCAGGCCTTCTGCGAACGAAATTCGCGATCCGGTTCCAGTGGGAGGAAGCGGGAAAAGAATGGTCTACCGACTACGTGTTTCCCGGTCCCGCCGAAGATCCAATCTATCAAGCACTGCTCCGGGCTCCGTTCTTTCGTACGGTCCGGCCAAAGCCTGCCGGCGGGGAAGAAACTATATTCCGCCGCACTTGCACCGTTCCGGAGTATTGCGCGGGACCGGACGATGCGCAGCGGCAGACCTTGTACCGGACCTACGACCGCAGGCTCCTGCCCACCCTCTACTACCCCTGGCTGATGCGGAACCTGGACGGGCTGCTGGTGAAAGAATGGGCTCCGAGCCTGCTCAATGAGTTCAAGCGGGCGGTCCCCATCATGCTCCAGCGGCCCGGAATTCTGTTTAACCTGCGCCGCGGGGGACCTGCCGCTCCTCCCGATAAGCCGCCGGGCGAAGTGCCCTTGCCATTCCGGAACTTTTTCCTGGAATACGCGCCCGAGTCGTATGCCTTTGAATACGACGAGAGCCGTATGCGGCGCGGTTTCTGGTGCTACTGGATGGACGGCAACAGCTTCCTGTTACAGAGCTTCGGGACGAGTGAAAAAAGGCCGGTCGGGATGGAAATCAGCGCCTATGAATGGCGGCCGGAGGGCGGACTGGTGTGCAAGTCCGAGCCCGAATTGATGGGCACTTATGTGACGGAGCCACTCGATCTCATTCAGATGACGGTGGATGGTTTACTGCGGCTGGTCCCGCCGGGCAATTTAGGCCATGGTTACATGGAACTTACTACCACCGAAAAGTTCTGGCCGGCGCGCAGCGAATGGACCGATCTGCTCTGAAAATCCGCTCAAATCGTTATAGGCGAAGAACGGGCGAACATCTTTCTGCTCGCCTGCTCTACTGGGAGGGCTCGGGCCGTTCGGGCCGTCGAGTCGCTTGATTGTTTTGTAACAAAGGAGTATTCTAAATCACTATATATGTGACGGCAACCGTGGGTGGGAACGGAGGACCCAGAGCAACCATCGTGATCGCCCGTTGTTCCGGGCGCAGGCGCGCTCTTGGGGTTCCGAATTCTCGCTATCCTTGGCTGTGATGAATGACCATTACTTAACAGTGCGTTTGCGGCAACTGCGCGAATATCTACTCGCAGGAGGCGTTCCCACCAGGGAACCAGGCTTCTTCGGCCGCATCCCGTACTTGCTGGTCATTCGATGTCTGGTCCTGATTGCGACGCTCGGCCGAATATCGTCTTACGGCTCAAGCTTCGCGCGAGTCCACGTCGCTTGGATGGCGTTGGCTTGCGTCGCGTTCGTCTTATTAGCCGCGGCTGCGTTTTTTGCAACTTATAGGCGCCGCTGGCGCCACTCGCTGCTTCTACAGCGGCTCTTCATCGGGGGCGACGTTGTTCTCATTTCGTTCTTTTATGCCAGCACGGACTATCCCCAATCCTTGTTCTTCCTCTTTTATTGCCTGCCCATATTCAGTGCAACCGAGTATTTGACAGGCGGGGCGCTCCTCGCCACCCTGATGGCCGTCCTGGCGGCATTTGCCGCCGTGCTTGTCTGGTTGACCGTCTCCGGCGGAGGCCCTGCAATTTCACCGATGTTTCTTCGGGTTCTAGCAGGCATCCTACCGCGCGCGGTGTTCTTCTTCGGCGTCATTATCACGGCATCGTATTTGTCTCGGTTTGAACGGCTCCAGATGCGGTCGCTGTTGGACCTCATGCGCGACATGGACGAGTTGCTTGGTATAGACCAGGTACTTTCGCTGGCGATTACGGAGGCGTTGAAGAGCACCGGGGCTGAAACCGGAGCCGTGGTCTTCCTGGATAGTTCTTCGCCGCATGGTTACCGTGTGCTCGCCCCCGGCGGGCGTTTCGAGGAGTTTGGGCTACAGCCTGTCATTGAGCTGATCACTGGCGAAATGGTGCGAGCGGGACGGATTCCTAGGCGAAGGGAGCTACGGTCTGCCGCCGGGAGCCTGAGACCTAGTTTGATCTGCGTTCCGCTAGCTGCACATGGCATCGTACGGGGAGCGTTGTTGGCAGCGAGTACGTCACGATACTTGGGCGAGGAAGCTGAGGCATTCTTGCACGCACTCGCCGAACACGCCGCGAGTGCCGTGGAACGAATCCGCTTGCGGGACACCATTGGTGAGGTCGGGAGCGTCACAACTGCTGGCACAACGAAACTGAACTCGGTCATTGAGGCAATTCTACATGAACTGTCTCAAATGGGCTTCCAACTGGCTACTGTTTCGCTCGTGGACGACTACCTGGGCACTATCGAAACAGTACGCGGCCAGAATGTCCCGCGCGGCTGGATTCGGCGCTCCCGTCACAGCCTTGCGGGTACTGATATACAAGCTGATGTCGTGAAGTCCGGGAAAACCGAGGTTATCGAGGGTTGGGATGACCGGTTTGACAAGGCTATTTATGACATCTTTGAGCATTGGCGCTACATTCGGATTTTTGCGCCTCTGGTGGCTGGCGACACGGTTGTTGGAACTATAGAGGCCGGCTGCAACAAGGAGCTCAAACCCACCGTTGTCTCGGCGCAGGCGGTTCAAGGGGTGACAGAGCTGGGACGGGTGAAGGGCATGGAAATCGCGGCCTGCCGTCCCCATGTCGTCCTGGAACGGATTGCTCGAAACGCGATAGATGTGATGGGAGCTGATTCCGCCAGTCTTCATTTTTACAGGGGCGGAGAACTGCTGAGGCTGGCGGGCGCGGGAAGAGCGGACCAGGAGTTCTTGCACGAATTTCTCCCGAGTGCCGGGGGGGTCGGGGAGCAGGCCATGCAAAGCCGCGAGCCTGTCACCTTGGACGACTCCGAGGAGCTGAGGCGAAGGAATCCGCGGTTGTATGATCGGGGGGTTCGCGCGATGGCGGCTTTCCCGCTGTCCATCGGCGAAGGCATGCGGGGCGTATTGTACCTGCACTTCTGGAAAGAGGGCGCGAGGTTCAGCCCCGCGCACAAGGAGTTGGGGAAGTTATTTGCCCGGCAAATGGAGATCGCACTTCAAAACGACATGTTGCTGAGGCAGGTCTCCGAGGAGGCGCAGACGGCCTGGGCGCTCTCCGACTTTCATAACGTGCTGTTTGCCCTGGCCAGCAGCCAGAACCCTGACCCCAGGGCCGTCCTCGAACAAATCGCCCGTCACGTCCTGCACGCGTTCGACGCCGATCTGGTGACTCTGTACCAGTATTTCGCAGAGGACAAACGGTTCGAAGCACAGTCGCCTGTCATGGCCGGCAGTTTCACACACCCGGATGCCATGGCCGGGAAGACAAACCCGGATGACATTCAGTGGCACTTGGTCGAGACCGGCAGATCGCAGTTCATTACAGACGTTTCGCCCGAAGAGTTTCTCCCCGAAGATGGGAAGGATAGCGCGTGGCGGCTGAAGTTCTTTACGCGCGAAGGGATCAAGTCCTGCGCCATGGCGGTGTTACGAGCCGGCGTAGTCGGTGAGGTGGTGGGGGTGATGTTTATCAACTACAGGACGCCCAGACGCTTCGGGGGCGAAGACAGGAAAGCGATTCAAGCCGCGGCGGCATCGGCGGCGATCGCCATCCAAACGGCGCGCTTGCACGCGCGCGCCACCAGCGGCATTGCACGACGATTCAAGGACCAACTTAGCGCCTTACTGGACCTGATTCGCTTGATTGTGACCAACTCGAGCATGGACTCGCTTGAACGGCTTGTCGAGGCCATCCTAAAAACGGCTCAAGAGCTGACTGCGGCGCCGGCTGGAGACATCCTCTGGTTCGATCCGAGTACTCAGCGGTTGATGCCGAAGGCCCAATACCCGGAGGGCCCATGGTCCCGGCCCCACTCGCTTGACGAGGGCATTGTCGGGATGGCGGCCAGAACCCGACTGTCGCAGTTGGTTCCGGATGTCAAATTAGAGAAATCGTACTACGAAGCTCTTCCCAGCACGCGCTCAGAACTGGCGGTACCCATCATCGACGGCAGGGAACTCCTGGGCGTCATCAATCTCGAGCATCCCCAACCCGATGCTTTCAAGGCGGACGATCAAACGCTGACCGAGATCTTGGCTGCCGAGGCGGTGCTTGCGTTTCATTCCTTTCAGCTTCTGCAGGACATCCGGCAGCAGGTGCAGCCCTTGAAGGCGTTGAACGAGATTGCGGCCCGGATCCGAGCACATCATGCCTGACCAGCTCGATACGGACCTACTTCTTTTGCTCACCGGCGTGACGGCCGCTCAGGGGCTGGCCTTCAGCCGTGCCATGCTGTTTCTGACTGACAGAACCCGGAAATGCCTACAAGGGCGCATGGGCGTGGGCGCCTTGACACGTGACGATGCCGAGGGCGCTTGGAATTGGGTGAAGGAGAGGACCGCCGGGTTTGGGGACCAGACGGCACTGGAATTCCTGCTCGACCGTGCGCAGGAGACCAAAGCCTCGGAATCGAGGTTTTGCGCCGCTGTGCGAGGGCAGCAGGTGCCGCTGGATCTTACGTCCGGCGCGCCGGCTCTCTCGGTCATCGAGGGCAAAGCGGTGGTCCGGCAGGGTGGCGTTGACGATAGGTTTCGCGATGTCCTAACGCGCCTGACGTTTGAACAAGGACTTGCGCATCAAGCCGCGGCAGGTGCCCATACGGTCTCGGCCCACACTACCGTGGAGCCTCCCCGGTATACCGGGGCATTCGCTTGCGTCCCGTTGGTTCGCGAGCCCAACGGTCCCGGCGTTCTCATTGCCGACCGGGCGTTTCTTCACGATAGCGGTCGCATAGACGAGGGGTTGCTCCATTGTCTGGAGACGTTCGCGGGGGTCGCGGCGCTCGTGATTAAGAACGCCGAGTTACAGGATCAAATCGAGAAACAGAAACTCGCAGGCTGGTGGAGAGTCATGAGGAGGGTGTGGGACCTCGCTGGCCCGCCACTGGAAAACATTCACAGGGAGGTACGATTCCTCGAAGGCTATATCCAGAACCATATGTGGGGCCAAGCCCGCTCGGCCTGCGAACAGGTCGAGCGGCGAATCGTCAGACTTAGCCAACGACTGAACGATGCTGCCAGGTTCCCACTGCCCGTCATCGGAGCAGTTCGGCTGGCCGACTTGCTGCAAAGGATTCGGGACGGGGCAAAAAATGAGCACGTCCGTTGCCAGCCGCAGCTCGATTGTCGCGATCCCGAGATCAGGATCGAGTGCGATCCAGAGATGCTTGCTGGAGTTATAGTCAAGCTGATCGTGATTCGCGACGACGCGATGCAGGAAGGGGGGAAACGACCTCCAATGATCCGGGTCTCGGGTGAGGCCGAACGGCACGATCATGCTGTGCGCATCGAGATCATCGACAATGGACCCCATATTCCCAAGGAATTAAAGGAACTCATGTTTAGCCCGTATTTCTTCCCCGAGAGTGACAATCACTTGGTGATTGTTCGGGATGTTATCGAGCTCCACAGTGGACATATCGAGGAAAGAGGCACGGTGGATTCTGGTGCTCATTTCGTCATCCATATCCCACAGCTTGCCATAGAGTCTTGACATGCAGATCCCGCAGACTCCCGAGGACGTTGAGAAGCTCGATCTAATGGTCCGGCTCAAGCAGTATGCCGATGGCGCCTCCAGTTGGTTCGAGGGCAACCCGGGTACTAGGGACCGGCATGCGTGCCAATCGTTGTACACAAAGATCTGCGATTTCGTGCGCAAGGCTGTGGCGCCGCTCCTCGACCAGATCAACACGCGCGAAATGGAGCACTTCACGATGCACGACCGGGTGCACGCGCTCAAGGTCGCGCACCTAATGTGGCACATTCTCCTGCCCGAGAGAAGGCAGCGATTGACGCCTCCCGAGATCGGGATGCTGGTTTTGGCCGCCCATTTGCACGACCTGGGCATGATCATTCCGCCGCGTGAGCGCGAGGAATGGCTTGGAGACAACTCCGATTTATGGAAACGATTGGAGTCGGATGAATCTACCAGGAAGCGATTCAGGCAACTCCAGAAGCGCTCGACCGATACATCCATCTCCGAAACCGAGCGCGCTCGTCTGCTAAGGCAGCTCGCACAGTGTGAGGAGGCCCTCCTTTGCGAGCACGTGCGCGAACGGCACGCCACACGAGAGCGGTATCACGAGGTCCTTGGGGTGTTGCGCAAGTTCAGTCATGAAAATCCGAACATACCCGACCCGATGTCTGTCCTTTCCTTCCAAGACGACACGTTTCAGGACCAGATCACTGACATATGCGTGAGCCATAACCAGGACGCGGATGTTTTTTCTCATTTCGAACGTGGGGAGTACCGCTTCCGGACAAGGCACCCTTTCGGTAATGCAGATGCGGATCTGCTGATGATCGCTGCTGCGCTACGACTCGCCGACATCCTCGACTTTGACCGAGAACGGACGCCACCAGCGTTGTTTCAGTACCTGATGCCCGGTCCGCTTGCTCCCGAAGGCGATCGCTCCGTGCTGGAGTGGAGCAAGCACATGGCCATTTCCAAATGGCACATCGAGAAGGAGGAGATCATCTACGACGGCAACTGCGACAGCCACATCGTTCATCATGCGATTGTGCAGTTTTGCAGGGAGATCGCGGCCGAAATTGAGAAAACGCGGCGGGCTTTTGAGCAGCGGGGCCACGACTGGCCGTTCCAGTTGCCGCGTGTGGTCAAGGCCGAGATCCATGCAAAGGACTACGTGTACATGCCATACCGTTTCGAACTTGACGACCAGCGTATCTACGAACTGTTGATGGGAGGCGCAATCTACCAGAATCCGCTAGTGGCGGTCCGCGAGTTGATCCAAAACGCAGTGGACGCCTGCCAGTACTTGGACGCACTGTCACAGTTAGGAGAGGCCAAGAGTGAAGAGGGTATTTCTCGCCCGCCCGATTTCAACAACAGGATTTTCGTCACCTACGTGGAGCCGGAAAACGCTTTCGCCCAACCTCGCTTGATTGTCAAGGATCGGGGACTGGGCATGAACCAATACATACTGGAAACGTACTTCCTGCGGGTCGGCCAGTCGATTTATCGGTCTCAAGAGTTTAACCGGCACCGGACGGAGCTCCGGGAACATGATCTCGACTTCGCACCGGTTTCGGAGTTCGGAATCGGCTTTCTCTCCTGCTTCCTGCTGGCTGACCGCGTCGAGGTTGAGACTGCCATGGCCGAACCTTGGAAGGGCGACATTCGCAAACACACACTGATCATCGATGGTCCCACAAGACTGATTCGCTACGCTGTGGACAAGAATGACGGGACCGAGCGCCTCAAGGGAACCGCGGTGACGCTCTACCTCGCGCGCGGTGGAAAACACAATCCGCTCGATCCGCCTTCGTGGTCCGAGATCAAGGATTACATTACGGAGATCTGTGAGGAGTTGCCTTACGACATAAAGCTCAAGCACGATGCCACCGAGGATGGTGTGATTCCTCGCGATGAAAAGCCCCTTTCCCTACGAGGCAGTCGGGACAATCTGTTTCGGGTTGAGGTAAGGGACAATGCTGTAGGCATCAAAGGCGAAGTCTACCTCGAGAGGAGCGGACGACGGGCTAACGAAACGAATTGGTCCAGGTCGACTCTGATCCGCGGTGGCCTCAAGATTGGCGACGTGCCGGGCATTCCGCATCGCGGAGTTGATGCGCGAGTGCGGATGACCTGGAAGAACAGGCCCTCACGCCGCTATATGCCTCCGAACCTAGCGCGGACCGGACCCGCAGAGATTGGACGTTTGCGTAAAGCGATCGCGCGCTGTTGGATTCGGTACCTGCTGGATAAACGCGACTCAATCCCGATGGACTACGCGGTTGTAGCATATCGGCCTGAACTTTCGGACCTCGATTGGCTTAGTAAGAGCGAGGACGACCACGGCCCCTACGACGGCTACGCCGTCTACTCCCTGGCGCGGAAAGGCTGGGCGGCGGTGCTCGGCATCGGCCTGGACCGACTTGAGGACTGGGAACACGGACGCGGCAGCGCGCTCAAGTATGATGATGGATTCTTCCTGCATGACCTTTTCTTAGGACTTCTGCTCCCGAGAATCTCCAAACAGGAGATCGATGGGAACGGAAATCTCCTAGTCAAACCGCTTCCGCAAGGATGGCGTGACATGTTGCAAGGGTGTGACTACATCAGCGCCCCCAGACCCTGGCCGGAATTTGCGGCGTTTGCGGGCCAGCATGAGCGGTGGCTCGCCGTACTGAATCCTCCACGCTCGCGCTTTAACGAGATTTACCGCGAAATCGTTCGGAAGGCCTTCCAGTCCGGTGAGATGCCCGAGCTGTTGGATACTCTCGACCGAGTGCTCCGCTTCAAGCAATATCAGGAGTGCCTGGGATGGACGCACCGGCATTCTCGCCTCTGGTGTCGCGCAAAGGATCAGTTCTCGCACCTCGCAATAGGGGAGACCGGACAGTTCCCCGGCTATTCCATTCGGGACTTGAGGGAGCCCGGCGGGGATTGCGCCCAGCCGCCGGCCGCGGATGGACCGCTCGATAGTAGCGATGTCCTTTAGACGCTTGTGCCCGCCGTCAGCTCTTGAACAGACTGGCTCCGCCTTAAGTAATCTCAGGCCGGCCCTTTACCACGAGACTCTGCAGGAAGACCGAGCCACGGCACGACCACTCTGACCGCCAGTACCTGACCGGCAGACCAGTCAACCTGCCAACGGGCCGCTTCCAGCTTAACTAAAAAGCGGGCGCGTTTGGGTGAAAGGGGTGAGTGCGCCCGCTTATCGTAACGGGGATTTGCCGAGAAGACGACGGTCCATCAAGTAGGGTTACAGGGGAATACCCAACTTGTATTTTTCCGTACATTTGGGACGCGATACAATTCGGGAAGCATGAGGCTCTCAATCGCATTGGGAGCGGGCTTCCTCTGCGCGTGCGTCGCCGCCGCGCAGGTTGACAAGCCCGCGGAACAACCCACGGAAAACCCGCCGCTGCGGAATACCGGCAAGCCCATGATCGTGGATTACCGTTGCGGCGAGGAAGACATCCGATTGGCCGGTTTGAGTTGTACGATAGACGATCCCTGCCCCGTATTTCTGGAGCTGGCGTCAGTGGAGGCCGTGGGGAATCGGATCTTTGTGGCGGGTAACATCCACTCGCCTTCGACTACGCTCTCTTCAGTGCTGCTGGCCAGCGACGATGCCGGCAAGACATGGCGCGAGCCATACGAACGCATGCGTTTGGCGGGCCTCGATCGCATCCAATTCATCGATTTCGAAAACGGCTGGGTCAGCGGCGAAGTGCAGCATCCCCTGCCGCGCGATCCGTTTTTGCTGGTCACTACCGATGGCGGCAAGGTGTGGCAGGCGCACCCGATCTTCGCGGAGCCGCAGTTCGGCGCCATCGTCGAATTCCAGTTCAGCTCGCGAACCAAGGGCAACCTCGTAATCTATCGCGGCCGGACAAACGAATCCGGCCCATACCAGTTGTATGAAACGCCCAATGCGGGCGAGACGTGGATGCTGCGCCAGACTAGCGAGCGGGTCATCGAGCTGATGAAGCGGGGGAACGGCGCGGCGAACGCGGACTGGCGCCTGCGCGCGGATGCCGCCAGTAAGTCGTACCGCATCGAGCGGCGCGCGGGCGACGGATGGCGCGGCATCGCGGCTTTTTCGGTGTCGATCGGCGCTTGCAAACCGCCGGAGATACAGGTCCCGCCGGTCGAGAGTGTACCTACAGCCCCTCAAAGATCGCGCTGACGGGAGTGCTGAAGCCGGGTAGCACGTCGGGATCTTCCAAAATCTGGTTTCCGCGCAGTTTAGTGACCAAGCCGCTCGCGCGGTGAATCAGGATCCGCGGCGGCTTGGAATAGAACACCCACACGGCCCTGCTCCCATGCTCCAGGTAGAGGTCGATCTTGTTCTGCAGATAGGCGGCCGTTTCCGAGGACACGACCTCGATGGCGATATCCGGCGCTCCGGGGTAGAGTCCTTCTATTCCCGGTCTGATACGTTCATTCAAGAGGACGCTCACATCCGGCTGAAGACTGCTGTGTTCATCGAGCCGGTACATTGTCTCGCTGAAGACCTCGCCGAGCGGGTTCTGGGCCAGCCACACATTCAGTAGGCGAGTCACACGGGCCTTCAACCTTTCATGAGGAAAACCTGCGGCGGTCACGGTAACCACCTCTCCCTGGACGAGTTCGACCCGTTCGCCCTCATGCTCGGGAAGCTTCAAGAACTCGTCAACCGTTAGCAATGCGTTAGCCGTCGCCATAAGCTATAGGCCCTCAAAGATCGCGCTGACGGGAGTACTGAAGCCGGGTAGCGCGTCGGGGTCTTCGAGAATCTGGTCTTGCTTCAACGTGTCGGTGCGGCCGTTGGGGTGGCTTACGTGAATCGTTCGCGCCTCAAGGAAGACCGACCAAACGGCCTTGCTTCCATGCTCGAAATACAGGTTGATTTTGGTTTGCAGACGGTTGGCCGTTTCGGAAGATACGATTTCAACAGCAAGGTCCGGTGCACCGCGAAACCGCTCCTCGATGCTCAGCTTGAGGCGCTCACTGCCTAGCACGCTCAGGTCTGGCACCAGGGACGTGTGGTCATCCAGCCGGTACCCCGACTCATTAAACACTTTGCCAACCCGGTGCTGAAGGAGCCAAGCGACCAGGATTTCATTAAGGTTCGACTTTGCGGTTTCATGAGCGGGTCCGCCACTCGGCATATCAACCACCTCTCCGTCGATTAGCTCGACCCGCCGGTCCTCGATATCTGGCAGCCTAAGGAACTCCTCGACCGTCAACGGCGCCGTGGTGGTGCTCATAAATGAGATTATACGCCGTTCCTACAGCCCCTCAAAGATCGCGCTGATGGGAGTGCTGAAACCAGGCGACGCGTCGTGATCTTCCAGAATCTGGTCTTGCTCGAGAATCGTGACGTGGTCGATCGCCCGGTGGACTTCAATCATCCGCTCCTCCGGATAGACTACCCAAACGGCCTTGCTGCCGTACTTGAGATAGAGTCTGATCTTGGTTCGCAGACGGGCGGCCGTCTCGGAGGACACCACCTCAATGGCAAGGTCGGGCGCGCCCAGCGGCAGATCCTTGGTGACCGGCGTGAGGCGTTTGTTGCGCAGCACACTCAAGTCAGGCGCCAAACCCTCTTCGCCATCCATGCGATACGTGGTTTCGGCGAATACCTGGCCGAACGGATTTTGACCGAGCCAAGCCGACAAGATCTTAATCAGGTTGGATTTGACGCGCTCGTGCAGAAATCCGGCATACGCCATCGAAACCACCTCCCCGTGGATCAACTCCATCTTCTCGCCCTCGACCTCGGGCAGTTTCAGGAACTCGTCGACCGTCATCGGCGCAGCGGTGGTGCTCATAACTGAGATTGGACTAAACCGCTGCGCGGT
>PKYZ01000479.1 GCA_003132865.1 Bryobacterales bacterium
ACACGTGAAAGATGCCGTTGTGCACCGGTTGCTCCCCCGCCGCATCCGTGGAGAGGTGAGCATAGTCGAAGTGGGCCGGATCACGATACGCCAAGACGATCAGCAGTGAGCGGCCTAGCGGCATCACGTCCGCTTCAACGGTCAGGCGGTCATAATTCGGGACGTCGGTCAGAGCGAACTGAATCGGACGGCGCGGTCCGGGCAACGGCCCGCGGCTGGTGACCAGGCGCAGTGTGCCCTCCTCGACTTTCCAATCCGCGGCAGCCGGGACCGCCCAGGTGCGGCCAAAGATCGCGAGCGTATCGGCGGCATTTGCGTGGAATGCAGCCAGGGCCGCGAGGACGATGATCTTCATTGGTGGCGTGTGTTCTTTGTGTCGTCTCAGAACCGATCCTATCACTGTGCTCAGCTTGGTAGACCCCGCTCGCACACGGGGCTTTGCCGCGCGGCGGCCTTAATTCGTCTTATCGGTAGGTTCTGCTGCCATGGTCGTGTTCGCTGCCGCGGCAGTTCTAATTGCGAAACGCTCTTGCACTCAACCCCATAGGGCTGCAAAACCGTTCCTCGCTATGCAGGATAACATAACAAGCTTGCGCAATATTCACCAAGGATACCCTCGCGAAGATCGGGTTTCTCCATCGCCAAGGCCGTGACGATCAGTGTTCCACTCTTTGCGCTTGGTTTTCCACTACACCTGCTATTGCAGGTAGAAGTACACGCCCGTCTGGCTAATGAATGAGTCGGACATGCTAAGGTACAGGTCCGTAAAACCGTGGAAAATCGAAGCCGGCAGGCGGAAATTAATCTGTGTGAGCCCCGCCACAAACCCCGGCGCCGCGCCGGCATAGGTGATCTCACCTTGTCCGAAACCCGTAGAGCCGACCTGGAGCTCCGCCTGAACGGCCAGCGGCGCGGCTCCCGGCGCGATCGCGCCCGTTACCAGAGCAGGTTGCGTATTGTTTAATCCAGTGGCATAGATTGTCACGATGGACCCCTGGGGCGCGGGGTTCTTTTCCGAGTTCAGCGTACCGTCTTCGTTAATCATGAGCGCCTGTCCTGCGGGCCGGCCGTCAACTGTGAATATAGTGGGAGCCAAAACGGCCACCGGCGCCGTCAGCGGTTGGACAGGCGTCGAACTGTTCAGGATCTGAATAGTAGCCGACCCGCTTCCGCCCTGAGCACTGGGATCGGTTTCGAAAGGGACAACCGCACGAATCTGGTTGGGATCCGCCGAAAGCAGGGGCGCCAGCACGCCGTTGAATGAAACCTGAACGCCGCCGAGCGACGTACCAATGTGTCCCGAGGATACAGTTGCGAAGACGGTCTGCACCGGACCGATGCCGTTTCCGAAAATATCGACGATCTCCCCCGGCGCAATCGCTGGCCCGCCCCGGCTGGCCGCGCTGACCACACAACTCACAGATCCGGCGGGCAGCGCCAGGGGAGCCAATCCGGCTATAAACGGGCCAGAGCCGGTCCACCCAAATGAACCAGGGACAACCGGGAGCGAGCCGAGGCTGTTTCCGGAGATGTAAGCCTCGCCATTGCCGTCGAACGCCACGATTAGCGATGCGTCTGCCCCGTCCGTCCCCAGAAACGTCGAGTAACCGAGTTGCGATCCGTCCGCGGCCAGTGTCAACAGGAATCCGGTAGCACCCCACGTTGCCAGCGGATTGCACTGGCGCAGCGCTCCGGGAGTCGTCGGAAAATCGAGCGCGTAGGTTTGTCCAACGGCGACAACGGACCCCGAAGCGTCTACCGCCAGACTGCTGATCCAGGTATCGTCGGAGGCGTAGAGAAACGTCGAGTAGACCAATGCCGATCCCGCGGCATTCAGCTTCGCGATGAATTCGAAGCTGTCAAGCCCGCCGACGGCTTGAGCCACCGGCGGCGCAGTCTGGAATGCTCCCGGCGTAACGGGGAACGAGCTCACCAGACCAGGCGTGCCCAGTTGTATGCCGCCGGCTACATAAGCGTTGCCCTGGTTGTCCACGGAGATTTCGCTCCCGCCGACCGGGCTGTTGGCCCCCAGGTACGTGCAGTACAGCAGCGTCGATCCCTTGGCGTCGAGCTTTGCCACAAACGCGGCCTCCTGGGCGCCCGCGCTCGTCTGGAACGCTCCCGGAGTTGTGGGCAGCGAGCCGCCACTGTCACCCGTTATATATGCGTTTCCGGCCGCATCGGCCGCGATCGAGCTTGTGTAAGTATTGCTTGCGTCTCCGCCATGGAAATATGTCGAGTAGACCAGTCTGCCGCCGGCATCGAACTTGGTTACAAAGGACGTGCCTAGCACAGAGGAGCTCTGGGAGACATCGGTCTGAAACGCGCCGGGGCTGACGGGGAAATCCGACGCGCCGGTAGATCCGGTAACGTATATGTTTCCATTGGTGTCGATAGTCTGCGATGCCGGCACGGTCGAACTACCGCTTCCGCCCAAATACGTCGCGAACAGCACTCGCGAGCCGGTTGG
The DNA here is from genome assembly GCA_003132865.1 of Bryobacterales bacterium. The sequence goes on from PKYZ01000479.1 coordinate 2,471, forward strand.
ATTCAACTTGAGAACGAAGACGTTCTGCGGCCCTTTGGGCGTGGTCTGGAGAGCGCCGGGTGTCACGGGGAGATCCGAGGACGAAATCGTGCCAGTAACCCATGCATCGCCCTGCCCATCGACGGAGATGCCTGATGCATTACTGTTCGAGGTTCCGAGATAGGTCAGGTAAACCAGCGCCGTCCCGTCGTGGCTCAGCTTGCCGGCAAATGCTACCGGACAGGGAAATGTTTGCGGTGGAGATTGCGGGAAATATGAAGTGCATGTGGCGGGCTTGTACTCGGTCTGGAATGCTCCCGCCGTGACCGGGAGAGCCGAACTCGCCGTACCGGAGATGAATGCGTTGCCGCCGGCATCGACAGCCAGGCCGCCGATGTGAACTTGTCCTCCCAACAGGGCCGTGTACTTCAAAGGAAGTTGATCTGCTGGCGTTGGTGCGGCAGCGGAATAGCTCTGAGAGCCGAATCCGCACACCGATACGCAAAGGAAAAGCGTAGTGCAACGAAATAAGGGAAGCACGCGACCTCCTGCAACCTGCGGACGCGGTTGTAGTGAGCTTACCGCTTCGGATGATCCCTTGTCAATGATGCACCAGGATGATGCACCAGGAGGAACTGGGCGAAAGGGCTGACTCCACGGCGGCGTTATCAGGCAATATCGCTAGCGGTCGCGGCCCTTCCCAGAACGCGACTTCCGGAGCGCTTTGAGGGCTTCTGGTCGAGTGTTCGTTTCCCCGCCGGCATGCCCGACTCTCTGGGGGCGTTCGCCGCTCGATCCCATCGGGCTCAGGTTTGGCTTCTCAATTGGCTGACGCGTCCCACCAGCACTGGACTATTCCTATCAGGGCAGTGTTCGTATCAGGCAGTTCGTATCAGGCGGTAGACAAACTACGGCCAGTGATGTAGACTGACTACCGCTTTATGAAACGAGATCGTTACCAAAATCGAATCGAGCTGGTTCAGGGAACCCTGGACATGCTGATTCTCCAGACGCTCCGGTGGGGAGCACAGCATGGTTATGGCATTGGCCAGTCAATTCGGGCAGGGTCAGCCGATGTCCTACAAGTCGAGACCGGATCCCTGTATCCGGCCTTGCACCGGCTTGAACGGCAAGGCTGGGTGAGGCCGCAGTGGAAGCAATCCGAACACGGCCAGAGGGCCAAGTACTACAGCCTGACGACGGCGGGACGGAAGCATCTGGCAGCCGAGCAGGGCCGATGGAGTCAGGTAAGCGCTGCCATGGCAGCCCTCATGAGCCCGCGCAAGACTGAGGCCTGAGGCTCGACATGAATCTTTGGCGGCGGTTTCGACAGTTGCATGGGCCTAACGCAGAGTTGAATGAAGAGATTCGTCGCACCATCCGCAATTTGTGGACGGTGAATCCGGGTTTCAATCCGCAGCACGCCCTGACGTTTCAGGTCGGCTTTTCGCCGACAGCGACGAGCACGCCATCGAGAGTAAGCAACTCCAGTTGATCCCAGATGAGCCCAGATGACCCAGTTCGGTTAGAAATCCGTAGTACCGTAATGATTAGGTAAGTCGGTTCGCATCATACATATAGACTTACAACTACTCACCCGCAACCGGCGAGATTCGGTTGGGATACAGCGGGCGTTTTGACTGTTTTGGGACCGATTTCGACCAATTCTGAGCCGTTTCGAGCGGCTTGGCCGAAGCATTTGAAGGCATTGCCATTTGGCAGACCCTTACCGATGCGTTCCGGTGGCCACGTTATTCGTGCATATCGGTAGGTGTCCAGTCGGCGGGTGCGCGGCTTCGGACGGGATTTGCGCCCGCTCTGAGGCACCGTCGCTCGTGTTTCTTAATGCGCGGCGGCTCTCCGCGGAGGTCACGCTTGGCTATGCCACTGAAGCGGGCTCGTCGCATTGCGCGGCATCATCATTCACTGCGACCGGCGGTCGGGCGGTGGCGCAGGCCGTTGACAGCGCGCTGAGATCCTGCTGGAAAGTGCCAAGCGCGTCGGAATCGTGCGGGCGGGATATACACACCCATCCGAAGGGGGTCGGAAAGGCACAAACCGGGAGGAAATCAGAGTCCATAGAGGATTAATCGGCAGTTGCCCCAAAAACATTAGCCGTTCAGGCTAGCTTTTCTTGGAAGTCCTCCGACTGCTCAAACGCCGCGGAGATATCTCCGGACGCATCGGCACTATCCGATATATGAAGCGGATCGTTTTTACTGCGCTTGGGGTTCCGCCGCGCCAGAGTGGGCGAGCGGATTCTGTGCGCTACGTGCGCGAATCTGGGGACCTGAAGAGTGCGCGCCGCCGTGCCATGGAGAGCCTCCGGGGAGCGTCCGCAGGCACTCCGTTGCCCATCAACATTCACGAACGGTTGAAGGAAGAGGCGCGGACCCTTGAGGCTATCGACCGGCGCCGTGAAGACGAAGACAATCCGTACATCGGATTGGACGTGGAGGAACGGATACTCACCAGGGAACTACGGGACCTGGAGCGCGCGACCGCCGCTCACGACATGGGCGCTGAGTGAGCAGACGGGGGTTGTCGCTGCAAAAAGTGGATGATGGTTCTCGGTTGACCGTCCCCAGCGGCCGATCCCTTTTCGCTCGCGTTACGGCGGGGAGTGCGCCGATTCAAGAATGGCCCGCGCGGACAAGTTGTCGTTGCAACCATGCAGCCGTGTGGTTTCGACGAAGCACACTTGGAGGACGACGTCGTCGTTGGGGCGGCTGGCCGTCGAGGCCGGCTCAGGGCCATGGCGCTCCTCCCATTCGAACCAAGGTTCGCCGGAATACGCACCCGTCCTGGCGGTAGCTGTCGCACCGTTACGACGTGCCGGGGGCCGGTGTAATTGTCCGGCAGCTTCTTCAGATAGCCGTACTGAATCCGGAGACGTTGCGGCGCCGTGCTCAGCCGGTTTAGCCGCTCCAGGCACGCCAGCCTGGATACCACGGATTTCACAGCGTCGCCACCGGAAAACCGGCAACCCACTCGTCCTGTTCGTCGTCGGTTAGCGTCCCGAGCCCTTCGTTGCTCCCTTCCAGTTCTACCAGTTCAAGCAAAGTGCCGTCCGGGCAGAGTGGCCTCTTGCACCTGGCGTTCTCCAGACTCGCCGGGCTGCTGCCCCATTTGTACACGATCATGCGCTCGTACCTGCGCGGCTTTCGATCCGCAGGAGCAAACTGGTCCTCCAGCCGGTGCACTCGCCTGGAGATGGCCTTCACCAGCGCCTCTTCTGAATCGGCTTCGGGACTGCGGGCACTTCTATCCTGATGCCGCTGTCCACCCGCCGCCCGTCCCCGCCGACCGCTATGATCACAAATTCGAGCGGTTCTTCCTTGGTCGGCAGCAGGGCGTACTTCTTGCGAGGTTTGAGGTCGAAGACCTCGCTAGATCTGCCTCAACAACCACTTCACCGCTCGCTTCTGCAGTTCGAAGTGCGCCGGCACCCACAGGGCATGGTTGGTGTGTCCCACAGCGGTGAATACCACGCGCCCTTTGCCATACTCGTAGGCCCAGCCGGCTACTGACTTTCTCCCGTACTGTTCGTACTCCAGGCCGTCGACGTTCTCCGACTCGAGAAGCACGTACTTCGGATCTTTGTCGTAGGCGACGAAGTGCTGCTCGTCGTTCACCACGAAGTCGTGGATACCCTGTGTGATACGGTGGTTCTTGTTCACCACGCGCACCTGAAACGGGCGTAGCGCGGGGTGGCCGACGTAAGCACCACCCATGACGTCCCGGTAGTTTTTCGAGGAGAGCGACACGTGACTGTTGTTATGCAGCGAATAAAATCCGCCGCCGGCCTCGACGAAATCCTTCACCTGGCGCGTCATCCAGCCAGAGCGCCGTCGATACTTCCCAGAATGCTTCGGGCCAGCGTCGGGCCACTTTCCAGAAAGAAGACGGTTTCACCAGCCCGCGGCGGATCGCGTCCAGGCATAATTCTGAACGCTACCGACTAATCGCTACCAAACTTCCCGGACCGCCGTGCCTCGGGAGCCTGGCGAATGACGACGCCTACAAGCCGCCGACTTTGCGCTCATGTGCATTCCGGGAACGGCGTTTACCGGGCCCGTCCTCACGAATAGCGGTGCTCCGCGTTAGACTACAGGCAGCATGCTACAGCCGGTGCGGAAAAGGCGCGGAATCACTCTCTGCATGCTATTGGCCGGAGTGGCGAGTGCGGCGCTTCCCGAACCGCCCAAACAGCACGAGCCATGGACTCCTCCGTCCGGGCACGGAATTCCCGATTACGTGGTGAAGGTCAGCACCGCTCTATTCGACGCCGGACTTGCCGATCCTAAGGTTCTGCGGAGGTTTTAGTGGCTGTCACCGTCGTGGTCTACATCTAGGCTGGCCTGGGCTTGCGGGCTCAGTTTTACCGTATCTTGCGGCAGTGCAGTGCCCTGAGCCGCAGGCGCGCTCTTTGGCGCGGTCGGCGACGCCGAGAAAACGCCGGCGGAGGAAACGGGTTGAATGGTCATCTATTAACAACTCCTTCATACCCTTATCGGCCTGAAAGTGTCATTTTTCTTGCCCGCGATATCGCAGTTCCCGCTGCGCCCTGATCAACGAGAGCATTTCCGCCCGGCTACCTTCCAAAAAGAAATGGCCACCCACCAGCTCATGGAGCCTAAAACGACCGACAGTCTCCGCGCGGACCATGCCTCGCTGCGCCAAGTTGCGCGATTGTGGACGACTGACCGGGACGATTCTGAGGATCTACAGTTCCCACTGTTCTGAAGACGTCCGTAAGGGTGGGCGACCGGCCGTGATCTGCGGACCACGGAACGATCCTACACGGATGCCTCTGAGGCTCCTACAAGCATGCTGTCCGAACTTTTACAACTCGTAGCGTCCGCCGCGATAGCGGGCCTCGTTGCGTGCTGGGCATGCTCAGAATGAGCCAATCACCAGTTGAACGCGATGAAGGGCTCGATGCGCTTGTTGCCGTAATCGATCCGGTAAGCGTAACGCACGCCCACACGAAACGGTTGGGGGAAGTGGAGGAAGTTCAGGTCGAAGACGGCCTCCGCACCGGAGGAGCGGTACAGTTGGTTGCCGACCTTTCCGTAATCGTAGAACAGATTTCCGGAGATGCGCTTGATGTAGGCCGCCTGCAGAATCGACAGGTCGGGATAGAGCAGCGGCATTTCGTACGTGGCGGAATACTTGGTGAGGTCGGTGCCGGCAAAAGCGTGGTAGCCGCGAGGAAAAAGGATTTCGCTGGGAAAAACGTAGCTTCCGTGCTGTCGTTCGTACCCGTCCTCCAGGATCAGGGCATGGTGCGGAGCCAGGCCGGGAACGGCGAAACGCCCGTCTGCGGCTAGGAAGTTGCCAGTGTAATGGCCGCCGAAGGGCGTCTGAGTATAGTTGAGGCGGATGGTCTGCGCCCACAACGGAGCCATATCGCGGGCGCTACGCTGGCGCTGACGCGAGAAGTTTAGTCCGTAGCCGACGGGGATGAGTCCTCCGCCTTGCAGGCTGATGTCTTCTACGTGCGCGCCCAAACTGAGGCCGGTTACATAGGACCCACGCGACAAATTGAAGGGAAGGTAGAATCCGGCGGTGGCGGTGCGTTCCGTGAAACTCTCCGTGTGATCCACAAACTGGAGTCTGCGGTTCATGTCGCTGAATCCCATGTATAGCACCGGAAAGAACCGGGCGTAACTCACGTTGGCGGCGAATCCGGCCGCTTGTTCGTTCGAATTGTAGATCACCGAGTCGCTGGCCCTGATCAACTCCATCTTGTCGGTGGACTGAATGCCGAAGCCGAGGTGCGGCGGACCCGAGGTGAACCCCCAGGAGTGCACGTCAAAAAGGTGCACAGCCGGGTTGTAGTGTCGCACCGGATATGTGGTGCTGGGAATCTCGCTGCTGTAATCGTGAACCTGAGGGTGGTAACCGATCCCGGTGAAAGGGGAGTCTTCGACGCGCGTCCAGGTGGCTGGGTCGAGCGGCAATTCAACCACGTTGTAACCGCTGGCGGTGAAGTCGCTATAAATCAGCTTCGTGACGTCGGGCGAGACGCTGGGGAAGTCGGCTCCGATTTTGGAAGAGGTCACGCGATAGCGGCGGCCTTCGGAAATCTGCACGGCGTATATGTCGACAGTACCGTTGGGCGATGACCTGTACAACACATAGTCGCCGAAGAAAACGGGGTTTGCCAGTTCCTCGTTGGTTGGCGGGATCAGGTCGGTGAACTTGCCCGATTCAAGGTCAGCCAGCGTCAGCGCGCGGCCGGCGCTGCCTTGAGTAACCATGGCGATGAAGTTACCGTCGGGGGACCATGTGGGCGAGTAGATCATGGCATTACCCGGCGAGGGCAGCCGCTGCAGGACGGCACCCGTAGAGGCGTTGAGGATCACCAACGAGCAGGTGCGGTCGGGCAGAAATTCCACTACGGCGACATGGGCCGCGTCCGGAGAGAGTGCCGGATTCATGAACCGCGTCTTGTGCGTGAGGTGACGCGTGTGGCCGGCGGCCAGGTCGCGAATGAAAATCTCGGAATAGCCGCGCAGCCAGCGCATGTCGGGAACATATTCGTCCCAAACGATCAGCCCTTTGACGACTGACGTGCGATTGGAGGCCGTGACAGTCGGTGAGAACCGGAACAGTCTCTGCTCGCGGCCATCCGGTTGAATGCGCACCACCTCCGCAGGGAAAGTGTCCATGCCGACCTTCTGCGCCAGCACGCTGCCATCGGTTTCGAACACGGGCTGATAGTAGCCGGTGAAAATGCTCTTGGTGCCAGTGTTGACGATGGCCGGCTTGCTGTAGTGCGCTTCAGCCGTCTGACTCTTCCACAACTCGCCCAGTTCCGACATGGTATCGGTGTAGTTGGTGGCGGCGCTGCGGCCAGTAACGCTTTTCATGGCGCCCGACAGCGCGAACGGCTGGAAGGACCGGTTGGAGGTTCGTCTCAATATCTCCTTCCAAGTGTCGGGGCCGTTTGTGCGGCTGACGTGGCTCACCAGGAACGACCCCAGTTCTTCCTGGCTCGGCACGCCGTCCTTGAACGAGCCATGCATCGCCTTCATGTAAGAGAAGTGCTCACCGGAGAGCAGCATGGCGCGGGTCATCATTTCCGAAGAAGCATACTGGACGGCGCTGCCGCGCATCGTCGTGGCCTGGGCCACCGCCGCGTCGCCCTGGATCCACCAGTCAGGCAGCGACAACCCGACGGCGGCTACCAGTCCAGCCTCGCCTAAGAAAATGGAGGCCACCTTGCCGAAGCCGTGTCTCATCTTGGCAATCTGGACCAGGTGGCGGGCTTCTGTTACGGTGAGCGTGGTGATCCAATCGTTAGTTCCCCAGAAGTCTTGCTGCGGCATCATGCTGAATGTGGACAGGTGGGGGAACAGCGGCGCCGAACCTATGTCGAGGCGGGTGATGTTCTCATTCGCCAAAATGACCACGGTGTGGCGCGGCAGAGAGGCTCCCAGCGAGTTGGCCAG
>PKYZ01000201.1 GCA_003132865.1 Bryobacterales bacterium
CTGTCTTGGACAGCAGTGATTTGGAATCGAAGACGCCGGTCGCCATCACGCGGCATGGCGCGACCATCGGCATCTACTTGCCGACCAGGCCCAAGCCGAGCCAAGCGGCACTGGAAGCTTTTCGCGTCGCTGGAGAGAAGTTGGACGCGATGATCGCGGCGGCAGGTACCAGTGAAGAGGAACTGATGGAGGACTTCAAAAGGCTCCGTCGAGAGAAGCGCCAGGAAAAAGCCTGAAGATGCTGGTCCTCGACGCGAACATCCTCATGCGTGCGGTGCTCGGCAAGCGTGCCCGGGCATTGCTGGCCAAATACGGAGAGCGAATTGAATTCGTTGCGCCGGATGTTGCATTTGACGAGGCCCGGCGGCGTCTCCCGCAAGTGATTGAGCGCCGGGAACTACAGGAAGAGCCTTTCATGGCGTATTTCGATTCCCTGGCCAACGTAGTCCGAACTGTCGGGATAGAGGCCTACTCCGGCTTCGAGCCAATCGCCCGCCAGCGCCTCGCCCGCCGCGATGAGGATGACTGGCCGATCTTGGCAGCGGCGCTCGCCTTACGTTGCCCGATTTGGACCGAAGACACCGNNCGACCTGGACGACGGATCGTGTTGAACTGTACTTGGCCAAAGCGATGTCCTGAGAGCTGTTACCTTTAATACGCCTTCGCAATCACCACCCGCCGGTCCACCTCCGCGCCCGTCACGATGCACTTGCCCGGCCCGTCATACTCATCCACCGACGGAATATTTCGCACCGTGGCTTTGAACTCCTTGATCCGCGCATCGCAGACCGGATCGTCCGCCAGGTGCGCCATCACGAACTTGCCGCCGCCCCTCTCCGCCGTGACATCGGCAAGGATGGCCTGCACCTCGTCGATCGAATTCGCCAACACCGTATTGTCCTTAAGCCGCTGTTTGGCCCTGGCATAGAGATCCGCCTGCATCGACTCCAGCGTCTCCGCCAGTTTCACCGCCGCCGCCGATTGCGGAATGACTTCCTTCGCTCCGGTATCACGGCGCTTGATCACAATGTTGTCGCTGGCCACATCGCGCGGCCCCAGCTCGAACACCACCGGCACGCCGCGCCGCTCCCAGTAAAAGAACTTCGAGCCCGGCGTCAGCCCCTCGCGCGCGTCGATATGGACGCCGTGGGCGCCCAGCTCCGCAACCAGCCTGGCGGCCACCTCCATCACCCGCGCGCGCTCTTCGTCCTTGCGGTAAATGGGCACCAGCACGGCCTTGCGCGGCGCGACTTTGGGCGGCAGCACCAGCCCCTTGTCGTCGGAATGCGTCATGATCAGTCCGCCGATCAGCCGCGTGCTCACGCCCCAACTGGTCTGCCAGACATAATCCAGCTTGCCTTCGTTCGTCTGGAACTGCACGTTGAAAGCCTTGCCGAAGTTCTGTCCCAGGTCGTGGCTGGTCCCGGCCTGTAGCGCCAGACCATTCTGCATCATGGCTTCGATCGAATACGAGCGCAGCGCCCCCGCGAACTTCTCCGCCTGCGTCTTGGCGCCCTTGATCACCGGCATAGCCATCACATCCTCGGCCACCTCGGCATACACGTCCAGGATGCGGAATACCTCCTCCAGCGCCTCCCGGTGATTGGAATGCGCCGTGTGGCCTTCCTGCCAGAGGAACTCCGTGGTGCGCAGAAACATGCGCGTGCGCAGCTCCCAGCGAATGATGTTGGCCCATTGATTGACCAGCACCGGCAGGTCGCGATAGCTCTGAATCCACTTCGCGAAGAAGTGGCCGACAAGGGTTTCCGATGTCGGGCGGATGACGTAAGGCTCCTCCAGCTTCTTGCCGCCCGCGATGGTGACTACCGCCAGTTCCGGCGCGAAGCCTTCCACGTGTTCGGCCTCCTTTTCCAGGAAGCTCTGCGGGATCAGCAGCGGAAGATAGATGTTCTGATGGCCCGTCGCCTTGAAGCGGTTATCCAGCTCGCGCTGCAGAATCTCCCAAACGGCGTACCCGTTGGGCTTGATGACCATGCAACCCTTGACGATTTCGGCCGGCTCGGCCATATCGCCCGCCAGGACCACATCCTGATACCAGGCGGCGAAGTCTTTTTCTCGAGAAGTAATCGGGGAATCTGCCATGAGTCTAATTCTCTAGTTTGGCAGATTGCCCGCCCCACAGGATCGGCGCTCGAAGCCTGGCAGCAACTCCGCCAGTCCCGCCATGATTGATTATGATGCGCAGCACGCCATCGCGGCGCACGCCGCACAGAACGCCGCCCACCTCCACGCCGTCATGCTGTCAGGTCCTGTGGCCCGGCGGTCCAGGACCCGAATTCCTGCGTGGCAGGNNGGCAGGCGCCGGCAGAAGCTCGCTCAGCGGCAGGGACGCAGGCTGGGGCAGCGTCGCGGCAAGGTCCGCGAAGCGCCGATCATAGAGAGTCCGGATGGCATACCGGCAACCGGTAAGAGCGAGGCGATTGCAGTGAACTTCCGGAAGTCTTCGATTGGCAGCTTCCGTCCGTCGATAGCGCGCGCCAGGATCTCAATGCCGGACTCCGCCTTGCCGGCGGGAGCGGCGCTGGCCACGCGCGCCGGTTCCTGGTTCTGCAAGTACGTTCTGGTTTGCACCATGAGGCGGTCTTCCATCTGCCGTTGCCGCACCTTCTCCAGCATGCGTGACGGCGGAACGCCAACATCAGGCTGGCCGTCACCGCCAGCAAGAGCAGCGAGCCCTTTTGCACGAGCTGCGTCGATTTGATGGAGGGCCCCTGCTTCCACCAGTGCGGGTTGAAGTACCTGGCGGTGGCAACCTGCCCCACAGGAAATTGGGTTTTGCAGTAAAAATCTGCCGAACAAAGCCATTTCGAAAAAATAGACAAATAACATACTTGGTTTTGTTTTAGTTACAGAGTTTAGTTCTAGTTTTGGTTACGGTTTGAATTGTCAAAGAGCCTGGGGGGTGCCCGGCAGAACACCTTGCGGCGAGTGCGGGACGCCTCGGAGAGCGTGAGGTCTCCATGCCCGACATTAGAGTAGCACGAGGTCTTCCGCAGATCGGCGGGATCGACTGTGCTTAGCGATTGTTTTCAGTCAATTAGGAGGGGCGGAATTGCGTGACCCGCTAGAGCTAGATGTCCCGCACTACGCGGAAGCCGATGTGGCCGGAGGAGCTGTCCGGCGGCGTTCCTGTGCGGGCGGCGTTGCGATAGCGCCAGCAGTAGGATTCGTGGCACAGATACGAGCCGCCCTTCATCACGCGGGTTTCCCCGGACGGCGGCCCGACCGGATCAAGCCGCGTGGCTTCCACGTGCCAGACCGGATCGAAGTAGTCCGCGCACCACTCCCAGGCGTTCCCGACGGCGTTGTGGAGGCCGAAACCGTTGGGTTGAAAGCTATGCACGGGCGCGACCGCCATAAACCCGTCCTCGCCCAGATCGAGATCCGGGAACACGCCTTGCCAGATGTTGCACATGTGGCGTCCTTCCGGAGTGAGCTCGTCGCCCCAAGGATAAGTCTTCTGGTCGAGCCCGCCACGCGCGGCGCTTTCCCACTCGGCTTCGGTGGGAAGACGGTATCCGGCCCAGGCGCAATATGCCATCGCGTCGTTCCAGGAGACCTGCACCGCCGGATGGTTCGGACGGGCGCGAACAGAGCTGTCCGGCCCTTCGGGGTGCGACCAATCCGCGCCCTTCACTTGCACCCACCACGGCGTGCCGGGCGGCGAGGGTCCGCGTTGCGGCTCCGGCACATGGTTGCGGAAGACGAACGACCAGCCGAACCGCTCGGCTTCGGTGCGATACCCGGCCTTACGCACGAATTCGGCGAACTGCCGGTTGGTGACGGCGTACTGCGAAATGTAAAAAGCGCTCAGCGTGACCCGGCGCACGGGACCTTCGCCATCGGCGGGGAAGGGCGCGGGCGATTCGCTCCCCATGTGGAAGGCGCCGGCTTCCAGGCGGACCATATTCTCCAACGATCCGGCAGTTGCGCGCGGCCGGGCGCCGGACGTCTGGATGGATGTCGTGTAGTGCGTGAGGCGCTGGATGGTGGGAGCGCAGCAGGGTGTGTGGTCCGGCATGTCAGGCGGAGGCGGCCTGCGCGGCGGGAGTCCAGCGGATATCGGCGCGGGAGCGCATTTCCGCGATGGCGCGCAGGTACGCCTCATGCTGCCTGGCGAACGTCATCACTCGTTCAATGCCCTCACGGGCCTCATCCAGGCTGGCCTGACCCGCGGGCGTCTTCGCATGCAGCAGCGCGATGTGAAAGCCGAAAGGCGTAGTGAAGACATCCGACCGCTGGCCCGGCTCCAGCGCGCGAATGGCCGCCTCGAAATCATCCACCATGTGACCGGCGGGGAATTGCCCAAGGTCGCCGCCTTTGTCTTTGCAATCCGAATGGCGGTTCGCGACTTCGGCAAACGGCTCGCCGCTCTCCAATTCCGCCAGCGCCGCAACGATCCCCGCCTCCGCCTGCTCCTCGCTCTGCTCGTGGTTGACGTGCTTCACAATGTGCGAGGCGTGGAACAACTCCGGCCTGGGGAACTTGTCGCGGTTGGCGTTGAAGAAGGCTTCCACCTCTTCGGCCGGAGGGTTCTCGGCGCTGGCAACCATCTCCAGCCGGATGCGCTGCACGCGCAGGTTGCGCTGGGTGAGCCGCCGGAGCTCGTTATTATCGAAAGCGGCGCGGCAACCCCATTGAGCATTTTGCCGCGCGATCTCCTGTTCCAGCGCTACGGGGTCGATGGGCCGCGGATCGTTGACCGCCGCCTGCTCGATCAGAACCCGTTCCTGAGCGCACTGCTCCGCGGCGGCGCGCAGGCGCCTCGCGCGTTCGGGCAGGTCCGGGATACGCTGCCACTGAGGATCGCGCCCGATGCGCCCGAACTCCTCGCGGACGAGCTCTTCGGGGACGAGTTGGCCGTTAACCAAGTAGGGCATGGGTCATTTGGTTAGGTTGAGCAGCACCATGACGCCGCCGTTGCCGTCCGGTTCCACGATGTCCGGCAGGCCCTTGGTCGCCGACTGGCCGTGCAGATTTGCCACAAGCAGGGCGTTGGGGGCGGGACCGGTGCCGATGCTGAATGGGGTTGCGTAGGTCGCGCCGCCCTTGCCCAGGTAAATCTCGAGGGTGTCGGCTTGCAGTATTCCGATGTCCGGGATGCCATCCCCATTGATGTCCGCCACCATGTTGATACCCACGAAATTCGCCGGGCCGGTGAGCACCACCTTGGACATGAAGCCGCCCTTGCCGTCGCCGAGGTACACGAAGGCACCCCCACCGCTGGTTCCTTGAAGCACCAGGTCCAGGTCTCCATCCCCGTTCAGGTCCGCGAGAATCGGCTCTATGGTGGTTGCGCCAATACTCGCCGGCACTTGGGTGAACCCGCCCTGCTGGTTGTTCAACAGCACGAACACGTCGTAGCCCGGAATACCATTGTTGGTCAGCAACAGATCCGTCCAACCATCGTTGTTGATATCGCCCACCGCTATACCGGAGAATCCGCTGGAAGGCGGATTGGCCACAATCGGGGTGGGCGCCTGGAAGGTGCCGTCGCCATTGCCCAACGCGAGCAGATTGCCGGAAGTCGCGAAATCCAGCTTGCCATCGTGGTTGAAATCGCCTAGCACCACCGAGCCGCCCGAAGAAGGCGTCGCCGTCGTGCTCTTCAGCGTAAACGTGCCGTCGCCATTGCCTAGGTACGCAAGTAGTGCGTTGGGCGAGCCGTTAACCGCCACCAGCAGGTCCGGGATGCCGTCGCCGTTCAAATCGCCGGTGACCATGCAGGCTGCACCAGTTACGGCGATGGGCGTCCCGGTAGTGAAGGGTGTGGCGGGCTTGCCGGTGCCTAGCAGGATGGAGACGCCCGTCGATGTGATCACGGCCAAGTCGGGCTTGCCGTCGCGGTTGAAATCCGCCGCTACGCTGCAGCCTGCGCCGCCGGCGACGGTGGTCCAGATGCCGTCCTCGAACTTGCCTTTGCCCTCGTTCAGAAGCACGGAAATGGCACTATAGCCGTCGGTGACGATGTCCGTCAGGCCGCTGTTTCGGAGGTCAGCCAAGACGACGTTGGCGGTGGCATTGGCCGAGTCAATGACGTAGCTGACTGGTTTGGTGAAGTTGCCCGCGCCTTTCCCGTAAGCGACCCATGCGTTGGAGGAGACCAGGTCCGGTATGCCGTCGCCATTCACATCGCCGATGGCAAGGCCACCGCGGTCCACCCCAGGGAGACTTACAGGGCGGGCCGCGGAAAACCCCCCAGCGCCGTTGCCGAAGTAGAGATATACCACGCCTGATGGGCCGCTAACGGCCATGCCGATGGGGCCGCCTTTCGTCAGGCTGCCCACCGCCGGCGTGCCCGCCGTTCTAGGCTGAGCAAATGCTCGCGGGGGCTTAAAGGTGCCGTTGCCATTACCGAAGAGGAGCACGAAGCCCGCCCCCGAGCCACCCATGCCGGCGTGCGGCAGGGTCACCACAAGGTCGAGATTGCCGTCCCCGTCCAAATCTCCCGCGGCGATCTCGTCCGATTTCGGCAGGGAGACCGCTAGCACCGCTGAATTGAAATTCCCGCCGCCTTTGCCGGCCAACAGCCAAACGCCGAGGTCGCCGGAGGCTGCAATGTCCGGGATGCCATCGCCGTTGAAGTCACCGGCGACTAGGAAGGCGACGTTGGTGTCGTTGATCTGGTAGAGCACGCCGGATTGGAAGGTGCCGTCGCCGATGCCCAGGGACACGACAACTCCGTTCCCGTTGGCCAGCGCCAGATCAACCTTTCCGTCGCCATTTAGATCGGTGGCGGCGAAGGAGACGGCGTCGCCCGCCACAGTGAGCGTATTCGGACCTGGACGGAAGGTTCCATCGCCGTTTCCGAATAGGACTTGTATGTACGCTTCCTGGGAAGCGATAAGGTCCGGAATTCCGTCGCCGTTCGTGTCCGCCGCCTGGACCCATCTGCTGTACAGCCCTGGATAATCGCGCCGGGCGAAGAACGTGGGCATTTTGGGGCTGGCCGCAGCGGCTCCTGCGAGCGAGGCCAATAAGCACGTCGTTAGGAATACGAGACATCTCCAGGTGCGCTTCATCGTATCTCTTTCGCTTTCTTCACGACGAGTAGTTTATCGGGTTGGGACAATTCGAGTTGCCGCAGGAGATCTGTCCGTTGCTTCCAGTCGAATTGTTCGTGCACTCCAGGAATTGCTTATAGTTGTCAAAAGCGGTCTGGATTGCCGCTTGCACCTGGAGGATATTGTTATTGGCGGTGCCTTGGAAATTCAGTTTGTAAAGTTCGTCCTGGATGTTTATGCCGTTGGGGCTGCCGGTGGTGAAGTCGTTGTAGTAGGCCTGCGCCCAACTGCCGGCGACGGTTGAATATTGGTTCCCCACTTCCTGGGGGTTTCGGGTTACGTTTGAGAGGGTCGAATTCGAATAGTTGTAGAACTCGTACTGGTTAGTGGCGGGTGAAATGCCCATTAGGGGGGCGTGGGTGGGATCGCAGGTATCCCACAAGCTGTAAATGCCGAGCTTGCCGCCGCCATAGCTGCTCTGGTCAAAGAAGGGCGCGGCGGCGGTAGTGAGGTCGGTCTGGTCGACCGTCCGAAACGCGATGGCGTGGGAGGGCTGGGGGGTATCGTTCGGGAGGGCGGCGGTGGAAAACTCGTCTGTGGTGTGCAGAACAAAGGGCTGATACACCTGCCAGTCAGCGCTCCCTTGTGAGTGGAGAAGGGGAATGCCTGAAATCCGGCGGTGTTCCACCACGTAGCTGGAGTTTTGTGTGTGGTAGATTGGGTCGGCGATCGCCTCCCGGCCGGCCAGGTAGGAGATCATGTCGTTATTGTTGCCGCGCCAGGAGTCGTTGCCGAGGGCCAGAGTATAAAGGTACGGCAGCAGGTCCACGCTCGAGCAGGCGTACGGCAGAATTGCGGGGCCGGTCTGGCTCGCGCGTTGGCCGGGGTAACTGATCAAAAGCGGGACGTTCAGAACTTCATCGTAGAGCGCGCCGCCTTTGGCATGCAGGCCGTGCGAGCCGCCGTAGTCGCCGTGGTCGGAGGTGAAGATGATGACCGTGTTCTTCCAGAAGGTTTGGTTCTGCTTGAGGCCGTTCACGCTGCCCGTGTTCGTGCCGAGCACCTGGCCCACCTGGTAGTCGACGCAGGATTGCATCCACGCATAGTAGTTCAGGAACGTCGTCCAGGCCGTAGCCTGGGACCATGTATTGCTAGTGGAGTTGTATGCCGGGGCTTGGATTACACCGGCCAGGCTGTTGACGTATTTCTGGAAGGACTGTTGCATGCCCGGCTTCCCGTTCGCGGGGAGGGTGGGATCTTCCCAGTTCCAAGGGCCGGTGTTGTTGCCTACGCCGGGCGGCAGGGAGGTATAGAAGCTGTTGTTGAAGTCCCGGATCGTCGTCACGTCGCCGTCGGTGACGCAAGCGCCTTGGTAACAGTCGGTGCCGTTGTAGTTATTGTTGGACCCCACTACCGCCGGCGGCGGCTGGTATCCGACGGTCGGCGGGTTGGTGGGCGTAAAAAAAGGACCACCGCTCGTCGTGAGGTTGAAAGGGTAGGGAAAGTCGGACATGTCGTGGGGGTTGATGAAGCTCACGGCGCAGAACCAGGGCGTGCTGAGCTGCGAACCCGGCGGGGGGTTGCCGCTGTTGAGGTTTGTGTTGGCGTTGAGGAGCCAGTAATTTGTAAAAGCGTCCGCGATGGCTGCGTCGTTGAGCTGCGTGTAGTTGGGAATCGGCGCCAGGGGCAGAACGCTAGCCCAGTTCGGGACGTCGTACGATGGGGGCGATTGCGTGTAGCTATCGAGGAACTCGCCCCCGGTGCCCCCGTTCAGCGAGCCGTTGGGGGATGGGTACCCGCGACCGCCGGTTACGTACAGGCCGGCGGGGTACGGGTTATTTGTATTTGCCGTGGGCAGGTTGAAGGTGGAGTTAAAGCCGTAGTCGCTCGGGCCGTTCGCGCCGGGGATGAGGGTCTCGGCGAGGTTTAGGCAGGACAGGTGCCATTTACCTATCCAGGCGCAGTTGTAGGCGTTGTGGCCGCTGGCGAGGTTGAGCTGTTGCGTGAGGACATTGCCGATCGTTGGAAATCCCACGTTGCCGCTCCCCGCCCAAGCGCTGTTGTAGGGCAGCAGGGGCGGCGGCGTATCGGTTCCAGTGCTGGTTTTGAAGATGCAAGTCTGCTGAGAATACAGGCCTGTGAGCAGGCAGGCTCGCGACGGAGTGCAGACGGTGGCGGCGACGAAGTAGTTGGGGAAGAGAAACGACCAGTTCGCGAGCTGGGTTATCCTGGGCATAATGCCCGCGTACGCCGTCCACCAGGGGTTGGTCGCGGAGGGCGACGGCAGCCAGAAGGCCGGATTCCGCATCTGGTCGACGACGATCAGGAGGATATTGTAGATCGGGTAGCCGGTGGAGTAGCCCGTAGTGCCGGCCGTGAGGGGGGCTGGGTCGGGGTTGGCGGCGTTGGCGGGGAGTGCGGCCGTCGCGGGCACGGGCGGAGGGTATACGCCCACAGCAATGGCGCCCTGACCGGCTGGAGCTATGTTCCCAAACGAGTCCTGATAGTAGTAAACCTGCGAGGCTGCGGCGCTTGCCGGCTTACTGCGCTGCAAAAATCCGCCAGCGGTAGCCGCGGCCCCAAGCGCCCCAACAAATTTCCGCCGATTGATTCGCGGCTGATCGCTTTCGTTTGGCTTATCATACACGAGCAGCATCCTCCGAGGGAAGATTAGACGACCTGATTAAGTAGAGCACCGAAGACTTAGAGTGTCAAGCGAAAGATCCTATTTCTTTTTTGGGACGTGTCCCGGGGCAATTTTGCCTCCAGTTTACCTTTAGTTACAGCCGTTTGCGCAGGCGGGTAACAGGCCCGTTTGATTCCACCACACCCGTCTCTTTCTCCGCGCTTCCCGGAATTGTGAAGAAGGCGCGCTCCTATGTTTGCCCAACCCGGCAAGGTCGCGACTTGATTTTCGTTTCGCAACTTATTGTGGTAGGATACCGGAGATGCAGGACCCCGACCAACTGATTGATCCTACCGTTGGCCTTGAACCAGCCGAGCCCAACAGGCGGTCGAGGTCCCTCAACGGGCCGAGTTCCTGGTCCAAGCCCGTTAAGAAAACGGTTTACACTCTTAACGTCGGAGACTACGCCCCGGAGATCTGCGCGCTAACCTACCCGCTATTGCAGGCCTACGCAAGCAAGATCGGCGCGGAGTTCCGTGTGATTCGGGAGCGCAGGTTCCCGGGGTGGCCATTGGACTACGAGAAGCTCCAGATTCACGAACTGGCGAGGGAAGACGGCAACGACTGGAGCATCTACATCGACAGCGACGCACTGGTGAACCCGGAGATGTTCGATGTAACCGAGCATCTGCATAAGAACACGGTTTGCCACAATGGCAAGGACATGGCCGGGATCCGCTGGAAGTACGACCAGTATTTCCGGCGGGACGGCCGGCACATCGGGTCCTGCAACTGGTTCGCGATCGCTTCCGATTGGTGCCTGGATTTGTGGCGGCCTCTGGACGATCTGACTCCGGAGGAGGCTATTGCCAACATCTACATTACCGTCGGCGAGCGCAACTCGGGGTACTGCGAAACGGCGCATCTGATCTCCGACTACACGCTTTCGAGGAACATAGCGCGCTTCGGTTTGAAGGTTCAGACGGTGATCGATGTGTGCGCGCATCTAGGTTGGCGCGGCCCCGGCGGACAACCAGCATCCCCCTTCTTGTTCCATAAGTACGCGATTTCAAGAGAGCAGAAGGTGCGGGAAATGCTGACGATTTTGAGCACGCCGCTCGGTCAGGCCGGGCCGGCAGGCTTGGGCTGGGGGCTGCTCACTCCGGAAGGGTTGGCCGAGTTTCAGAGGAGGTGGGGCGTCCGGTTGTAACAGGATTGTACGGTGGGACGGCCCGGATACAGAGCGCGGGTTCTCCGCGGATCAGAGGGATCGACCGTGCTTAGCGATTGTTTTCAGTTAACTAGGAAGGGGTGGAATTGCGTGATCGGCTGGATGCCCGTCACCACTAAAGGCCGTGGCGGCCCGCTTCTTGCTGGGCCTGTTGCTTCTTCAGAGTCGCTCTTGCAGAATGGCTTGACACATTCGGCTGATACACGACCAAGAACGAATACAGCGGGAAAAACAGTACAGGCCGCACCCGCATTGTCAGGGACAATGTTAAGAATATCTGCCCCACGTCGCTGGATACCGGGATGAAATTCCGCCCAATTGCTTGACCTTTGGTTGTCGAGGAGTCGGCCGAGGGCGACTACGGCGCCCGTCACCGCCGATGCGCCCCACCCCAACTGGTTCAAGCCCATCGTCTGGCGCGGCGCTTCTGCCGATCCGAATCGGCAACTGAGCTGGGGCTGGCTGAAGTAAACTGGATGTGGAGTCTCCATGACGCCGACCAACGAGTATGTGGAAGTTCGGAACGGTGGATACTACGTCGCCGGAACCCGAATTGGACTTGACGTGGTTACATACGATTTTCGGAATGGGCGGTCGCCCGAAGCGATCTTTGATGCCTACCTGTCGATCGGATCGCTGGCCAAGGTCTACGGCGCAATTACGTTTATCCTGGAGCATCCAAAAGAAATCGAGGCATATCTCGAAGATCAAGATCGTCGCTACGAAGAGATCAAGACCCGCTACCCCCTCACGCCCGGCATGATCGAGCGTTTTGAGCGAGGGAAGAGCGAAAGGGCAGAGAAGCAGGATTGAGCCTTCGTTTCCAGGCCGACGCCGACCTAAACCCCGAGATCGGCCGAGGATTGCGGCGGCGGGAACCGGCAATAGATTTTCGCGGCGCCGGAGGGGTGGATCCCGGACGGCACCCCGATCCCGAAGTTCTTCGGATCGCCGCCGAGGCCGACCGGGTACCGGTCTCGCGAGACGTCGCGACGATACCGGGCCATTTTCGTCGATTCATCAAGCAAAACGAATCTCCCGGAGTGCTGTTGATCCCTTCACGCAGACCGATTCGGAGCCGTCATCGAGGGACTGTTAATGGTCTGGCTGAACTGGGCGCCGGAAGACTTGCAGAATCAGATGCGCTGGATTCCATAGATTGGGTGGCGGCTTGGAGGGGTACGGGGGTCACAGCAATGGATAGCTTTTACGGCTTCAACCCGGCGGTGCGATAGAGCCTTCCCACTCTTTGGCGAAGCGAAATGCGCCCCTTGCCGCATGTTATGATGCCTTCGCGAGAGCTACCTGACCGCCTATGTTCCGCAGCTTCGATGAACTCCTGGACGCCGCGCGCGCCCGCGGTCCGGTTTCCATCGCCGTCGCCGCCGCGCACGATCCCGATGTGATCGAGGCGCTCANNAAGGCGCTCAAGCGCGCCCGCGAATTGGGGTTGGCGGAGGGCATCCTGGTAGGCAGGGGAAGTGAGATCCGGGCCCTCGCCCGCGAGGGTGGCTTCGATCTTCCCGACAGCCAGATCGTCAACGAACCCGACCCAGCGGCGGCCATGCGGCAGGCCATTGCCCTGGTGCGGGAAGGCCGCGCGGGGCTGCTGATGAAAGGCAGAATCGCCACCGCCAGCCTGATTCGCGCCCTGCTCGATAAGGATGCGGGCCTGCGCACCAACCGGCAGTTGAGCCAGGTCATCGTATTTCAAGTGCCTGGCTTCGACCGCCTGATGCTGCTCACCGATGCGGCCATCAACATCGCGCCCACGCTGGCGCAGAAGGCGGAACTGTGCCGCAACGCCATTGAGGTGGCCCACGCCATTGGGATCGAGAAGCCGAACATCGCCGCGCTTTGCGCTCTGGAATTGGTGAATCCCGAAATGCCGGCCACCGTGGACGCCGCCGCCCTATGCGCCATGAATCGCCGCGGCCAGCTTGCAGGCTGCTATATCGAAGGGCCGATCGCGCTGGACGCGCCACTCAGCAAGTTCGCGGCGGAACGTAAGAGGATCAGCAGCCCCGTGGTCGAAAACACGGATATCTTCCTCGCGCCGGATATCGAGGCCGCCAACATCCTCTATCGTGCGATCGTGTATTTTGCCAAGGCGGAATCGGGGGGAATTGTTTTGGGTGCGCGCGTGCCCGTGGTGCTGCTCTCGCGCGCGGANNTCGCGGCTCCGAATGGGTGTGGAAAGCGGCAGGCGCGCAAAGGGCGCGCCTCGTTGAGGACCAGCGTCCGGCCCAGGAAGTCCTTGCCATTCGAGACCTGGATCGCCCGATCGGCGTAACAGTGTCCACGGTAATACCCGCATGGCCGAACCAACTTTGCAGATCCGCTTCAGTAGCCTTGGTAGGGCAGGTTCCCTATGTACAGCTTCTTCATCATTCTCCTTATCCCGCCGGCATCGCTTCCGGCGGAAGGGTTCGAGGGCAGAGGCAAGATCGAGACGGCGGCCAGGCTCCCTGCGCTTCGCTACACCGATTGGCTCTGTGCTCCAGCGACTTACGGACTTATCTGCAACCAAATCATAGCCGCGTCAAGGGCGTGCCGATTCAGGCGGCGTTTCTCCCCGTGCCAGGAGTTGCCCCGTTAAAAAACATTGCAAGAAGGGCTGCAAAGCGGTTTATCATGGCTCTTGTAACGATTAGGCTCTTCATTTCACAATCTAATTGAGGCATAGAATGGAGCACGACGAAGCAATTCGCTCTCACGCCGCCGAACGTTACGCAGCACACGAGCTTTCGCCCGCGGAGCAGGACGCCTTTGAAGGACATTTCTTCGATTGCCAGGAGTGTGCGGATGAGGTCCGTTTTGAGCTGACCTTCACTGCGAATGTTCGGGCCGTATCCCGGGAACAACGGCCGCAGCGGCAGCCTGCGCCGGAGCCGCCCGGAGCCAGCTCCTGGGCGAAATGGCGGGACTGGCTTCGCCCACGCCCTGCCTTGGCGTTTTCATTTGCGGCTAATTTCGTGTTGGCGGCCGGGTTCGGATATGTCGTGCTGACCGGCACACACGAGTCCGCGGGGCCGCGATTCACGCAGCCCTATTTTGCGCCGGGGCCCACGCACGGCGCCGGGGATGTGCATGCCAACCCCGCCGGCGAAACCTCTTATGTAGTGCGTTTCCCTGCCCCCAGCGCGGCAAGCCAGTCTTATTCCTACGAGGTTCTCGATGCCAATGGCAAGCGCGAGTCGTCCGGTTCCTTGCCAGCGCCGGCCAGCGGCGAGGACTCCTTGTACCTGCAGATTCCGCTCGACCGTCTGCCCGCCGGAGTCCATGCTCTGGTAGTCCGGGGCGGCTCGGGCAGCGAGATCGTTTCATGGTCCAAATTCCGTACTTCACGTTGAAAAAGGAGATGGCTCATGCCCATGACGGAGTACTTATACCATGGCCAGGCGGTCGGATTCGAAGCCGACATCTGGGAGCCTGGTCCGCACAAGATTGACGGTCACGCACGCTGTGGCGTGCCGGACAAGAAGGCGGGTCAATACAAGGCGCAACAAGACCATTTCGAGATACCCGGCGTGTTGTCGCACGGGGGCTGCTCTTCCGAGGTCATCGCCTTGCCGGAAGATAAGGAGGGCTTCTTCCGCACCGAGGTTCGCGCCACGCTCAACAACCTGAAGGTGGAGGGAGATGCGCTCACCGCCGACCGGATCACGCTAGGCTTGGTCAGCGTCTACCGGCGTCACTGGTTCGACAATGGCAAACCGCACGCCAGGCGGGTGCGGGTGGTGCCGTACGGCTGCAGCATCGTGAACCTCAGAGTCAAAGGCGCGCCCGTCAAGGACTATTTGCCCGGGCCTTTCCACTATTCGACGGACCGCTGTGAAGCCTACCTGCGCGGCGACGATCCGGACCCCACGGCGGAAGCCGAAATCCGCGATGCCATTACCTCCAGTCCGTCGCGCTTACTTTACGTAAAGAATTTTGGTAGGATCTTCTTCGGCGAATGGACACTCCTACCCAGTGCGGATTGGCACCCGATCCATCAGATTTACATGATACGCATGGCGTTGGGCAGCCCGCAGTCGGGTGGCTCAGGAGGGGGTGGCGGCCAAGGCGATGGCTCATCCGGTGGGGGCGGCACGGGGGTCTAGCCCTTTTCGCGCTGGCCTCAGAGTTCATTTGGCTATCCGCTTGTGCTAGTCGGGACCGCGATGCCGGCGCAGCCTACATGAAGGCCCAGTCCGCGTTGCGCACCGCGGACTTCAGCCAATCGCTTGAAACTGCGCGCGAGGGTCTGCGCCGGTGGCCCAACGGCGACTGGGGTTGGAAGTTCCGGTTGGTGTGCGCCGAGGACCTCATCATCCTGGGCCGCGTAAAAGAAGCGCGCGCGCTCTTGGAATCGGCCGGGAGCCCGTCCGACGCCAGTCTGCAGGCCCGATTGACGATGGACCGTGCCAGGGTCGCTCTTAGCTTGGAACCTGAGAAAGGCTCGAAGCTCATGCGCGACGCCTTGCAGGCCGCGCTGGCTTCTGGCGATACAGCCCTGATCTGCAGTGTCCGCTTGCGCCTGGGCGATCTAGCCCCGAACTTCAGTGAGGCCGAGGCGTACGACTGGGCGGCCCTCGCCGACGCCGAGCACGAACGCGATCCGTATTTGCAAGCCTGGGCGCGACTGGATCTCGGCTTCCGCCGGGCCCAGGCTTCGCGATTCGACGAAGCTGTCCCGTTTCTGGATCAGGCCCGTCAAAGTGCCCGGCAGTGCGGCGCCAAATCCCTCCTGGCGACGGCCTTCGGCAACCTGGGTTGGTGCTATCTGATGCTCGGCGACATCGACCGCGCCGAAGGTGCGTTAACCAGCGCCGAAGTCCTCAGTGGCCAAATCGGCCTTCGAGACACTCAGCAGCGCTGGCTCGGCGAACTCGGGAACATCTTTATGAGGCGAGGCGACCTGGATCGGGCGGCCAGCTACCAACAGCGCGCCGCGGCACTGGCGCGGGATGTCGGCAATGACGCGTGGCTGGCCATCGCGTTCACAAACCTGGCGCAGATATCGCTGGATAAAGGGGACCTGGCGGCCGCGCAATCTTTCAACAACCAGGCACTCACAATTAAGAGACGCTTGAAGGACGAATGGTCGTTAGTCTATTCCGAACTGATGGCAGCGGAAATCGAGACGAAGGCGCGGCAGTATGAGGCGGCAGAGAGCGGCTATAAGATGGTAGTTGAGCGGGCGCCGCGGGCGCACGCGCCGGACGTTCTATGGCAAGCTTACGGCAAACTGGCGGCCCTTTATCAGGATACTGACAGACCTAGGCTGGCTGAAGCTCAATACAGCAATGCCATCGACACCATCGATCGCGAGTGGGACAAGCTGAAGAGCGACGAATGGAAGACGACCTTTCTCGCGCCGGGCGCCCTGATTGGCTTCTTCCAGGACTACGTCGATTTCCTGATCGACAGGGGACAAACGGAGAAAGCTCTCGAAGTTGCCGAGTCGTCTCGCGCGCGGGTCCTCAATCAACGCCTGGAGCGTCGGGGAGCGGTTCCAGCAAACTTCCGGATCGGCAAGTTGCTCTCCGCGGCGCGAGCGTCTCACACGGTGATCCTTTCGTATTGGCTGGTAGGTCCCAGCCAAGCCAGGTCCTCGGTGTGGGTGATCGGTTCCGGCCGCCTTTCCCGGTTCGACCTGCCGCCCGAGAAAGAAATCGCCGGGCTGGTGCGGAAGTGCACCGAAATCGTCACGCAGGGCGGCGATCCGCTGGCGCGGAAGGATGCCGCTTCATCCGCCCTATACAATGCCGTGGTCGGTCCCGTGCACAAGCTGATTCCGCCCGGATCGAACGTGATCGTGGTGCCCGATGGCGCACTGCACCAGCTTGCCTTCGAGACACTGGTGGTGCCCGGCCCACAGCCGCACTACTGGATCGAAGACGTCGCCATCGCCACGGCCCCCTCGCTGCGCGTGCTGGGGGGCGACGACCACCAGCCGGCCCGCACGCCGAAACTGCTGCTCATGGGCGATCCCGTGCTGACCGGTCAGGAGTTCCCGCCTCTGCCAAACGTCAAAAAGGAGATCGCGGCGGTCGAGGAGCAGTTCCCGGCGCCGAACCGGACGGTTTTCACCGGCGCGCGCGCGGTTCCCGGAGAATACGCCAAAGCGTCGCCGGCGAACTTCACCGGCATCCACTTCGCCACGCACGCCACCGCCAATCGGGAGAGCCCGCTGAATTCGGCCATTATCCTCTCGCACCAGGGTGAGAACTTCAAACTGTACGCGCGGGATGTAGCGGGCGTGCCGCTCAGCGCGGACCTGGTCACCATTTCCGCGTGCACCAGCGCCGGAGCGAAAGCCTACTCCGGCGAAGGCCTGATGGGCTTTGCCTGGGCCTTCCTGCAGGCCGGTGCGCATAACGTGATCGCCAGCCTGTGGGACGTGGACGACGCCCGCTCCGTGGATATCATGCGGCGTCTCTATGCGGGGATGGCGGCCGGGCAGAGTCCGGCGCGCGCGCTGCGCTCCGCCAAACTCGCCTTACTCCACGCGCACGACAGCGGCCGGCTGCCTTATTACTGGGGGCCGCTCGAAGTCTTCACGCGCCGCATCGCTCCATGATTAACAAGTAACTGCTCCATGTCGGCCTGGAAGAGCGGGTCCTGGAGGTCTGCCCCACCCATCATGGACTCAGTGTAACGGTCGTGGTTGAAGTAAGATTGCCCAACGTGGCGCTGATGGTCACGGTTTCAGTGGCGGAGATCGTTCCCAATGTAACCGTAAAGCTAGCCTCGGTAGTACCCGCGGGTATAATTATACTGGTTGGCACCGGGAAGTTGGTGTTGTCGGAGGAGGAAAGCGAAACGGTTGTCTCGCCCGTAGGCGCCGCCACGGTCAGGACCACCGTACACGTAGAAGTATTCCCCGAATTCAACGTGCTGGAATTGCAAGCGATCGAGGACAGCACCGGGGTCGCAAAGACCGGCACGGTGACAACGTTGCTCCGAAAATTGTTCTGTGCAATATACAACTCCGCTTTGGGATCGGTGGTCAACGACGAGGACAAATTCAAGTATACCTGGTAGATTCCGATCATCCCCGGCGCCAGCTCGGCGCGCAGCACATTCGTGGTCGTGTTATTGATCTGGCCCGAGACGAAATTCTGCGGGGAGTTGCCCGCGGGGCCCTCATATGTTTGGCCCGTCAGGAGGTACGGATCCACGCCCGGCGCCAAGGACGGCAGGCCCAACCCGGTGGCGTATACGATGATCGTTTCGCCGGGCAGGGCTGCATTGTTCACGGTAACCAGCGCGCCCGCTGTGGCGGCGCAGCACAGCAACGCCCCCACCCCTGGGCTCGGAGGCGCTTGACCGATGGGCGTCAGGAGCAGGTCCGCTCCCGTGCTGTCGGCCACGTTAAACGGAATGCCGTTGCCGGCGGTTCCCGGGACTTTTGCTTGGAGCAGAACGCGGGTGAACTCGCTGGAGGCGGTCGCCGTTACCTGCGAGTCGGCGGCTAACAGGGCGATAAACGCATCCCGGATGCTGGCCAGGGAGTCGCCGCCCTGCACGGTATAGTTGTANNCCCGTGCATCCCGTCGCGGGCGCCTTGGTTTGGGCGGTGAGCGTGGCGTTCGAACCGATGCAAATCGTGCCTACGTCGCCGACTTTGATGGTGCCATCCACCGAGATCACCCCGGTCGCGTAGTTCGAGGAATGATAGGCCACCGCCGGGCGAGGATCGGTGCCGCTCCCGGCGAAGATGCCGGGATTCGCCGGCACTAACGACACCGCCACGGTGTTGGTCACCGTAATGGTGCCGTCGTTGCGTTGAATCCGCACCCAGGCATTTGCCGTGCCCGTGCTGGCGAACCCAAAATTGAAATTTAGCTGTGAGTTAATCTGCGTGGGTGAGACGTACAGCAGCGGCGCCTGCACGCCGTTAAAATAAACCTCCACCCCGCCTAGGCTGAGGGGCAGTATTCCATTCAGCGGAGCCGACGCCGTTTGGTCGCTCAGGTTGCTTCCAAAAAAAGACACCAGAGAGCCCGGCGCAACCGACGCCGTACTCGCGCCGCCGGTGAGACTGGGGCTCCCGGCGCTCGCCGTGATCGACCCGGTTACAGTGGTGGTCACCGTCACGTTGTTGCCATTCGCGCCGGGCGTTCTGGCGGTCAACACGACTCTATCGGCTTGTGTATCCGCGGTTGCGATGGCGTTCGGATCTCCGCCGCTGGCGTTGATCGCCGCCACCAGTCCATCCACGATGGACGTAAAGGTGTCGCCGTTTTGAATCGTGTACTGGTAGGAAAGGTTGATGGTGCTGGTGGACACGCCGATCGTAAACTTCACCGTGTCGCCGGCCTTGATGGTGCCGCCGATGGTCACTGGATCGATGGCGTAGATAATCACGCTGGCCGAGTTCAGCACTGCGTTGTAGGCCAGATCCTGCTCCGCCATCGTGTAAACGAGGACGCGCTGGTTGTAGGTGTCCGCCACGTACAAGTTGCTTCCATCCCAAGCCAGCGAGGACGGCGCATCCATGGTATCCGCGCCATCGGTTGGGGCGTCGGTCACAAAGTCGGTTTGTCCGAGCACGATATTCGCCGCCGCTGCGTTGCTCGTGGGGATCGGAGTGTAAATCAGCACGCGATCGTTGCCGCCGTCGGCGACATACAGGTTCGTGCCATCGGAAAGCGCAAACCTCGNNAACGGTGCAAAGCACCGCCGTTTCGGGGGGGGGGCTTATGGTCGTCGTAGCCGGCGTGGTAAAAGCGTTGTCGGGATAGCCCTGGGTCATGTTCGGCTGCCCGATCTCCACATCCGCCGGCTGCTGGTTCGTGGTGGGAATCGTATTCCAGATCAGCACGCGGTTGTAGCTCACGTCGGTGACGAACAGACGCGTCCCGTCGGAAGTCACCGACACCGGCGTGAGCATGTTGCTGGCCGTCGCGCTAGTGTTTTGGTCGGCGATGTTCACTTGCACCCACGTCGTCATATTGGGTTGCCCCAGCACGATGTCGGCCGCGGCGCCGTTGGCCGTTGGAATGGAATTGTAAATCAGGACCCGCTGGTTCTGCGTATCGGCAATGAACAACTGGCCGTTCTGGATCCAGACGCCTTCCGGGCCGCGTAACGACGTCGCCGTGGGCGTGTCGCCCGGAAAAACGGCGGTGGTAAAACTGGTTTGTCCCACCACTACGTCGGGCGGCTGGTTCATATTGACCGGTATGGACTTCCAGATGAGCACCCGGTTATTGTTGGTGTCCGCGACCACTAGGTGCGTGCCGTCGGAGGCCACCGCCGTAGGTGTGTTCATGCCGGTAGCGGTAGGCGTCTGGGGCGACGACGCGAGGCACGCGGGGGTGGTGGGAGTGGTGGTCACCGTAACGTTGGCAGGCGGAAGTATGCAGGGCGCCGGCAGGATGCTCACCCAGTCCGGCTGGCCCAGAACCAGGCTGGCTTGCCCCACGCACACGGGGCACAAGGTGTTATATTGCATGGCCGCGTTAGGCGCCGGGAGTTGTCCCGTCGGGTAGATCATCACCCGGTTATTCACCGGGGGGGCGCCCACGATGTTGGAATCCACCACGAACAACGTCTTGTTGGCGTACGCCAAACCGCTCACGCCGCCCAGGATGGTCTGGCTGGCGCTGTCCAATTCGGCGTCGAACTCCGGCTGGCCGATCACCAGCCGCGCGGATTGACCGGTGGCNNAGATACCCGACAATTATAGCAAGCCTGTGAGACGGGAATCGGGGGTGCATCGGTTTCATTTTTAGAGCGGGCCGGGCGGTCACACCGGGGCGGAATCGGCACACGGTGGGACGCGCCAAGGTCACGGTTGCGCCGCGGCGTCAGACGCGATATGTATGGTCTCCGGAGGGCAACGTGCCGGCAATAGAGATCGATCCAAGTGAAGTCAAGAGGCGCCTCGATGCAGGCGAAAAGATCCGCATGGTGGACGTGCGCGAACCGTTCGAGCATCAACAAGCCCATATCGCGGGCGCGGAACTGATTCCCATGCGCAGCGTGCCGCAATCGCTGGAGCCGCTGCGCGCCGGCGATGGACAGTTGGTGCTGTTCTGTCACCATGGCATGCGCAGCCTGCAGGTCACGGAGTGGCTGCGCCGCCAGGGATTGGAGGATTCGGTGAGCATGGCCGGCGGCATCGACCGCTGGAGCCTCGAAATCGATCCCGCCGTCCCGCGCTATCATTGACGTGGGTGCGCAGGCCACGACCATCCGTCCAGTTGGCCGTCGCCGAGGAACCGGTCGAGCGCCCCGAAGAACGCTTCCGGTTGTTCCAGCCAGATGAAGTGTCCGGCGTTCGGAACCACCACCAGCCGCGCGTTGGGAAAGGATCTCCGCCACTCGCGCGAGCCAGCCAAGGGATTCCAGTCGTCATCTCCGTGGACGATGAGCACGGGCCCGGCATAACTGGCCGCCACGGGACGCCAGTCCCAATCGCCGAGTGAGGCCATGGTCGCATTTACGTGCTGGGCCACATTGCGGGGGCCGTTCGTTCTCCGATTCGCAGGGTTTCGGAACGGAGCGGGCGTACGCCCCGCTATCGGCGAAGTAGCCGCGCAGTACGATGGCGTGCCACGCCTTGGATGCTTCCGCGGGATCCGCGGGCGGCCGACTTCATGAAATCCCCGATCGCCGTCATGTCCAGGCGGGATTGGAGCGTTGCGGCAGCCTGCTCCGAATACGGTATGCGCCGCGGCGCGATCGGTCCGCTGAGCACCATGCGCAGAACCACATCCGGATGCCGGCCGGCGTAATTCGCAACCACCCCGCCGTGATACGACCATCCAAACAGGACCACTTGATCCAGCTCGCAACGGCGGCGCACCAAGTCCGGATCTTCCATCTCGGCTGCCAGAGTCACTTGGGGTGCCCGACATAGAAGTGGGCGCCGACCCGATTCATCGGCAAAAGGGCTTGAATCCGAGCGTAT
>PKYZ01000703.1 GCA_003132865.1 Bryobacterales bacterium
GGTAAAAATATACTTGACTATTCCAACGATCTGCGGTATGATTTGGATATGGAACAGGAACCACAAACCCTTCAACAAGTTACGGTGATGGCAGCCGATCCTGACAAGGCCCGTGAGTACGTCCTGCCCCGCCGCTGGAGCAATGGTGTGGTTTGCCCGACTTGCGGCAGCGAAAAGGTCACGTTCCAGCCTAAACACAACCGCTGGCAGTGCACCAACCGGCACCCCCGCCGCCAGTTCACCTTGAAGACCGGGACCGTCATGGAAGATTCGCCATTGAGCTTGGACAAGTGGTTAATGGCCATGTGGCTGGTGGCCAGCAACCGGAATGGCATTTCCTCTTGGGAACTCCACCGCGCTATCGGCATCACCCAGAAGTCTGCATGGTTCCTGCTTCATCGCGTCCGGCTTGCAATGCAGGATGAGTATTGGGGCGGCAAGCTCGGGGGCGAGGTTGAGGCGGACGAAACCTTCATCGGCGGCAAGGCGCGCAATATGCACAAAGAGCGCAAGCGCCGCGTCCAGAAGGAGACAGGCCGTATTACCGGCAAGACTATCGCTTTCGGGATGGTGCAACGCGGCGGAACGGTTCGCGCTATGACCGTTGAGGATCGCGGCAAGGCGGAACTTCAGACGCGCATCAAAGAGCATGTCGAGGCGGGCGCGGCAATCTTCACCGATGAACTGCCGTCCTACGATGGCCTGTCCGAAGAGTTCAAGCATGAGGTCATCAATCACGCGGTAGAGTACGTGAACGGGAACATTCACACCAACACGATGGAGAACTTCTGGTGCCTACTAAAGCGCAGCCTGAAAGGGACCTACGTTTCCGTTGAGCCGTTCCATCTGTTCCGCTACCTCGATGAACAGGCATTCCGGTACAATAATCGCCTGCCCATGTCTGATGCAGACCGTTTTAGTTACCTCGTTCGCAAGATTGTAGGCAAGCGCCTCACTTATGCCGAGCTTACCGGCAAGACGGAGAATCCCCCGAGTGAAGCTATCTCGTAAGCGGCAAGGCCGCGGGAAGCGGAAATCAGCGATTCCCCAATAAGGTAGCATCAGGCCCGTACTTCTTACGGGCGATTTGGATTTTATGTCCAAGAGATGTTAGCGCGTCATTGTTAAATAGGACGCTATCAAATGCCCACATCCTGTCCGAATCCTGTGCGAGTTGCTCGATCCTTCATCGGGCGTTCTAATCGCCCGCGCGGTTAAAAATGGAAATCCCCCCAAGTCTAGCAGGCTTGGGGCGCGTCGGTAAGACTTATTTGACAACCCCAAGCACTGCCAATAGCACGGCGATGATGACCGGCACTAAGATAAACAGTATCCACAAGTGGGTTATGATCCTACTGGCGATGTGTTTGGCGTCTGCGGATACTTCCGTTCGTGGATCAAACGGAGTAGTCTCTAATTCCTTTCGGCGCTCAGACAACCGCTGCGATTCCGCGACTCTTGCGGCTTCAAGTTTAGCCATGACTTTATCGCGTTCGCCGCCGCGCTCAATCAGCAGATTGGCGCATATTTCCATCTCATCGCAGTTTGGGTCCGATGCCCACTTATCAAGTTCTTCGATGGATGCTTCAGAAAGCCATCTTTTGATGCTGTATCGTTTACTCGTTTCTTTCATGGGCAAGTGCTACTGATTTATCTTACGTTTGGCTTTCGGCCCGCGCCTATGCGGATTCATCGCGGACTGCCGCTTATACTCCGCTTCCCGCCGCATGATCTCTTCGTGCGGAACGGACAGGACCTTCCGCACAAGAGCATCGAAGCGTGCGAAAGCCTCCGGGTCTTCCACTGTTTCCGATTTTCTTTGCATCGTCGCATCGCTCCTTAGAAACTTAATGTTGATTGCAAGCCGCGAGAAGTGGCCGGAAACGCCTTATTGTAAATGGCTTGATAGAGTGCATCAATTGTCTCTATAATTGCCAGTATGGCCCGCCCCACCTCTTCCTCAGTTATTTCGATAACGTCTTTAGGATGAGTTAGTCGATTACGAAGTATAAGTGCATCAGCCAACCGGGACCAGTGCGGCTTGGAATGATCCAATGGATGACCAAATTTCACGTGCAAAAAGTGTATTCGCTCCTCAATGCTCGTCATCTTTAGCTTATTACGTAAGACAAACTCTCCATGCTCCAGCCGCACCTCTCGTTCTAGCAGAAATCCTCTCTCATGCATTGATACCTCAGAACGCGTAGCTACCTCCTCCGCAACTGCGTTAACATGGGCCTCAAGTGCGCAAAAAGCTAGCATCAGCGCACTGTGCAAATAGGCTTCAGCCTCATGGGCATCCTCAGCTTCCGACGCCCTCTCCAGAAAGCGCTTGGCCTCCTCTAGGAGAGAGCGTGCAAACTCGTCTATTTCCGGCATGTGCTATTTTACCTTCTCTCGCTTCTTAATCGCGACGAGCTTTGCATCCTTTGCCGCCCAAGCGGCAATACCCGCGTCAACCGTACTTTTGGTGATACCCTTCCCAGATTCAGCCTGAATGTGGAAGACCTCTACCATGCGCCCGCGTTCCTGTGGATCTGTTCGATATCCCAGCCCACGGTATGTATCGGAATCAGTCTTATGCTTTCCGCCAGCTAATACTGCTGCGTTAAGGGGGTCTTTGTTGCCGACTGATTTTAAATCAAAATGGCGCTTGAGGCGAACGGTGTTATCTTCCAGTAATCCGGCGACGTATGCCCACGCAGAGTAAACGGCGGCATTCCATGCCTTTTCTGGATAGTCAGGTTTATCTGCTTTTTTGTTCATCGTGAAATAGTTTCGTTGGGCCTGTACAAGAAGCGCAAACTCTTTGGCGGCCTCTGTGAGTTTTTGGTCATTCCACAGATTCGGATTATTAGTTTTGAGTGCCTGCCAATCTGCGTCCTCCTCGCCACCTGTCTTACATAAGACTGGCGTAGTATTGCTAGTTTCAAACTGCGCTAAGGTCATCTCATGGCCCTTATAATAGTTGGTAATAAAGCTTCTGGCCATTCGCACTGAGATAGGGCCTCCACGAAGAAACTGATCCGAAAAATCAGTACCTACCGGTAATAGATCCACGGAATGGCACCAATCCCTTAATTTGGGGCCTTGCGACGTTTCTTGCACCCTGTCGATCAAATCTGGGGATATGGCAATATTGGTATTCGAGATTAACTGCACATCCAATCGCTGTGGAGTATCGAGTCCGAAGTACACTTTCACTCCGTGGTACTCGTCAACATTCTCGGCCAGCGCCTCCTGTATTGCCTTGAATCTGTGTTGCCCTCCAACGATCTTCAACGGATGCGCTTTGCCAAAATCTTTTGTATACTCTGCCACAATATTGCTGAAAGATCTCCCCTGCTTTGCATCCGATTGCATTCGTACAAATGCCGGATGTGTAAGCCGCAACTCGCGATTGGCTTTGTAGTCCATCTGCTCGTCTGGGTCTAGTGGAGCCTCCGTCGTGCCAAGCTGGATTAGCACACTGGCCTTGATGTGGCACTCGCAATAGTTCGCGTCGGTTCGCTTGTCCGTGAGCATCAGCAGGCATTCTTCGGCCTCTAGAGGCTTGAACTCGGCAGCAAACTGCTTTAGTGGGTGTGCGTCTTTTGCATTTTTGGGCACAATCTTGATCTCTAGATGGATTAAACCGCAAATCCACCACATCACACAAGTACCACGCTCCCGGCCTGTCACGCACTACAAGTTTAGTTGATCGCAGTGGAATAGTCAAGTATATTTATACCAAAACCAGGGCCGAGGTTGTAGCAATTTACAAACTTTTTTTTCAGGGCACAACCACCAGCCACCAGCCACCAGCCACCGTTGTTGTGTCACCATGGCTCTATGAGCCAGCCGCAACCGCCCAAGATCCAGATGAGCAACATGCCGGAATACCGGGAGGGCTACGCCAACAGCGTCCAGATCCGCGTAAATCTCTGGGACTTCTTCCTGCTCTTCGGCTTGGTCAACCAGACCGCGCCCGATAACGTCAATATCCAGAATTTCCAGGGAGTTTACCTCAGCCCGCAGCAGGCCAAGGCGTTGCTCAACGTCCTCCAGCAAAACGTCAACCAATACGAAACCGCGTTCGGCGAGATCAAGCTTGAGCCGCACCCGCCGGCCGGGACCGTCCAGTGATCGCGGAGCCTGCCCGCCGCCGCCGCCGCATCCGTCCCGAAACCTACCTGTTCTTCCTGGCCCTGTTTGCTCTCATTGTTTTTCTCTCGCACGCGCCGTTGCTGCGCCTGCCGTACTATTGGGATGAACTGGGCCAGTTCATACCCGCCGCGCTGGATATCTTTCACGGCGGCTTTCATAGCGCCTCCTGGATTCCGCATTCGACCATTCCTAACGCCCATCCGCCGGGCGTGATGGCGTACCTGGCCGCAATTTGGACCGTGGCCGGCTGCTCGCCGCTGTCGACGCGCATCGCCATGCTGCTGGTGGCGTCGGTGGCGCTCCTGGTGACCTTCCTGGTGGCTATCGAGCTTTGCAAGGACGTGCGCGGCGCACCGGCCTTCATGGCAGTGTTCCTACTGTGCGTCTCTCCACTTTTTTTCGCGCAGGCCATGCTCGCACAACTGGACATGCCGGCTATGCTCTTCACCGGCCTGGCTTTGCTGCTGTTCGTACAGGATAGGACCCGCCTGGCCGCCCTGGCGTCGACGGCGCTGGTGCTGGTGAAGGAAACCGGACTGCTGGTGCCGCTGCTGTTCGGCGCCTGGCTGCTGTATGAGAAGCGCCGGCGCGACGCCGGCTGGTTTCTCCTGCCCGCCGCCGCCCTGTGCGCCTGGCTGCTCGTCCTGGCCCGAGGTACGGGGCACGTGTTCGGCAACACCGAATTCACCCGGTACAACCTGTACTATCCCTTCCACCCGGTGCGATTCACATTCGCGCTAGGCCGGCGCCTCTACTATCTGTTCTTCCAGGATTTCCACTGGATCGGAACCATCGCGATTCTGGTGGCTTGGCGCCGCGGCGTCTTCGCGACGCGCTCCTGGCGCATAGCCTGGCTCATGATCGGCATCCACGTGCTGTTTCTCAGCGCTGTCGGCGGGGCCATGCTGGAGCGCTACCTGCTCCCCGTGCTGCCAATCGTGTACGCTGCGATGGTCGCCGCCATGTCGATCTACAAGGGCCCACTGAGAGTTGTCTGCCAGGTTGCCCTGCTGGCCGGGTTGATCGTGGGCAATTTCTGGAACCCGCCCTATCCGTTCCCCTTCGAAAACAACCTGGCCTTCACGGACTTCGTTGCGTTGCAGCAGACTGCCGCGGAATTCGTCGCACGAAACTATGCTGGCGAGCGGATCGCCACCGTGTGGCCCCTCACCTCCGCGCTGAGCCGCCCCGAATTTGGCTACGTGCGCCACGCCATACCCGTTCACAGCCTGCCGGATTTCACCGCGCACAGCGTGGATTCGCCCGATTGGCAACGTGACGCGCGCGTCTTCGTGTTCTTCTCGCGCATGTGGGAGCCGGAATGGAGCTGGACCAACATCGAACTGGTGCGCAAGGTCTGGCGCCGCTTCTATGGCTACGAGCCGGAACTCACGATCCCCGAAATGCGGCGCAGGCCGCTCACGCCGGTGGCGCGATGGGAGCGCCGCGGCCAGTGGATCGAGGTATACGAAGTCAGCACGGGTACGGTTGCGGCGGCGCGTTAGGATCGAACAGCGGAATTACGCGACCGTCGACATCGGTGAAGCCGTACTCTTTCGCCAGTTCCGCGGCCCACAACAACTGTCCGGTCTTGCGCAACGCCTTGGGATCGGCTGCCAGCGCCGCCGCGGCGCGCCCGATGTATTCCACCGATTCGCTCAGATCGAAGCGGAACTGCTTCTTGAGCGCCTCCGTGGTCATGTGCCTGAGCACCCGCTCCGTGCGCATGAAGCCCGGATTCAGTCCCACCATCGCCACCTTCGATTTCTGCAGCTCACGGCTCATGTCCGCTATCAGGCGGTTCAGGAACTCGTGGCCGAGATCCCAGAGAATCTGTCCGCGATACGCCGACACATCGGGATGCAAATTGTCGGTGACGTGAACGATGAGGCCGCGCCGCTGCTTCACCATGATCCGTGCGGCATGCACACTGGTGAGCCAGGCGGCGTCGATGGTGGCGGCAGTGTCCCGCCAGATGCCGGCGCTCAACTCCCAGAACGGCTTGGACCATTCCGCTATGGTCGCGCCCCAGGCGGAATCGACCATGAGATCGAGCCGCCCGTGCTCTTCCTCCACACGGCGGAATAAGGTGGCCGCCTCCTCTTCGTTGCCCAGATCGGCGCGCACCGGGATGCCCTGGCCGCCGCGCGCGCAAACTTCCTCGGCGGTATCTTCCACGGTGCCCGGCGCGCCATCGGCGGGCTTGGGTCCATGGCGCGAGGTGCGCGCCGCGACATACACCGTAGCGCCGGCATCGCCGAGCGCCAGTGCAATGCCCCTTCCCGCGCCGCGGCTGGATCCCGCCACAACTGCAATCTTTCCTTGTAAAGGTTTCATGTCCGGTAATGTAACCGGCCATTCCTGACACCCTTTGTCATATTTCCCTGCTAAATTCACGCTAAAGTTTCTCTATGCGCGCCGACCGTCTGCTTTCCATCCTCCTTCTGCTGCAGGTTCACCGGCGGGTTACCGCCCGCGACCTCGCCAAACGCCTGGAGGTCTCCGAGCGCACCATCCTCCGGGACATGGATGCGCTGAGCGGCGCGGGCGTGCCCGTGGTGGCGGAGCGGGGGGCGGGCGGCGGCTGGAGCTTGCTCGAAGGCTATCAAACGAAGCTCACCGGGCTGAGCGCGGCCGAGATCCAATCGCTGTTTCTGGCGAGGCCCCCGCGGCTGATGGCGGATCTGGGGTTGAAGCATGAGGCCGACGCGGCGATGATCAAGCTGCAGGCGTCGCTGCCGGCCGGCTCCCGCCAGCACGCCGATTTTGCGCGGCAACGGATTCTGGTGGATACGCGCGGCTGGCGCGATCCGGCGGAATCGGTGGCCTGTCTGCCGGTGCTGTTGGATGCGCTCTGGCGCGAGCGGCAGGTGCACTTCGTATACGCTCGGGTGCTGGGCGAACCGGGCGAGCGCACCGCCGATCCGCTGGGGCTAGTGGCCAAGGGGAGCACCTGGTATCTGGTGGCGCGCGTGGACCGGCTGCAGGACGAACTGCGCACTTATCGCGTGTCGCGGATTCGGGAAGCAGCGATTCTGGATCGACCCGCCAGCGGCCTCGCCGGGTTCGATCTGGCGGCCTATTGGGAACGCTCGGCCGCGGAGTTCCGCGAGAAGCTGCCCCGCTATTACGCCACCTTCCTGGCCAGCCGCACCGTGATGCAATGGGTGCGGTACCGCGGATGGCGGTTGGAAGAAGAGATCGCCGATGCCGCCGATGGGCAATCGGTGCGCGTGCGGCTGCGGTTCGACACCGAAGAAGAAGCGATCCAATTCGCGCTGAGCTTCGGCGGCCAGATCGAGGCCATCGAGCCGCCCGAACTGCGGGCCAAAGTTCTGGCCGGCGCACAGGCCATCGTGGAGCGCTATCATGGTGGCGCAGGCTTCAGCCTGTGACTCGAGTTTCCACTTTCTCCAAAAGAGGAAGAGTGCCTTTGTGGCACTCTTGAGTGGTATGTTCAAACTGGCACATGGGTATGTGGGGCAAGCAATCCTGCCGTTGTGCGCCGAGCCCCGCCGGCCAGGCCAGTCGTCGCGCCGATTGGCAATCGGCGCAAACTTGCGGGGGTTACCAACCTGCCCCGCAGGCAAACTAACCCACTACGTCTGCCCCGCTACCACTCCACGGGCTTGCCCGGCTCCAGCGCCCATACTTCAGTGCCTGGCAGATCCCCGATCAGCGCTGCCAGTTGCTCCGGCCGCCCCGTCAGCGCCGGGAAGGTCCCGAAGTGCATGGGCACGACTTTCTTCGGCTTCAGCAGCCGGCACGCAGCCGCGGCTTCCCGAGGGCTCATGGTGTACAGATCGCCGATGGGCAGGAAGGCCAGCTCCGGATGGTACAACTGCTCGATCAATTGCATGTCCGTGAAGACGTTGGTGTCGCCGGCGAAGTACAGCGCGCGGCCGTCTTCGAAATGCAGCACGTAGCCCGCGGCCTCGCCGCCGTAGATGATTTTGCCGTCATCCAGGATGCCGCAACTGTGCACGGCGTGCGTCATGGTGAAAGTTACCCCGCCGGCCTTCTGCGAGCCGCCCTTGTTCATCGGGCGCGTATTCGCCACGCCCTTGGATTCGAGCCAATGGCAAGTCTCGAAGATGCCCACCACGGCCGGTGAGAACTCCTTCGCCAGGGGCACCGCGTCGTGGATGTGATCGAAGTGCCCGTGCGTGATGGCGATAGTGTCCACGCGCGCGATTTTGTGGCCCTGCGGGTAGGCGGGGTTGCCTTCGGTCCACGGATCCATCAGGATCGTTTCGCCCGAGGGCAGGCGGAATTGAAAAGTGCCGTGTCCAAGCCAGGTGATTTCCATAGCCAGATTATGGCACGGGGGCGGGCGGGTCGGAGGCCCGGGCACGGCTGAAAACCCGCTGCAGCCTTTTAAGCGCAGCCGGGCGGCCTGGGAGGCCGCCGCAGGCCGAGGGCCTGCCCCACAAATTCGCCGTAACTTTTGCGATTTCCGGCAGTAGTATATCTTGAGATGAGAACCCTTCTTCAGGATGTGCGTTACGGTTTGCGGAACCTGGCGCGAAACCCGGGCTTCACGCTCGTGGCGATGCTGACGCTGGCGCTGGGCATTGGTGCTAACACCACCATCTTCAGTGTGATCGACAACACGCTATTGAAGCCGCTGCCGTTCCCCGGTGCGGACCGGCTGATGCTGGTGTGGGAAACCTTCGGCAAAGGTCCCGATAATTGGAACATCGTCTCCGCGCCTAACTTCTGGGATTTCGAGCGGCAGAGTCACTCGTTTGAAACCATGGCCATCTTCGATTCCGCCGGCAGAGGCTATAACCTCTCGGCGACGGGCAATCGACAGGAGGCGGAACAAGTGTCGGGGCTGCGCGTGTCGGCCGGCTTCTTTTCCGTGCTGGGCGCCAAGCCTCTCCTCGGCCGCACGTTCCTTCCCGAGGAAGAGACCCTGGGCAAGGATCATGAGGTCGTCCTCAGCTACGGACTGTGGAAGACGCGCTATGGCGGCGATCCGTCGCTGGTGGGCAGGACCATCCGCGTCGATGGCGCCGACTTCACGGTGATCGGCGTGATGCCGCGCGAATTCACGTGGCAATTCTGGAGCGGACCGCGTCAGCTTTGGGTGCCTGTGGGCTATACCAAAACCGACTTCGGCCGCGAAGACAACAGCTTTATCGCCATCGCTCGCCTGAAGCCGGCCGTGAGCGTGGCGCGGGCGCGGGCGGAGATGGAGGCCGTAGGAAGCAACGTTCGAAGGCAATACCCGAGCGAAGACGCGAATATGGGTGCGACAGTGTCGCCCTTGGTCGACTTCGGGATGGAGGGTCTCCGCACCACCATGCTGACGCTGCTGGCGGCCGTGGCGTTCATTCTGCTGATTGCCTGCGTCAACGTGGCAAACCTGCTGCTGGCGCGCGGCGCGGCGCGGCAGAAGGAGTTCGCAATCCGGCGCGCGCTCGGGGCAGCGGGGTCCCGCATCGCGCGCCAGTTGCTTACCGAGAGCGTTTTGCTGGCTCTCGCGGGTGGGGCGGCAGGGCTGCTGCTGGCTGCCGGGAGCACACGGGTGCTGTTCTATGTTTTCAAGCTGGATTCTTTCCACCTGCCGCTACGCTCCGTCGATTCCATCCCGATGGACGGCCGCGTGTTCGCATTTGCCCTGCTGGTTTCCTGCCTGACGGGGGTGCTGTTCGGCGTCGCGCCGGCGGTGAGCGCGTTGCGTACCGGCATGAACGAGTCCCTCAAGGAAGGCGGGCGTAGCGCCGCCGCGGGCGGGCGGAATCGCCTGCGGCATGTACTGGTGGCGTCCGAAGTGGCGCTGGCGATGGTGGTGCTTTCGGGCGCGGGACTGATGATCAAAAGCATGACGCGGCTGTTGGGCGTGGATCCCGGGTTGAATCCGAAGAACGTGCTTACGTTGGGAATGTCGGTCCCCCAGGAAGAGATCTACGTGGGTCCGCCGGGTCTGCCGCGTTTTTGTCAGGATCTCGACGAGCATGTGGGCGCTATTCCGGGCGTTGTGTCCGTAGGCGCCGTTGGGCATTTGCCCTTTGAAGGAAACGCGGGCCGGAGTTTCCAGATCGAGGGCCAGCCGCCGGCGGCCCCCGGGCACTTGCCGGGCGCGAGCTACACCGTCGCCTGCCCGAACTATTTCCGCACCATGGGCATTCCGATCCTGAAGGGGCGGGAGTTCACGCCACGGGATACCGCCAGTGCGCCGGGAGCGATCGTCATCAATGAGACGATGGCCCGTGCCTTCTGGCCCAAGCAAGACCCGGTCGGCAGGGCCATCCGGCTCGGCGGGTCCGACGGACCGCGCCTTACGGTGGTGGGGGTGGTGGGAGATGTGCACTATCTGGGCCTGGACGCGCCGGTCGAGCGGCAGTTCCTCCGGCCGTACACGCAAGCCGGCTGGCCGGTGATGACCGTCGTGGTCCGCACGATCCACGCGCCCGCCACCTTCGCCGCGGCCGTCAAGAAAGCCATAGCGGATGTCTTACCCGACTGGCCGGTGTCCGGCTTCCAAACCATGGAAGACGTGGTCTATGATTCGACGGGCTCGCGGCGCTTCCCCATGCTTCTGCTCAGCGTGTTCTCGGTGCTGGCTTTGGTGCTGGCGGCGGTCGGCATCGTGGGCGTGGTGGGCCATTCGGTGGCGCAGCGGACGCATGAGATCGGTCTTCGCATGGCGCTCGGTGCGGGAACCGTGGATGTGCTGCGGTTGGTGGTGAGCGGCAACATGGTCTGGGTGCTGGCCGGACTCGCGGCTGGCGTGGCGGGCTCGGCGGGGCTTACACGGCTGCTGTCGGGACTGCTTTACGGCGTGCGGCCGCTCGATCCCGTGGTGCTCGGCACTGTATCGGCGCTGTTGGCCGCGGTGGCGCTGTTCGCCAGTTACTTGCCGGCGCGCCGCGCGGCGAGGATTGACCCGATGGCGGCGCTGCGCTGCGAATGACCAGCGCTTGGCCGCGCGGACGAATTACGTCATATCCCGCCGATTCACTAGCGCGCCGTCAATTCCTCGTCAAAGCAGACCGCCACCTTCCCGCATCGGCCGCCCGCCATCAGGGCGTAGGCGTCGCCCGCATCGTCAAGCGGGAAGCGGTGGGTCACCAGGTCCGCGGGATGCAGGTTCCAGTGGACCAGCCGCTCCACCAATTCCTCCATCAGCCAGGTTGAGGTAACCCAGGAACCGAAGATGGTCTTCTGGTCGTGAATGATGTCCGGCGAGGGGTTGAACTCGACCTTCCCGCCCTCGCCCAGAAGCACGATGCGGCCCCACTTGCGCGTGGCCCGGATGGCTGTGGCGCGCGCGGCGTCATTCGCGGAACAGTCGACGGCGCGTTCCACTCCGCAACCGCCGGTGAGTTTGCGGACCTCCGCCACGTTGTCCGGCCCCGCCGGCAGCGCTTCGTCGCACACGCCCAGGCCGCGCGCCAGAGTGACTCGCTCCGGGATCACATCGATGCCGATGATTTTCCGCGCGCCGAGCTTCCGGCAAAGCGCCCCGGCCGCCAGACCTACAGGGCCGAGGCCGGTGATCAAGACGGCGTCGTTGCCACTTATGCCGATCTTCTGCAGGCCTTCGTACACAGTGCCGAAGCCGCAGGCTACCTGCGCGCCGTCCGAGTAAGTCAGCTCGGCGGGGAGGTGAATCAGGTCCTTCTCCTCCGCCAGCAGATAGTCGGCCATGCCGCCGTCGCGCTGCCACCCGTAGGCGCGGCGGTACTTTTCGCTGGTGCACGAGATCATGTAGCCGCGCCGGCAGTCGTTGCATAACCCGCAGCCCGAAATGTGATAGACGATCACCCGGTCGCCCATGCCGAAACGCCGGCAGCCGGGTCCTGTCTTCACGATCTGGCCGGAAGGCTCGTGCCCCGCCACCACTCCCTGGTATCCTTCCGGTCCCTTGCCCAGGTGCTCATGATAGATGCACCGGATATCGGAGCCGCAGATGGTCGAAGCCTTCATGCGCAGCAACACCTCGCCGTGACCCGGCTCCGGGACCGGAAGGTCCCGCAGTACGACGAGGCTGTTGCCCGGTAAATATGCGCCTCTCATCATGATGTAGTCTCTCCCTTCGGATCCCAGAGGTCTTCCCAGCTCTGGTTGTCTTTCCATAGGAACACCTGTCCTTTGATCAGCCGGCAATTGCGGTCGATGCGCGCGATCGCCTGCATCTCTTCATCCGTGAGCGGTGCGGTGGTGGTGGCGCGCAGGTTCGCCACGTAGTTGCGGGGCTTGGTCGAGAGGGGGATCGGCGTCTGGCCGCGCTGGACGGCCCATTTCACGCAAACCACCGCGGGATGCACGCCCAGCCGTTCGGCGATCCGCACGATGACGGGGTCAACGATATCCACCGTGTCGCCCGGAGTGCGATCGCGCGGCGGCCGGTGCGGTGAGCCGATGGGGCAGTAGCCGATCGGTTCGATCCCGTGGCGGCGCACGAAATCGAACAGCTCCGGCTGTTGGAAGTGCGGGTGAAGCTCCATCTCGTTTACCGCGGGTTTGATCCTGGCGTCCCGCAGCAGCAGAGTCAACTTCGGAATTGTCATGTTCGACGTGCCGATGTGGCGCGCGAGTCCGAGTTCCACCAGCCGCTCCATTTGCCGCCACGTTTGCATGAAGCTGTCGTGGATGTACGGCCGGGCATAGGGACTGCGCGACTCCACACTGCAGCCTGGCGGATGGAAATTGGGGAACGGCCAGTGGACCAGGTACATGTCGAGATAATCCAGGCGCAAGTCCGCCAGAGACTTCCTGCATGCGGGGATCACGTCGTCTTCCGCGTGTTTGTCGTTCCAGAGCTTCGAGGCGACCCAAAGCTCTCCACGCCGGATTCCCTGAGCGAAGAGCGCCTGCAGCGCGGTTCCGATGCGGTCTTCGTTGCCGTAAACTGAGGCGCAATCCAGGTGGCGATATCCGGATAAAACCGCGCCGGCGACCGCCGTGGCGATTTCCTCGGGCGGCAAGTGGTCGGACCCGAACGTGCCCAGGCCGATGGCCGGCATCACCGCGCCGGAATATAGCGTTCTCTTCGGGACCAAGGCCGGGTCTACGGCTTCGCCATTCATCGCGCCGTCAGTCATCCTCTTACCAGTTGTAGCGCACGATTTTGCCATGCGGCGGATGCGTGCGCCTGGCCTCCGCGAACGTGGCTCTGAGCGCAGGCTGAAAGGCAGGCGAAACCGCCTGGCGAAACCGCCTGCCCCACCGAGCGCGCTTACAATAGTTGTTCGGACACTTCACCCCCATGAACCAGGAAGAAAGATTGCGCGCCTTTCGCACGAGTTATCCCAACAAGTCGCTGGCGGCGGCCGCCGTGGAATGGAAATACAGGATCTGCGGCGTGGGCACGCGGGCGCTTTTGATGCTTCCCGGCGGCGAACTGGTCAACGACATGGGCTTCGATCTGGTCGCTGCGCTGGCGCCGCGGTTCCGCATCGTCTACCCCGCGTACCCACGCGTCGAGTCGCTGGATGATCTTGCAGATGGCATCGCCGCGATTCTCAATGCCGAGAACATCGCGCGCACCTCGGTGCTGGGCGCGTCCTTCGGCGGAGCGGTGGCGCAGTGCATGATCCGGCGGCATCCGGACAGGATCGAGCGGCTGATTCTTTCGAACACGGGCGTGCCGCTGGCGTACCTGGTGCGCGGCCGGAAGATCGCCAATGCGGTCCTGTCGTCGATTCCGTGGCCGCTGCTGCGCGGCCTGCTTGCCAAGAGCATCATCAAGCTGCTGGGCGCGCCGGCTGACGAGCTTCCGTTCTGGCGGGACTACACGAAGGAGTTATTGGCAACGCAACTTGCTAAGGCGGACGTAATGGCGAATCTGCGGATTCAGTACGAATATCATCTGCGGTACCGCTTCACGCCGGACGATCTGGCGGCCTGGCCGGGGAAGATCTTCATCATAGAGTCCGATAACGACATCTTCAA
Source organism: Bryobacterales bacterium (assembly GCA_003132865.1). The sequence goes on from PKYZ01000703.1 coordinate 14,053, forward strand.
CGCGGAGCGCCGGAAAGCGCTGCGCGACACGTATCCGCAAGCCCCGGTCTACACGTTCCACGGCGCCGGACACGCCCCGGCCTTCAGCCGGGCGGGCGAGTATTTGGAAGTGTTGGGGCGATTCTTGGAGTAAGGGCGTGCGCCACCTCGTCGTCAGATAGTCCGCGCGAGGCGGCCCGCTAGAACGCGATAGACGGCCGGATTGAAGACCAGCCCGACGTGCGTGCCTGTCACCTCGCAATCGATCTCGGGATCGCCCGTCACGCAATACCGCCAGTCCACGATGCCGTCGCTCCTGGTGTAGATGGCGGTTTGCGCCACATCGTCTGGAAACTCGGCTTTCAGCGACGAAACGAATTCGCAGGTGCAGGCATCCGTATAGCAGCCGGGCAGAATGTGGCCGGCATGCTCGCGCAGGATGTGATTGCGGATGGCGTCGCTGGCGCGCAACACTTTGGAGTGCGCCACCGATCCGCGGAACGGGGATCCCAAGGTGGTGACCGACGCGACCTGATCGGGCCGCTGCGCGGCCACCGACCGCGCGATGATGCCTCCCAGGCTGTGGCCGACCAGGTGCACGCGGCGGCCCGAGGCATTGAAGGCGCGCGTCACGGTATCGTTCAGCCGGCGGCGAATCAGCAGGTTGGGGCATTCCGCGTTCCAGCCGATGCCCGAAAAATAGGACCGGTAGCCGACCGTGCGCAGCCAGGAGAACAATTCGCCGAGGTAACTGTCCGTGCCCAGGAAACCGGGAATCAGGACCACGGCCTCGCCATGACCGTGTGGCACGCCCAGTCCATAGAAGATGGACGTTAGCCTCAAGTGAACCAGTTCGAAGCCGACTAGAAGTTCCTGCCACATGGAGACATCGGCTTCTTGACGCTCGTGGACGGAGTACCTTTGACCCGTCATGCGTATTCTAGTGTAACCGATTTGGGCGCGAGTATGACCCAGGTAACGGTTGGTACGCATCACAGGCTGAAGCCTGTGCCAACATGGGGGCCTGGCAGGCTGAATGCCTGCCCNNACGTCGTATGACATCAAAACCAGGTCTTGCGTGCGCCCTTGCCGATCGATCACCCAATCGGCGAGCAGGGCTTCCATGTGAAAGCCGAGGTTTTCGAATAAGCGGCGGGCGCTCGACTGCCCGGACGCGACCCGCACCACGATCCGCCGCAAATCCAGATCGTGGGCGAAGGAAAAGACTTCGTGGCCGAGCAACCCGCCCACCCCACGGCCGCGCTGGTCCGGCGCCACCAGCAGGCGGATTTCGCCCAGATGGCGCGTCCAGCGCGTTTGGCCGTGGTGCAGGCTGCTATAGCCCAACAGCTTGCCGCCCTCTTCAGCGAGCACCGTGATGTTGCGCGCGTGCTGCAGGTCGCGCATCCAGTGCTCGAGACCTTCCGGCGTGGTCACATCCACCAGAAGGAAGAAGAGGTCGTCTTCCGGTTGCGCGCGCATAAAGGCCAGGAACGCCTCGCGATCCCCCGGCGTCATCAGGCGGAGGGTAATGCTGGCGTCCCCAACACGCGCCGTGTAGGGAAAGTGCCGTTGTGCGCTAGCAGATTCGGGCATGGCGTGTCTTCGTGCCGTTTACTTCCGGGTGGCGTTTACTTCCGGCGTCCGGAGTGCGCGTGCGCGGGCGTGTGGGTGTGCGCCGGAGGCGGCATGAAAGGCTTCATCGCCACGTCCAGCAGGGACTTTTGCGCGTTGATGAAATTCTCGACGCCCTTGCGCGCAAAGTCACCGATACTCGTGGAGGGCTCGGGCGAAGGCCGGACGACCTCCTGGGCGGTCTTCATGGCGCCCTCAATCTGCTTGGTGGCCAGATCCAGCAACTTCTTCTGCGAATCGACGAATTTGTCCATGCCTTCCTTGGCCAGTTCGGTCATCTTCACGCGCGCGGCCGGTTTCAGCGCCTTGTGGCCCTTGCCGTTGGTTTCCGGACGCGTGACGTCGGTAACCAAGTCGAGGAACTTCTTTTGGGTATGTACGAAATTCTCCACACTCTCGCGGGTGATCTCGGCCAGGTCCTTGCCCTCGAAAGGCTTGCCTTCCTTGATCGCCTCCACGGCGGCCTGGCTCTGCTGGTTTACCATGTCCAGAAACTTCTTCTGCATGGCGACAAAGGCGTTCACTCCCTCGCGGATAGCGTCGGTCATGGCGGCCGGCATCCCCGAGAGGCCCAGTCCTTCTTTCACGCCGGTTTGCATGAGGGCGTTTTCCTCAGCGGCGAGTTCCAGCAAGATTTTTTGCGCCGCGACAAAGTTGGCCATGCTTTGGCCAGCCATGTCCACCATTCCGGTTAGTGGCCGGAGGGGCGAGAAGTTCACCCGCTCGCGCACGAAACCCAGCGTGAGGGAATTCTGCTGTGCGGCCAAATCCAACAGAATCTTCTGCGTAGCGACGAAACTTTCCATACCTTGACGGGCCCAGTGGGCCAGCGTGGAAGCCGGCTCGGACGTTTGGGCCGCGGTGATAGACTTTCTTTCGTTCTCCATGATATACTCCTTAGTAATGCTGCATTGCAGCATCCAGATTGAGTATACTCCCGCTGCCCCGGGCTGTCAAGGATTTTAGGATTATATTATCGTTATTATGCCTGAACGCAAGGTGGTCATCAAAAAATACGAAAACCGGCGCCTCTACGACACGGCCGCCAGCCGCTACGTCAACCTGGACGATGTAGCCCGTATGGTACGCGAAGGCGTGGAAATGCAAGTGGTGGACGCCCGTTCGGGCGAAGATCTGACGCGCGTGATCCTCACCCAGGTGATCATGGAGGATGCCAAGGGGCACGAGTCCGGCCTGCCCCTGGACTTGCTGCGCAAGCTGATCGTGGCGTCCGACCGCGCTACGCACGAATTCCTCACGTGGTATCTGACCACCGTCACCGACATGTATCAGAAAGCCCAGAGCGCTTTGCAGACGCGTCCCCTGGATATGATGCGGAACCTGTTCAGCTCGCAGCCGGCGGCGCCACCACCGGCCGCGGCGGAAGAGATCGCAGCGCTGCGCCTGCGCGTGCAGGAATTGGAGGATCGCCTGCATGTGGAAGAGCAGAAGGCCACCGCTCCCAAAAAGAAGCCTGAAAAAAAAGCATCCACAAAGGTTGACAGACGGCCCGGAGTCTGAAAGATTAATCAGACAAGGGAGGACGCCATGGAAACCGTCCGTTCGATGCTGCGCCACAAAGGATCCGAGATCTTTTGGGTGGCGCCGGAGGCTACCGTATACGAAGCTGTCGCCATGATGGCCGACAAGAGCGTGGGCGCCTTGTTGGTGCTTTCGGGCGGCAAATTGACTGGGATCGTCTCCGAGAGGGACTACGCCCGCAAAGTCATCTTGAAGGGAAAACACTCGCACGAGATGCAGGTGAAGGAGATCATGACCAGCCCGGTGTTCACCGTGTCGCCCGGCCACTCGGTGGAGGATTGCATGCGCGTGATCACCGCGCACCGCATTCGCCACTTGCCGGTGATGGAGGGCGATGCCCTGGTGGGCATGATCTCGATCGGCGACGTGGTGCGGTCGATCATCTCGGCGCAGGCCCACGCTATCGATCAGTTGAGCGGCTATATTGAGGGGCGCTACCCGGCGTAGGGGCGGCTAGCGACTGGTGGCTGGTGGTTTTGTCTGCTTCGCCTCGCATTCGCCTTGATACCCCCATTTTGCGGGTAGTGCAATCCCCCATCATTTTTGGGTTTGCTTCGTGATTTTCACGGGTTGGGGTGCAGAGTGGGGCGGAATTGTGCATGGATTTCGGCGTGGCCGCCCGGGAGGATTGAGGAAATCTCGACGAGCAAAGCCATTTTCGTATGTTTTTTGTGGGGCGGATTTTCAGATTGACCCGGTGGAGACACGCCGGCTGTCCTCAATACCAGGAGAGCATGAGGGGAGGCAGGAAAGTGGACCCAACCCAACCCTCGCAAGCCGTTCAAGAAATGGGGAGTTTCTTGGCGATGTTCCGGCACCTAAGCCGCCAACCTACCCCCTGGCACGCCGGTTTTCGCAGCGCGTCCGGCCTTGTCCGGCGGGGGGGGTCAGGGGTAGCCGGGTTACGGGTCTCTGGTTGCTAGACATCCCGGATCGAGCCGGGGAGCCCCCGGTGTTTCACATGGGGTAAGATTTAACCCCCGAAAATTCACGCAGGCGGGGCTGCTTCAATGGGCGTCTCCTTGGCGGACCGGGAGAGCACCCGGAGTGCAGATAATGCTGGGCTTAGGTCAGCTCGCATGAACACGATGCTCTCGTGGAGCAGCCTACTTCAGCGCGGCTTCGATGGCCGAGATCGGCTCGGGCGAATCGGGCGCGACGCCGGAGCCGACCCGCGCCGTTGATCTATGGTGCTACCCCGTTCGCAAGATTGTAGTTGCGGGGATTGCGTATGCGATACCAGATCAGCTCACATGGCGAGATCCGAAAGCAGCCCGCTCAGCCAGAATTAAGCCCCAATTACGGTAATATTTCGGTTCTTTCGCACAAAATGATCTCCAGCGTTCACAAGCCCCTTCAAACCTTCTGCAAAACAGGTGTTATACTTGATGCCTTCGAACCCACGCGGTTTCGAAGGAAAGTGAGGTAACGCGATGTCACCTTCAGAACCCGCCTGCCGCCACGGCGCTTGCAAATTGCGGGCACCAGCGGGGCCAACCACTTTAGCAGCGCACGCCAGTACTGCTCGCACCAGAGGCTAGACCGCTATGCAACAGCTCCTAAACTGGATGCGCCGTCTCGTGTATCCCGCGGCTATCATTCTTCTCCTTTGGGCTGGATATCAGGTTATCGCCAGCCCCTATATCTCCGAAAGTAACGGCAAGATCCTTGCGGTTTATGACGGCGATTCAACGGTTCAAAACTGCATTGAAGAAGAAACCGTGACGCCTGACAAGGAAAATGTGTCAGAGGAAGCGCTCGCCGGCTTCTGTAGGGCCCTGCCCAAGCATGGCCCCGAAGTGGACCTGTTGAACATACATCATGATGAAGTGAACTATCAGTCAAAGCTAGAGACCACCAAAATCTATCAGCAGTTGGCCTCCAGGGTCGCGCGTGGCTCGGTGCTCGGCGTAATCTCGTTTCTGACCTCGCCTGATTCTCCTCCGGTGGTTCGCTTCTGCCGGACTATGCAGATCCCCCTATTAGTCGCAGTGGCCGCTAACGACGATCTGATGGCGCCCGCTGAAGATACCCGTGGAATCGTGTTTAGAATGATGCCGACTAATGGGCGGCAGGCCGTCGATATAGCAACGTGGCTGGGCGAACAGGCCCACGGCCAGCCGCTCCGCGTGGCGCTCTTTCATGAGCCGAACCCGTTCGGGGAATTTCTGCAACGGCAGCTCAATCATGAGCTGCAACCCAAGACAAGCCACAAAGAAGTTATCCTGTATAACTTCGAAGTGACCGAACAGATGGAGTTCGCCGATCTCATGCCGCAACTGTGGTGCGAGAGCCTCGACATGATCGTCTATCTCGGCTTTGCGTCGCGCGCCATGGATCTGCTGAACAAACTCAGGTGGTATCGCGCGGATCCAGACCAGGTGGCGTGCCGTTCGGCAGACGCTTCCCGATCGTTTAAAGACGTGACGGTGTTGTTGTCCAGCGGGGCCTACGAAGAAGATCTGAACGATCGCGAGAAATACTCATTCCCCTTCAAAGTCTTTGCCATGCTCCCCACACAACCGACGGCCAAGAAAGAGGCTAAACCCACCCAGCCAGATACCTCGCAAGATGGCGAACAGACCGGAGCTTCCGAGTACGGATACGACTCGTACGCTCTACTGGAAAGCCTCGCGGCACAGAAGTTCAAGATTCCATCGCAACCAATCGAATTTTCGAAGACAGGACACGACTACCGCTTTGACGAAAATGGCGAACTAAGGCCGGCTGAGAAGAACAAGTATCAGACTTACCTGCTCAGGTCTTCGCCTCCAGCGAGGAAGCCATGAGCAGGATCGGCTTACGTTTCACACCCCCGGATGAGAGCTACGACGGCTTCAAGTTCCGCATTGCGCGTACCCTGGCCTTGGTCTTCGGCTTCTTTACGGCCGTGTTTTTCATCAAGCACGTCTTGGTCTTTCACCCTGATCACACGGTGGGTCTTCTGCCGGAGCCCTTTCGCGTCATTTGGAATTATCTGCTCGCGTATTACTCGCGGACCTTAGCGGGCGCGCTGGAAGGGGTTTCAATATTGGCCGGTTTCGGAGCGGTTTTTTGGTTGAATTTGCCTAAACAGTATTTCGCCGGCCGTTATCGCGATTATGGAAAGGAAAGAGCCACTGCAGAGGCGAAGAGTCTAACTTTATTCCTCATTTTGATGGCGTTGAGCTTCGTTTTGCTGTCTGTGCCGTTTCTGACTCTCCATTTTCCGGGTTGGCTGTCTTTGCTCATGAAATACGGGCCTGTGGCCGCCGGCATACTCCAGTACCTGGCCATTATGCCCGAAATCCAGGGTATTGAGCGGGCTCCCGCCATCGACAGACTGGATTGGGACATGCGAAGTTTTGATTCGACACACCGTTCCACGCCCAATCAGGCACTAGAAAAGGAACTGAAAGCGTGCTCCAGTCTTTTGTCGTCATCGGATCCGGATGCAGGCCGGCGCTTCTTGACGCAGGGCAGCACGACAGTTACCTGGAGCGGTATGGCCGCGCTCTTCAGAAATTTGGAAACCTTCCTGGGCGTGAGCGCCGAATCGATTACGTTGCACGACGGCGCCTCTCAGGCCCTCGAGTTTGCACTGGGCGAACTGCTCGATGCACGCGGCGCACAGCCAACAGTCATCCTGACGACCGACGCTGAACATCGCTCCGTACGCGCCGCTCTGGAACAGCGCCTTCAGCCCATATACCGGTTCCGGCTCGAGACTGTTGCTCTCCAGAGTCTGCTCTGGACCAATGTTTCAGCCAGCGAGATCGTCTCAACACTGGTGAAGGTTTGCCTCGAAAAGAAAGCTGACATCGCGGTTCTGAGCCACGTATTCCCCGATACAGGCATGGTCCTTGACCTCAAAGAACTCATCGACACCGCACGCAAAGAAGACCTCCACACTGTGTTCGCAATTGATGGCTCACAAGCCGTCGGCAACATCATGGTTAGCGATGACGCGTTCTTCCGTTCGGCCTACTATGCGTTTCCCGGCCACGGCTGGCTTTTGGGATCTCCGTCCATTGGCATCTTGGTTCGCAATGACTGGCTGCTGCGTGTTGCCGGCGGAGNNCTACAGCCCCGACACCGCGGCCATTCTCCAGCATCCGTCAAGTGGACGGCGACGACATGCCTCCAGCGCCTGGCGGATTTTCGTCTTCGTTCGCGCTGAACTATGTCCTGAAGCAAGAATGGTTGGCCGTCGGCGTCGAAAATGCCACCGGGCACACAAAGAAGTTGGCCAGCTTGTTCCGCGACGAGATGCACAAGCTGGGCATTCGCACCATCGGAATTTCGAGGGAGAGTTCGGCGCTTGTGATCACCGATATCCCACAACTCGAGGCAATGTACCACGCCCTCGAATTGAAGCGATTGGATTGCCGGATTGTGACTGCCGCTTTGGACAATGGGCAACGAGCTTCGGGAATCCGATTCTGTTTCCATCATTATCACAGTGACGAAGATGTCCGGGACTTAGCAGAATTGATTGGCAGCATCAACGCAGAGGCAAATCGCTCCATACCGGACCAGAATGCCGAGCCCCGCGTTGTTGAGCGTTCTTTCAAGCAGTCGGCGTGAGCCGAAGCTCGAGCCCGCGTACCTCTATCTCTGGTTGAACCGCACCACAACCAGTCTCACGAGTTCAGCACCGAAAAGCGGGATAAGTCCTGGTTTTCTTCGGTGCTGCGGGAATTGACGAGATGCATTGGAACGCGCGCAACCAGTTGATCCAGGTTTAAGGAATCAAGCGAGTACCAGCTAGACCGCTGTACGACCAGGATTTTTTGAGCGGCAGCTACGATTGTGTGGATCGGGTCGTTCCGCCCGGCACTCCGGGGAGCCACAGACTCTCGGGCGGAGAACTGTTGCAGCCTGGTGGATTGCGCGTCCGGGTGTCGTTTCGGTTCGTCGTCCTCGTCCATGTGCTTCGCGCGTAGGCCCTCGTACTGTTTCACAAAGGGTGATTAACTGGCCAATCATGATGCCCNNCCGGCCAATCTGCTTGATTCTACAGTCGCTTACGCTGAAAACTGTGGACCAAACAGATTGGCCGGTATAGAGGTAAGTTTCGGGACCGAACCCAAACCCCCGCAAAAACAGGGCTTGCACCGTCCCGTTTTTTGTCCCATTATGGAGTGCATGAGATGGTTGAGTACCCGTCTCCATCCGCCAATTCGGGGCAGACGGGAATTCAGCTCCCTTCGAAGCCGGCGGTCACATGCCTTTGCCCGCCGAAGCCCGGATGAGGGTGCGGCACGGAGGCTGACCAAGCACTCGACACACAGTGCAGCATAGCCGCGAACAGAATGCCGGCCTGAAGCCGCCGGTTGGCAGGCGAAACCGCCTGCC
>PKYZ01000805.1 GCA_003132865.1 Bryobacterales bacterium
GTTCCGGCCGGCATGCAGAGGGTTTACCGGCGCTTCGAGCGCTGGCGGAGTTCACACCGGGGCCGCTTGCACGGAGCTGCGCGTGAACTCCGGGCTGACGTATGGCGCGAACTGTCAGGTGCAGGAGCCGCGCCTCGAGGGAGGCATCGTCATCACCACATTCACCAAGACGGAGACAACCGCGAAGGCTATCGATATGGCGCTGGATGTGCTGAAGCGGCTCGGGGAGAAGGGCATCACAGCGGAGCAACTGGCTTCGGTGAAGGCTTATGTGAAAGGCACCTATCCGCCCGCGCGGCTGCAGACGGCGGATCAGGTCGCGGCGATTCTGGGAGATCTGGAGTTATACGGGCTGGGCCGCGACGAGGTGGACGATTTCTTCGCGCGCATCGACGCGGTGACGCTGGAGCAGGCCAACGCCGCCGCGCGGAGGTATTACAAGCCGGACAATCTGACTTTCGTGCTGCTGGGTAATGCGGCGAAGATCCGGGAGGCGGCGGGTAAGTATGCGCCTAAGGTGGCGGAGGTGGCGGTGAGTAAGCCGGGGTTCGGGAGGCAGTAGCCCGCCGGCGTTCGCGTGGAAGCCAACGAGCACCAGATGAAGCTTGCCGTATATCTCGAAACGACTGTCGTGAGTTATTTGGCGGCCGAGGGAAGCGCGAACCCGGTGACAGCCATGCGACAGGCCGTGACGCGTCGCTGGTGGGAGCAAGAGAGGCACAAGTATGATCTGTTCGTCTCCGAAGCGGTCGAGAACGAGTGCCGCCGAGGTGATCCCTTGCAGGCCGCGGTTGGGCGTTATCGAAGAGGCTTCCATGCTACCTCTGAATAGGCATAATGGAACTGGCGGAGAAGTTGGTAATTCCTGGTGGGTTGCCGGAGGGCGCCGCCGCGGATGCGGTGCACATAGCGGTTGCCACGGTCTATCAGATCGATTACTTGGCAACTTGGAATATTCGCCATATCGCGAATGCACAAATCCGCAGGATTACGGAAGGGATACTGGAAGACAATGGCTATCGGCGACCGATCATCTGCACCCCTGAAGAGCTCTTCGGGGTGGACGCCTTGGAAGGATGACGAGATTCTGCAGGAGGTCTACGCCATGCGCAACGCGTACGCCGCGGAGCATGGCTACGACCTCAAGCGGATTTACGAAGATCTGAAGGCGAGTGAGGCCCACAGCCAACTCCGGCGTGCCACGAGGAAACCGTTCAGCCCACGAACGCTTCGCTAATCCGGCAGCGTGAACAGATACGCGACCAAGTTATCCATCTCTCGCTGGGAAAACTGGTACGGCGGCATGAAGCTGCCGGGCGAAAGCGCTTCCGGACTGGCGAAGTGCTGCGCGACCCAGGTCTTGGTGCGGCGGCGCGCCACGCCATTCAACGGAGGGCCCATCTTCATGCCCACGCCGTTGACCTGGTGGCAGCCTCCACAATTCCTCGTCTGATACAACAGCGCGGCTTCGACCGCAAAATCCGGCGCGTTGGCCAGTGCCTCGGCATTGCGCGGCGTCAACTTGAGCAGGAATGCCGCCAGCGCGTTCAACTGCGCGTCGCCCAACTGGATCGCGGGCATCGAACTGCCGGGCACCATGGCGGCGGGGTGCTTAAAGTGCTCGATCATCCACGCCGCCGTTTTCTTGATGGGCACGCTCGCCAGGTCCGGACCAACGCGTGGCTTCCCTTCCAGGCTGTGGCAACTCGCGCAATTCTCTTTGCGGAAGTATCCGATGCCGGCCAGTTCCTGCGGCGAAAGTCCGATCCAATCGGTGGGCGCACCGTAGTCGATGGCCACGGTATTGTCGGGCTTGGGCGTGGTCGCGATCGCGGCTACAGTCAAACTGGTCCAGCCCAGTAGCGCCAGCGCCACTACGCCGAAGGCCACTGTCCGGCGCGTAACGCGCATCACCTGCGCGCGGTCGATGAACGGCGTCAGCAGCAACGCCAGCACCGCGAGCGAGGGCAGGATAACGCTGCCAACCACCGCCAGCGGTCCATCGAAAAACTTCAGCGTTTGAAACAGAAACAGGAAATACCAATCCGGGCGCGGGATGTAGGTGGCATCCGTGGGATCGGCCAGTCGCTCCAACGGCACGCGCACCGCCGAAGCCATCACGAACAGAACCACGAACGCGGCAAAGATGGCCATTGTATCTTTGAACGCCTGCTGCGGGTAGAACTTTTTCCTGGATTTTACTTCGTCGCCGGGCGCGGGAGCGACGCCGTGCTTGCGCACCAGGTAGATGTGCGTGGCAATCAGCAGGCCGGTGGCGGGCGGCAGCAGCAACACATGCAGGCCGTAGAAGCGCGCAAATGTGACCACTCCCACGGCGTTGTCTCCACCCAACAGGCGGCTCATGTAGGTCCCCGCGAGCGGAATGTGGGAGGCGATCTGGGTGGCGACCACGGTGCCCCAGTACGCACGGTTGTCCCACGGAAGCAGGTATCCGGTCAGCCCGTAGGCCATGGTCAGCAGAAGCAGGACCACGCCCACCATCCAGGTGGCCTCGCGCGGCTTCTTGTATGCGCCATAGAGGAACACCTGGGTCATGTGCAGCACCACCACCACGATCAGCATGCTGGCGCCCCAATGGTGCAGGCCGCGGATCAGGTGGCCGCCGGTCACTTCGGTGAGGATGTAGCGCAGGCTGTTATAGGCGTCGCCGGGGGTGGGCGCGTAGTTGAATGCCAGCAGCGCGCCGGTGAACGCCTGCACCAGAAACAGGAACACGGCGATGCTGCCGAAGACTTGTTGCCAGCCGCTGGAGGCCGGAATCTCCTCGTACAGAAAGTTCCGGATAGCGGTTTCGATGCCCGTGCGATGATCCAGCCAGCTCACGCTTTTCCCTTCGACTGGTGGAGGGGGCCCAGCAGCAGTTTGCCATTCTCCACCTTGGTCTCATAGCGGTCGAGCGGGCGGGGCGCGGGACCCGAGACCACCGCGCCATCGACGCCGAAGATGGACG
>PKYZ01000596.1 GCA_003132865.1 Bryobacterales bacterium
CAGCGCGGTCAAGAGCAACAAGAAAGAGAGCGGGCTGTCGGAACCGGTGGAGGTTGCCGCACCTTAAGGATTCCTGATGGAGCTGGCGCACGCACTCGTGTTCCTCGGCATGTTTCCCGGCACCAGCTTTCATTACGCCACCCGCAGACGCGCGGCCGATCGCGACTTGGGTTTGTTTCTGATGCTGATCTCAACATCTCTCCCGAGCAAGAGCAGAAATCGCATCAGTCGTTCAATTGAGAAACCGGCCAGCTTCCCCTGCTTGAGGGCCGAGATCTTAGGTTGATCGATTCCAAGAAGGGACGCCGCTTGAGCCTGTGTCAACCGCCGGCGCTGGATTTCCGCGATGACCTTCGTCGTTAGTTCGGCTTTTGCCAGCAGATCATCGGCCTCGGGAAGGTTGAGGTCCGCGAATACGTTTCCACCGCTCGCCGTATATCGTCGATTGGCCATCTTCAGTCTCCTTTACTTTTCGGCCATCCTGCGCGCAAGCTGGAGCCGCTGCCGGATCAGATCTACTTCTCGCTTCGGAGTCGCAATGCCCGACTTCGCCTTCTTTTGGAAAGCATGTGCAGCACGTAGACGGCTAGCCGGAATTGGGCCACATAAACCGCGCGGTATGTCCCGCTCGGATCGTCGGCCCGCACCTGCCAGACTGTTGCTTCGAATCCGCGCAACGTCTTCGCACTCTCATGCTTCTGGCCGATCTGCGCCTGGTAGAGCGCGAAACCGAGCTTATGTCGAACCGCAGGAGGAAAGCTAGTCAGCCGGTCGAGCGAGTCGACAAGCCAAACCAACTTCCGTGGCTGCTCCGGCTTTTCCGGCACCATCTACATTCTATGCTAAAACTGGCATAAATGACTAGCGCGGAACGCAGCGGGCCCAAAAGAGGTTACTTGCACTATCCATTCTCCTCGAACGCCGCATGGACATTCATCGGCTTCAGCGGGAGATAATGGAAAGAGAATCATGAAGCCCGACCTCTTTTGGATACCAGGCCCATGGCGCGGGCGGCTGGCTGTTGCCGCCCGGCCCAGGGGAGGGGACTGGCTTGAGGACGAGGCAAGCGGCTGGCGGCGGGCCGGCATAGATGTCATCGTGTCTTTGTTGGAAGCAGATGAAGCGGCCCAACTAGACTTGGTTGACGAGGCTAAAGCCGCGGGAGCGAATGGCATCCGCTTCATCTCATTCCCGATCCCGGATCGTGGAGTGCCAGCTTCCGCTCCAGCGGCTGTCTCGCTCATTGCCGCCATTTCAGACGCGCTGGAAAGCGGACAGAACGTTGCGGTGCACTGCCGTCAAGGCCTTGGCCGCTCGGGTCTAATTGCAGCGGGTGTTCTTGTAAGTGCGGGGATCGATCCCGAGCGGGCAATCGAGGTCGTCAGTTCCGCCCGTGGCCAGACCGTTCCGGAGACGCCCGACCAGCGTTTGTGGGTCCAACAATTGCCTTCCGAACCACCGGTTGCACTGAAAGCTGAACGCCGAAAGCTGCGAAGCGCTAAAATCAACCCATGCGCGCATTCATGACCGTCCTGTTGGCAGTCGCGGGCGCCGCCCTGCTCCCGGCCGCCAAGAATCTAGAGATTTACTTCATCGACGTCGAAGGCGGCCAAGCCACGCTGTTCGTGGCGCCCTCCGGCGAATCCATGCTCGTCGACACCGGCTGGTCCGGCAACAACAGCCGCGATGCCAACCGCATCGCCGCGGCCGCCAAGCACGCTGGCGTGAAGGCTATCGACTACCTCCTGGTCACGCATTTTCACGAGGACCATGTGGGCGGTGTGCCGCAACTCGCCGGAAAGCTGCCGATCCGTACCTTCATCGACCACGGCGAGAGCGTCGAGCACGACCAGCGCGCCAAGGAGCTCTACAACGCCTACGTTGAATACCGCGCGAAAGGTAACCACATCCTGGCCAAGCCCGGCGTCACTATCCCGGTCAAAGGCCTCGACGTGAAGGTGCTGACCGCCGACGGCGACGAGATCGAAAACCCGCTGCCCGGCGCGGGGCAAGCGAATCCGCTGTGCGCGGAGGACAAACTGCGAGCCCCCGATGCGACTGAAAACGCCCGCTCGGTGGGCACCTTGATCACATTCGGAAACTTCCGCGCCCTCGACATGGGCGACCTCACCTGGAACAAGGAGCACGAGCTGGTCTGCCCCAACAATAAAGTCGGCACGGTGGATCTCTACATCGTCTCGCACCACGGCTCGGATCTGTCGGGCTCGCCCGCGTTCGTGCAAGGGATTCATCCGCACGTGGCCATCATGGACAATGGCGCGCGCAAGGGCGGCTCGCCGTCCACCTGGCAAACCATCCACAGCTCGCCCGGCCTGGAGGATATCTGGCAGTTGCACTATTCCATCGCCGGCGGCAAGGACAACAACGCGCCGGACACGTTCATCGCCAACACGGATGAGGTGGGAGACCAAGGGAATTGGATCCACGTCACCGTGCATTCCGATGGCAGCTTCACGGTGAATAACAGCCGCAACAAATACTCGAAGACGTATGGGCCCAGGGGTTAGCGGCCGGCATGCCCAACCGTCCCGACTACGGCATCGACGCACCCGGCGTCCTGGTTACCCTCGTGCTGATTGGCGTGGCCGGTCAGATACTCGGGCTTTTCGCGCCGCCGCTCAAGATCGGTCCCGTCACCATTGTTTTCGGCGTTTCGATGCAGATCGCCGGCGGGATCTTTCTGCTGGAAGGCGTGCTGATGATCGTCTATGTGAAGTGGGGAAAGTTCCGGCACCGCGATCGCATGCTGGCGCAGTTCCCGTGGACGGGCAACGAGCGCGTGCTGGACGTGGGCACCGGCCGCGGGCTGCTGCTTATCGGCGCGGCGAAGCGCCTGACGGCGGGCCGCGCGGTGGGCATCGATATCTGGAGCACCAAAGACTTGTCCGGCAATGCGCCCGAGCGCACGCAGGCAAACATCGAGATGGAGGGCGTGAGCGGCAAGGTCGAGTTGCGTAGCGAAGACGCCAGCAAGATGAGTTTTCCCGATGGTTCGTTCGATGTGGTGGTCTCGAACCTGTGCATCCATAACATCCCGAAACAAGCGGGGCGCGACCGGGCCTGCCGCGAAATCGCGCGTGTTTTGCGGCCGGGCGGTATGGCGTTGATCTCCGACTTCAGGTTGACGAAGAAGTACGCGGCGGTGTTCGCGGGCGAAGGGTTTCCGGTCGAATGGCGCGGGCCGTTCTGGCGCGACACTTTTCCGCCGCTGAAGATGTTCGTGACGCGGAAGCCATCATGAAAGTCGCGGTTATTGGGCTGGGCTTCATGGGCAGCACGCACGTGAATGCCTGGCTGCAAATCCCGGGCGCGGAGTTGGCCGCGGTTGCGAGCCGCGACCCGCGCCGGCTCTCCGGCGACCTCACCGGCGTCCAGGGCAATCTCGGCGGCCGGGGCGCGAAGCTGGATTTCTCCGCGGTAGCCAAGTACACCATCGCGGAAGAGGCCGTGCTGGACCCCGCTGTGGAAGCTGTCGACATCTGCCTGCCCACGCATCTTCACGAGCGCATCGCGGTGCTGGCGCTCGCTGCGGGCAAACATGTGCTGGTCGAAAAGCCCATGGCGCTGGATGGCGCCGCCGCCGATCGCATGATCGCCGCAGCCGAACGTCACGGCCGCGTCTTGATGGCCGCGCAGGTGGTGCGCTTCATTCCGCCGTATCGCGCCGCCGCCGATATCCTGCGCTCCGGGCGGCTGGGTGCGGTGCGTGCAGCCATTTTTCGCCGGCGGTGCGCCGCGCCCGCATGGAGCGCCTGGCTCACCGATCCCGCGCAAAGCGGCGGCGGAGTGTTCGACCTGTTGATCCACGACATCGACTTCTGCCTGCATGTGTTCGGCAAGCCGGAAGCCGTAACTGCCTCCGGATACCAAGATCTGCCGCACGGCGTGGATTGGATACTGGCGCAATTCCGGTATCCGTCGATAGGCGCGGTGGCGATATCGGGTGGCTGGCATCACCCGGCGGCCTATCCTTTTTCGATGGAGTTTACTATCGTGGCCGACGGTGGCACGCTGGAGTTCAATTCCACCGGAGCGCCACTCGCCGAATACGGCGCCGATGGCCGCGAACACGCTCTGGATGTGCCCGGCACGGATGGCTACCGCGCCGAACTCGAATATTTCCTGGACTGCGCCGTGCGCGGTGAAAAACCGCTGGCGTGCCCACCCGAAGAATCCGCCGCAGCGGTGAAGTTGGCACATCTCATGCTGGAATCCCGCAACAGAAACGGAGAGAAGATCGCATGCAACCTTTGAGCGACATGGAAATCGGCGTCATGTTTTGGGCCGGGCGCGATCCGTATGAAACCGTACGCGAGCTGAAATCGTGGGGCGTGCGATGCGGCCAGATGGGCATCCCCGGAGACATGCCGCTGGAGGGCGCGGCGGCGCGCTGGAAGCAGGCGCTCGCCGACGAAAACTTTACTGTAGTGACGGTGTTTGCAGCTTATATAGGTGAAAGCTACGCGGACATTCCCACGGTCCAGAAAACGGTGGGCTTCGTGCCGCCGGCCACGCGCGCCGGGCGCGAGCTGCGCACATTGGCCGTCAGCGATTTCGCCGCCGAACTCGGCGTGCCGGGCATCGCCACACACATCGGCTTCGTCCCGGAAGACAGGTCTTCGGAGGACTACGCAGCCGTGCGCGAAACGGTGCGGCGCGTGTGCGATCATGCCGCCGTGCACGGCCAGACGTTCGCGCTCGAAACCGGCCAGGAGTCCGCGCCCGTGCTGCTCGAGTTCCTGTTGGCCACCAACCGCGCCAATCTCCGCATCAACTTCGACCCGGCCAATATGATCCTCTACGGGACCGGCGACCCGATTGCCGCGCTGGACACGCTCGCGCCGCACGTGCTTACAGTGCACTGCAAGGACGGCGACTGGCCGCCCCATCATTTACCTGCCTCACATGGCTCACCCGGCACTCTGGGCGAGGAAAAGCCGCTGGGCCAGGGATCGGTGGGAATGGAGCGGTTTATTGCTAAGTTGAAAGAGATAGGTTACAAAGGCCCGCTTACCATCGAGCGCGAGGCGAGCGACCCCGTGCGGCGGCAGCGCGATATCGCGATGGGAGCGGAGCTGCTAAGGCGGCTGACGGTGTAGTTTTCGCAACGTGCCCCAACGCCCCGCCGTCTGAATAGTTAGCTGTCAACGCATGCCCGGACTATCTTCCAGCCAGGAAATGCAACTCGAATATGTGACTTGGCGCGCGCCGGGGTCGCCGCCCATCGCTATTCGCCGGCGCGCGATGGAAGGCATCCACCAGGAAGTCAGCGAAGCTTTTGCCGCCGCGCCACACCGCGGCGCAGAGACTGGCGGGATTCTGCTCGGCCGGCGCGAGGAAGATCGCATGGTGGTGGAGGACTTCGAGCCGGTGCCCTCGGAGCACCGCTTCGGGCCTTCTTTCCGCCTCTCGGATACCGACCGCGAACTGCTGCAAGAGACTTTGGAGTGGTTTCGCGGCGGCGCGCAGCCGGGCCTGTCGGTGCTGGGCTTCTATCGCAGTCATACGCTCGCGGAGGTCGAGCTTTGTCAGGAAGACGAAGACCTCATGCGGGCGCATTTTGGTGCGAACGAGGACCTGGTGTTGTTGGTCAAGCCCAATTTGATGGGAACCAGCGAGGCGGACTTTTTCATACGCCGCTGTGGGCGCGTGGCGCCGGCGCCGGCTCTGGATCCGCCCTCCTTGAGGACGTGGCCGCCGCCGCGTCCACGTCAGTCGATGCTGGAGCCTGAAACTGAGCGTCCCACCGTGCGGCGCTCGCGATGGCCCTGGTACACCGCGGCAACGCTGCTCGGCTTAGCGGGCGGGGCGCTCGGCTATCTGTGGTGGCATCCGGATACGGGCGTGGAACGGATCGCGGTGACCACTGCCCCGCCGCCTGCCCCGCCGCCGGCCGTGCGCCCGATAGTGGAGGGCACGCCGGCCCCGCCCGAGCCGGATACCACGGGGATTCACGAGCTTCTGGATCGCTGGGCGGGCGCTTTGAAGCGTGGCGACGTCGACGCGGCCGCGCAATGTTATGCGCCGGTGGTGAGCACTTATTTCACACGGCACGATGTGACGCGCGACGCTGTGCGCCAGAGCATCCGGCAGGCCGCGCGCTACGGTCGTCTGGACGTTTATCGCATCTCCGGCCTGAGCATTACGCCGGTAAGCGACAGCCGCGCGGTAGCTACTTTCCGCAAGCATTGGCGGATCTCGGGACGTGGGCGGCCGGCCGGCGAAGAAGGGGAGCGCATGACGCTGGTGCGGACTGAGGGCGCCTGGCGGATTTCGTCGGAGCAAGCAACGCGGTAGGCGAGCTGCGCTCGCCTCGACAGGCTAAAGCCTGCCCCACTTTACCGCGCCGCGACCTTTCCTTCCTGGTAGATCGTCACACCGCGCTTCACAGTCCGGTTCACTAGGTTGGCTCCGAAATGGTAGGGAATCTCGCGGTAATCCGATGCGTTCAGCACGATCAGATCGGCGGGCTTGCCCACTTCGAGCGAACCGGCCACCTGCCCGGATCCGATGGCGCAGGCCGCATTGAACGTCGCCGAACAGATGGCTTCCGCCGGAGTCATGCCCAGGTGCGCGCAGGCCAGCGCGACGATGGTTGGCATGCTGTAAGTCGAGCTGGCGCCGGGATTGAAGTTCGTGCCGAGCGCCACGGCCGCGCCTCCGTCGATGAGCTGCCGCGCGGGTGCGCACCGTTCATTGCTATGGCGAAAGGCGGCGCCGGGCAGCAACACGGCCATAGTGTTCGAGCGCGCGAGTAAGTCCACGTCCGCCGGGCCGGCATCGCGCAGGTGGTCCACGCTGGCAGCTCCCACTTCCACGGCCAGGCGCACGGCATCGCTCGCCGGGTGTTGGCCAGCGTGGATCTTGAGTTGAAATCCGAGGGCGCGCGCCGCTTCCAAATAGCGGCGGCTCTGCTCCATATTGAAGACCTGCTCGCCGCAACGGAGGCCGGCGAAACGAGCGAACGATCTACGGCAGATCGCCGGCAGCAGCTCGGAGCACATCCAAGAGATGTAGCCGGCGGGGTCGCTCGCATGCGCGGCGGGAATGGACCGCGGGGTGAGGAACGTGGACGCGATATCCAGCGGCGCGCGATGCAGCCTGGCCTGCACGCGCAGGATCTTCAACTCGCCTCTCACGTCGAGGCCGTGGCCCGACTTGGCCTCCAGGGTCGTCGTTCCATGCCGGATCATGGCGTTGACGAATTGGCGCGCGCGCGATTCCAGGCGCTTGGCGGAAGCGTTGCGCAGCGCCAGGATGGTGGGTGCAGGCGTGTGGGCCGGCTCTTGGTCAGCGGCGATGCGCGCTTCGTAATCGTCCAGCGACGGAACGCCCCAGACGAGGTGCGTGTGGCAGTCCACAAAACCGGGCATTACGACATGCCCCGTGGCATCGATTTCCTGGGATCTGCGCACCAACGCAAGGTTCTCGACGCGCCTGCTGAGACCAACTTCGACGATGCGCCCGTCCTCGATGAGGAGCGCGCCATCGCGAATGATAGAGAGTTCCTTGAGAGCGGCGCCGCGTCTGGGCTCCGCTGGGCCGCGCAAGGTGATCAGTTGCCGCGCACCCCTCACAAGAAGAGTTCCAGACATTCGGAGGACCTTGTTTTAATATAGCAAGATGCCCCCGCAGCGCCCGTTGAAGACGCTGGAAAGAGTGCTTTCCAAAGCCGGACTGGGTTCGCGCACCGAAGCGCGAAGCTGGATTGGCGCGGGCCGCGTGCGCGTGAACGGCAGAGTGGTCGAAACGCCCGATCGTTGGGTGGACATCGAGCGCGACCGCGTCACGCTGGATGGACATCCCGTCCGCGGCGCCAAGAAGGTCTACCTGCTGCTCTACAAGCCCAAAGGCTACATCACGACTTATACCGATCCGCAAGGCAGGCCCACCGTTTACGATCTGGTGCGGGACCGAGGCGCGTGGGTGGTCCCGGTCGGCCGCCTGGACCTGGACACCACCGGGCTGTTGATCATGACGAACGACACAGAGTTTGCCGAGCGCCTGACCAATCCCGAGTATAAAGTTCCGAAGATATATCAGGCGAAGTGCGCCGACCGATTGTCCGACGAGCAGATCGCGCGTCTGCGCGAAGGAGTAGAGTTGAGCGACGGCCCCACGCGCCCGGCGCTGGCGGAGCGCTTGCGCGATTCCGGCAAATACACGCACATAGTGCTCACCATCGGCGAAGGCCGCAACCGGCAGGTGCGCCGCATGGTGGAAGCCATCGGAAGCAAGGTGATCAAGCTGGTGCGCGTGGCCATTGGTCCGGTGCGCATCGGCGATCTGCAGATCGGGAAATGGCGGCACCTGACCGAAGGGGAAGTGCGCGCTTTGCGCTCGTGGCGGCCTGGCGCGCCGGATCGGCGGCTTTCGTCGTGAAGGTTCGCGCTTGGCTAACGCTCAATCCGACCTGCGGAATAGCTTCACGTTCAGCGGTGGCTACGGCCGCGATATCGGTCCGAAGACAGAAGACAGAAGACAGAAGTCGGAAGTCGGAAGTCGGAAGACACTTGCCCGGCTTCTGGCTTCCTCGACTTCCGATTCCTGCGGCCCCGTTAGTCCGTTACTCGTGAGACTTGCGCCAGTCTTCCTCCGAAATCATCGCGATGGGCGCGAGCTTCTTCGCCTGCAATCCCCGGTTAAGATCCGGTAATTGCCGACCCGTAAGATCGGTGAACTCGTGGATGACATCCTCGAGTTCGTGGCCCAACACGTCGCCGCGCGCGGCCTGCGAATCGGTTGGCCGGCCTTCGTAGGAGTTCACGTCGCCGTATAATTCGGCGAGGAACTCGCGCAAGCGCTCTTCGCCCGTGATCATGCCACCTTCCTTCGTGGCGACAATCTTGGAGCGGATTTTATCGGCGGATTCCGACAGCGCCACCAGCTTGGCCCGTAACGGGTCTGCTTCGGGCAGTTTGGCGGCGCTCTTTTGGGCGCTGTCGCGCACCCCGACGATGGCATCCACCGCCCAGGTCATGTGATTCAGCAAGCCGCCCAGCTTGGTGACCAGCTCGAACTGCGCCTTGCGATCCTCGATCGTGAACTTGGCGCGCGGGTCCAGCACGACGTTGACCTCAGCGTTGTAGACCTTGTCGCCCTTGGTCATCTTCACCGTGTACACGCCCGGCAGGATGCGCGGCCCGATTGCAGCGCCAAAAGCTCCGGTGGCCGCCGCCGGGACTTGGGGCGGCTTCATGTGCATGGACCAAACCGACCGGTTAATGCCCCTATGGCCGCTGGTGGGCAGCGTGTCCACCAGCTTCCCCTGCCGATCGAAAACCTCGATCTTCATGTCGCCATAGATGTGACGGCTTCTCTGGTAATAGGGGATCGCAGCGTCGGTCGGACGGTTGGGGCCGACGAATGTCGCATCGCCCTCGGACCAGCCGCCGCCCGTCTCCATCCACTGCACGGCGGGCGGAATCGGAAGAAACGCGGCGTATTCAGACATCAGGTCCGGCGTGAGGGCGCGCAGCGGGGAGATGTTATCGAGGATCCAAATGCCCCGGCCATGCGTCGCCAGAATCAGGTCCGACGTGCGCGGATGAATGAAAATGTCGCGCACCGCCACGGCGGGGAAGTTGGATCCCTTATACTGCGCCCAGCGCTGGCCGCTATCGACGCTGACCCACAACCCGAATTCGGTTCCCACGAACAGCAGGTTCGGATTGACGGTGTCTTCCTTGATGACGTGCGCGTAGCCGCGGATGCCGCTCTCTTGCACGGGCAACGCCGTCCAGCTTTGGCCGTAGTCGGTGGTCTTGAACAGGTACGGCTTCATGTCGCCGTACATGTGGCGGTCGAAGGTGGCGTAAGCGGTGCCCTCAGCAAAGCGGCTGGCTTCCACCCAGGACACCCAGGGCGCTTTCCCGACCCCCTGCACATTGGCGGCGACATTGGTCCAGTGCTGGCCGCCATCGCGCGTGATCTGGACGTTGCCGTCATCGGTCCCCGCCCAGATAAGGTGGCCGTTCTTGGGCGACTCCGAAATCGAATACACGGTAGTGTGCATCTCGGCCACGGAGTTGTCCACGGTCACGCCGCCGGATTCCTCCTGCTTCTGCTTCTCCGGATCGTTGGTGGTGAGGTCGGGCGAGATACGCTCCCAGGACTGGCCTTGGTCGCGCGAGCGAAACACGAATTGCGCACCAATATAGATGGTGCCTTTTTCGTTGGGGCTGAGTTGCAGCGGCGTGTTCCAGTTGAAGCGCAGTTTCTTCTCGCCATACCGCGCGTAGGGCTTGATGGGGCGCGTTTCGTGCGTAACGCGGTTGACCCGCTCAACTTCCCCGCCCTGCGTTTCGACGTAGATATAAGCCGCGTCGGTGGGGTCTTCCCACATCCAGAAGCCATCGCCCCCGCACATATTCTCCCAGCGTGCATTGCTCACGCCGCCGGGATAGGACGAATCGCCCACCCAGCAACTGTTGTCCTGCAAGCCGCCGTATACGCGATACGGCTCGGCGTTGTCCGCGCTCACGTGGTAAAACTGCGAGACTGGCAGGTTCATCAGATGCTCCCAGCGCGTGCCGCCATCCTGGCTGCGCCACAGGCCGCCGTCGTCGCCGGTGAACATCATATTTGGATTTCCGGGATCGATCCAGACGTCGTGAAAGTCGCCGTGCGCATTGGCGACGGCACTGAAACTGCGCCCGCCGTTCACACTCAGCAACAACGGTCCATCGACCTTGAACACTTTGTTTTCGTCCTTGGGGTCGACAATCAGATTGGCGAAGTAGAACGGGCGCCACACCTGGTATTGGCTGGCATCCAGGCGCGTCCAGTTTTGGCCGCCGTCGGCGGAGCGGTAGAGCGCGCTGTTCTTGGACTCGATGGTGGCGTAGACTACCTGCGGCTTGGAGGGAGCCACGGCCAGCGCGATGCGGCCATAAGGCTTCTCGGGCAGGCCTTTGGCATTCGCGGCGGTCAGTTCGGTCCAGTGCTCGCCGCCATCGGTGGACTTGAACAGGCCGCTCCCGGGGTCGCCCGAGCGGAAGGTCCATGCCTGCCGGCGGAAATCCCACATGGATGCGTAGATGGTCTTGGGATCCTGCGCGGCCATTGACAGCATGCCGCATCCGGTCGAACCATTCGCGCCGGCGAGCATTTTCCGCCACGTCTGGCCGCCGTCGCTGGTCTTGTAAACGCCGCGTTCGTCGTTATCATCCCACAGGTGGCCGGTGGCGCAGGCGTATACGATGTTGCCGTCCTTGGGATCGATCAGAATCTTGGCGATGTGTTCGGAATCCTTGAGGCCGGCGTTCTTCCAGTTCTCGCCGCCGTCGACGGATTTGTAGACGCCGTCGCCGACGGAGACGCTGTTGCGCAGCCAGCTTTCGCCGGTGCCCACCCATACGATTTTCGGGTTGGAGGGATCGCTGGAGACCGCGCCGATGGACTGCACGTCGGGGAGATCGAACACGGACTTGAAAGTGGTTCCGCCGTTGATCGACTTCCAGACGCCGCCGCTGGCGGAGGCGGCGAAGACGGTGAGCCGTCCGCTATCGTTGACGGCGGTGATGGCGGCGATACGGCCGCTCATTTCCGCCGAGCCAATGTTGCGCGCGGGCAGGCCGGATATGGTGCCCGAATCGTACCGAACGGGTGCTTGCGCCAGCAACGCTGGGGCCAGCAGCAATGGCAGGTAGCACACTCGCGAATGAACACTCATGGTCAGAACTCCCTCTCGGATGCCGCTTGCTGGCGCATCGGCGGTTTTGGATTGCCGGGCTTCGCCTGCCCGGACGAAGCGGATGGGGCCGCCGGCATCTTGAATTCTGCGGGATCGATGGGGATATTGGCTTCGATCTTGTCAATGGTAATCTTGCTGGTTTCACCCGGGTTGCGCGGACTGCCTTGTTCCATCGCGAACGGGAAGTAGACGCCGTTGACCAGCTTGTAGGATCCCATTTCGGAGAACGATTCCCGCACCGAGCCGTGGATGAATTGCGTCTGCTCGGTGCGTATCTCGAGGAACGTCTCGGGATCCAGGTAATAGTAGACGATGTCGCCGTTCTTGAGCGTGAGCTTCAGGCGGTAAGCGTCGTCGCCGTCCACGGTGTCGTGGCCCAGGTACTCGATGGTATTGCCCTTTTCTTTGTAATCCACCAGATGGCCGTAGAAATCGGCTTCGTCCTGCAAGCCACGCAGGTCGTCTTCCCCGAGCATCTCCGGATCCTTGCGGCCGCCGAACGGCATGATGCGCCAGCCGATCGTGCCGTCGTACGCCGACATCCCGGTCATGCCCATTATGGTGAACGTCTGCCGGACCAGATCGGGCGCCATGCTATCGAGGCCGACCTGCACCGAGAAGCTGCCCTGCTGCATTTTGCCGGTCATCCGCAGCGAGTGCAGTGCCTTGAGCTTTTCAATGCCGCCGTGGGCTGTCAAGTTCTTGTTCACCAGTTCATCGGCGGTCTGCGCCGAGAGCAGCGCGGCGAAGGCCAGTCCGGCCGTAACTCTTGTAACGTAACCCATCCAATTTGCTCCTTGTGGTGCGAAGAATATCGTAACAGGCAAACCTGTTCGCAAGCGTGGCGCGCCCGAAAAGGCACGTGGAGCCTGAGCGTCACCCGCAACCCTTGTCCCACGTTCGGCGTCGACACCACCGAGTGCGAAATCCGCGTCAACCCACCTTGCCAGGATACGGAATTCAGACGCAAGCGGCGACCTCACCCCCAGGTCCGCAGCCCGATGATCCCCCAACTCGCCAGGTAGATCGTAATCGCCGTGCAGGCGGCGGCCACCAACAATGAATGTATCCACACGCCGCGGCGGACCGCCCAATGCCGCGCGCGCCATGCCTGAATCAGGGCCATGAGCGACGTCAGGGCGAACAGAATGGTGAGCACGCAGATGGATACCGACCATGCGGAGACATTGCCTAACCGGTCAATGGAGCCGTCGCCTGCCAGCGCAAAGATGCCAAAGGTCGCGAGGAGCAGCAGGATCGCAATCAGCGGGAGCGCGCGCACGCTGAGACAGAGCCGGCCGCCAGGCAACGGGCGCAGGCGGCGCAACAGCAGCGCCGGTATCCAATACACGGCGTACAGCACCGACGTCGCGAGCAGCAGAACCGCCAGCGCCGCGCCGCCGATCTCCGACCAGGCTTCCCATGCCGGAACGATCGCAAACATCGGACCATTAGTCTGGATGAAGCGCCCATCGCGCGTGTCCGAGATGAGGGCCAAAGTCGGCACCGGCTGTTTCACGTCGCGCCACAGACGGTCCGTCACGGCGACAAAAGTCCGCGGCGATCCCTGCAGCGGCGCCAGCACCAGATTCTGCCCTTGTAACGATAGCCGCGCCAGCCCCATGATGCGATCCATGAAATATGTCATCTGCACGCGCGGGTTGGCGGGCTCGGCCCAGCCGGTGTATTGCGCGGCCAGCGCGCGCTGGACGGCCGCTGGTGTGGGCATGCGCGGCGAAGCGAGATCGCGCGTCAGGAATGCCGTCACAAGCTTGTGAATGCGGCCAAACGCCGCGCCATTCGTGGCGTTGATCATGTACGCGTAACCGATGCCCGCTTCGGGAATGTAGGCCATCTCGGTGAGCCCGCCATCGATGCCGCCGTTGTGTCCGTGCCAAACGAAGCCCCGGTCGTCGACGGTCGCGTAGTTACTGAGTCCGTACCCGAATCGCAGTCCATCGCGCGCGGCGAGCGTGCTCCCGGGATGCTCCATGCGGTCGATGGACTCCGGCTTGACAATCGGTGTCCCATCGAGGGCGCCGCGGTTCAGGTAGAAGCGAACATAGTTGGCCATGTCCCGCGGCGATGCGTTGATGGCGCCCGACGGCCGCACCGTGATGTGCCTGTACAGGACCGTGTGCACTCCGTCGGCCGCGTACAGTGTGGTGAGATGCTGCTGCACCGCGGGCGTGTAGAAATAGCTGGCGGTCAGCATGTGGATCGGCCCGAAGAGATTCTCCTGGACGTAGTCCTCGAACCGCTTGCCCGTAAGCTTCTCGACGATGTATGCCGCGACGGGCGGGCCCGCGTTGCAATAAGCCATGCGGGTGCCCGGACGCCACCGCGAAGTGCGCGAATCGGGATGATACGCCAGGCCTTCACCCAGCGTCAGGGGCTTCGGATCGTTGCTGGCGTATTCGGCCAGGTGCAGGTCGTCCCAGCCGGTGGTGTGCTCGAGCAGGTGGACGATGCGGATGGGGTCGGTGGATTCCCATAGGTTCTGAAACGCGATATCCGGCGCATATTTGCGTACCGGATCGCTCAGTTGCAGACGGCCTTGTTCCTGCAGCTTAAGAATGGACAAGGTTGCAAACGCCTTCGAGACGGAGCCGATGCGGAATAGGGTATCGGCGTCGGCTGGGCGGCCGTCGCCAACGTCGGCCTTACCTACGCCGTCCGCCAGCATGATCTGGTCGCGCGTGACGATGGCGATTCCCGCGCCCGGCGTCTTTGTCTCGGTGAGAATCTGGGCGATGGCCGCCTTTAGTTCGTCCAGAGTTCGCGGTGCGGGTTCCTTCTTCTCCGCGGCCGACAGCACGGCCGCTGCCGCAGCGATCGCGACCGACAGGCAACGTGAGATCATTGGTCCATCCTATAGCAACACCACCCCTATGGCCAGCGTGACCAGGGTCACCGGAATGCCCAGCTTCGCGTACTCCCAAAATGAAATGTTGGCTTCCCGCCGCGCGCGCTCGATCACAATCAGATTTGCCACCGAGCCCAGCACCGTCAGATTGCCGGCCAGCGTGGAGGACATGGCCAGCACCAGCCAGGCGTGACGCGGATCGGGAAGATGCGCGACCACGGGCTTGAAAACCAGCACCGCGGGCACATTACTAACGATGTTAGACAGCACAGCGGCCCAGGCGCTGAGCACCGCGGTGCGCTCCAGCCGGAAGCGCGCGGCGACCGCCAGCAGGTCCGCCGAGAGCGCCGTCCGTTCCACTCCGGCGACCACGATAAACAGGCCGATGAACATCACCAGCAGCGGCCAATCGATTTCGCGATAGATGGCCTCCGGGCCGACACGCCGCGTAATCAGCAGAAGCGCGCCGGCGGCCAGCGCCACTTCGGCCACCGGCCAGCCCGCGAAGAAGAACGCAATCATGGCAGCCGAAACCAGCAGCGATTTCCAGAGCAGTGCGCGATCCACCGTCACAGGGCGATGCTCGATGGCCATGGCGATCTGCTGGCGGAACTCGCGGCGGTAGACGAAGGACAGCAGCGCGATCAGCGCCGCGAGGCCGGCCGCGGCGATGGGCGCGAGCGCCGCCGCAAATGCGCGATAGCCGATGCCGGAGAAGCTCCCGATCATCATGTTCTGGGGATTGCCGGTGATGGTGGCCACGCTTCCGATGTTCGCCGCCATGGCTACCGCCAGCAGGTAGGGAACCGGATTGCGGCGCAGCCGGCGCGTGATCTCGAGCACCAGCGGTGTGAGCACTAGGCACATGGTGTCATTTACAAAGAACGCCGAGAAGAAGCCGGAGACGAACACAATCGCGGCCAGCAGCACGATGGGGCGATGCGCATGCTCCACCACCCACGCGCTCACCAGGGTGAAGAAGCCCGACACCCGCAGGTTGGCGACCACGATCATCATGCCGAACAAAAGGACGATGGTGTTGTAATCGATGGCGGCGTAGGCCTGCGGGATGGAGAGCGAGTTCGTGGCGATCATCAGGGTCGCGCCGATGATCGCGGCGCCGGTGCGGTCCACGCGGAAGCCCGGTAGACGGCCGATGGCCAGCACCAGGTAGGTCAGCAGAAAGATGATGACGGCGGTCAGCAAGGCTCTGAGCTATCTTAGCAGCGGCTAAGCGGTGGCTCGGCGGGGGTAGAATGAATGAGGCAGAGCCATGAAGTTCTACAGCTTGTTTTCTCTCCTCCTCCTCCTCCTCCTCCTGCCTGGCTCGCTCGCCATGGCGCAACAGGCAGCCCCCCAAAACCAGCCCACCTCCGAAATGGAGACCAAAGAAGCACCCGCGAAATTCACGTCGCGGGTGAACCTGGTGCCCGTGACCGTCGTGGTGCGCGACCGCAATGGCCATGCCGTGGGCAACCTGACCAAGGAAGATTTCCGGCTCCTGGATAACGGGAAAACGCAGGTCATCTCGAGATTCTCCATCGAGAAGCCGGGGGCTCCGGTCGTGCTGGAAAAAGAGGCGGGGGATCTGGAGCTGCAGCCGGACAGCAAACCGCCGGAAGCGGGCGCGGCCGTGGCGGCTCCTCCGGTGCTCGCCGACCACTTCGTCGCCTACCTGTTCGACGATGTGCACGTTCAGGCCGAAGACATAATGCGCGCGCGCGACGCCGCCGCGCGCGTGATCGCAACCTCCATGCAGCCGGCGGACCGTGCGGCGATCTATACCACGTCCGGCCGGGTGGTGCAGGAGTTCACCGACGATAAGGAGAAATTGCAGGAGACGCTGGCACGGCTGAAGCCGGACCCAGTCGCCGGCGGGCTCGGCCATGGCATGGACTGTCCGGACATCAGTTACTACATGGCGGACCGCATCGTGAACATGAACGACCCGATGGCGATTCAGGTGGCGCTCGTCAATTATCAAGCGTGCAGCGGCAATCAATATGCCACCGCGAACGAGGTTATGGGATATGCGCAAGGCGCGCTGCACAGTGGGGAGCACGAGACCCGGCTGGCGGCCAGCGTCCTGGTTCAGGTAGTCCGCCGGATTGCGGCGATGCCGGGACAGCGCAGCATCGTGCTGGCCTCTCCGGGCTTCCTGGTGCCTTTCGCCGACCAACCGGAAATCACCGATGTCATCAACCGGGCGATTCGCGCCAATGTGATCATCAGCACTTTGGATGTGCGGGGGCTTTGGACACCTCCAGGACTCGACGCCTCCAGAGTGACGCCGGCGGGAGGTCCCCAGGTGCTCAACATGGTGAACCAGTACCTACAAGAGGAGGCACAGGCCGGCGAATTTGTCATGGAAGACCTGGCGCATGCCACGGGCGGCGACTGGTTTCACGCCAATAACGACCTCATGGACGGCTTCAGGCGTCTGGCTGCCTCGCCGGAATTCATCTATGTGTTGGCTTTCACGCCGGAAAACCTGAAGTCGGATGGTAAGTATCATAAACTTCAAGTCACGTTGCGGGAGCCTAAAGGCGTGACCTTGCAGGTGCGCAAGGGCTACTACGCTCCCAGGCGCGAGACCGATGCGATGGACCAGGCGAAGCAGGATGTCGAGGATGCGGTCTTCTCCCGCGAGGTCATAAAAGATATTCCGCTCGCCGTGCACACGCAATTTTTCCGCTCCGGCGACGTGGATGCGAACGTTTCAGTGGTGGCGCAACTGGACATCAAGAGCCTGCACTATAAGAAAGAGGAAGGGCGAAACCACGATATCCTGACTATCGTATCCGCTCTCTTCGACCTCAACGGAAACTATGTCGCGGGCGAACAAAAGCTGCTGACTTTGCGGCTGAAAGACGAAACACTGGAAAAGAGGCTGGATTCCGGGATCAGAATCAAGACAAGCTTTAACGTCAAAGTAGGAGGCTATGTGGTGCGTGTGGTGGTGAGAGACAGCGAAGGCCAGATGATGGCGGCAGAGAACACGGCCGTGGAGATTCAGTAAGTGGGGCGTGCTTACACCACTTACTCCGCGATGAAACCGTATTCCCGGGCTTCCATGAATTGGGCCGGCCGTCTTCTGGTGTAGTTGCGCCGGTTGGCGCGCACTGTGGCGATGGCTTCCAGAAAATATCCCTCAACCGGACGCGCGGCCTCTCCTGTGGCTTTGTCGTGCGCGAATAGCAGCTTGCCATCCTCCACCACCGCCCGCAGGTCGGCGCCCGTCAGCGCGTGGCTGGCTTCCGTGATCGCGCCGATGTCCGCCGCGGCTAGAGGCGGCGGGGCCTTGGACAATCTTGCGCTCAGAATCGCGGCGCGCGCCGCGGAGTACGGCAAGCGGGTTTCCAACCATAGTTCGATGCGGCCGGAGCGCAGGATGGCGGGCGGTAAGCTGTGCGCGTCCATGGCCGTGATGATCACGCACACCCGCTCCGCGCTGGCGCTCTCCAATCCGTCGAGCATGGTCAGCAGGTAGCGGTAGAATCCCTTCCCCTCGGAATTCTCGAAGATCAGGTCGCCGTCGTCGATGAAAACGACGGAAGGAGCATTCCGTTTGGCAGCTTCAAATATTTCTTGAACACGGTCGTAGAAATCGCAAGTTCCCGCGATCACCGTGCCGTCGATCAGGAAGAATTTGCTCTTCAGGCGGGCCGCCAGTGCGCGTCCGATGGTGGTCTTGCCCGTGCCCGGAGGTCCCGCCAGCAGCACGCCGCGTTTGGGCCTCAGTTGAAGCTCCGCGGCTAGGGCGCGGCTCTCTAATGGCAGCGCGATCTTGGCTTCCAGGGCTTGGATGACGTCGTCGAAGCCCTTGAGATCCTTCCAGTCGACGGACTCGACTTGCTCCAGTTCGACGTTGCTGGTCATATTTTGCGCGGTCAGGTATTCGGTGAAGCGCCCGGTGTCCAACTCGCAATCGGCTCGCAACCAGACGCAGGCGTTCCTGAGCTGATGCGCGTTCAATTCGGGAGCGAAACGGTGGATTTCCGCATAGTCCAGCCGGCGTGCGGCGGCGGCGCCCAGATACGCGCGGCAAATGGATTCGTAGTCGGCCGGTGTGAAGGTCTCGATTTCGACAATGAAGGCCCGGCTTTCGACCGGCCGCGGCCCGTTGTTGTCATCGATGGCAAACAACACCTGTTTGTTGCGCGCGATCGCGCGGTCGAGGATCGCGGTCAGCGCGATATCCATCATTTTGCGGCGCGTGTAGCAGCAGTCTTTGACGACGGCGGCGATCAGATGGTGGTCGTCCAGGATCACGAAGTCATGGTGGTCCAGAGCTCTGTCCATGAGTGAGACGAAGGCCTCTTCGATGGCGGCGGCTTGATGTCCCGCCAAAACGCCCATGAAGTCCCTGGCGCCGATCAACGCGCCCCTGGTTGCGGCTTGGACGGCGCGAAGGACGGTGGTCCTTCCCGCGCCATGGGCCGCTTTAAGCACAACGATATTGCCGGCGCGGATGACGGCGAGCAAGCGCTCGGTAGCCACCCGTTGCGCGGGTGTCAATTCGTTCCGATCTTCACTGGCAATAAGGCCCTCCCGAATCGGCCGGGACGCCTGCCGTTCGATTAAGGTCAGCATAATTCCCTTAAGATGAACTGCAACAACCGCTCCCTTACGGTCGCGGCTCAGTAATTTAGTTATGAATGTTAACGGGGCGGAGCCCCAGATCGGAAATTACAGGTGACTGGCGGGAGCCGGACGAAGGCTCTCTGCCGGAATGCCGGTGTTCCTATGTTGCATGAGCGCCTCCTTCCAGTGAGATAGATGCTACCTTGAGCAGGCTATCATAATCGCCGGTATTCGAGCAAGCCGTTTTTTGATTAATTTGTATTAAGGCGCTCGGCCGGGCGTGAGCAACGCTAGAATGGAAGCGTTCGATGTTTGAGCTCTTCCGGTCATTTCTGCCTCTGCACAATCCGATCGGCTTCGGCACCAGCGATTTCATCGAGCTGGCGCTGGCGGCACTGCTCGTCTTGCTGATCGTGGCTCACGCGGGCCTGGGCGGTTGGGCACGCAGGCTGGCGGCGCGGACCGGATGGTGCATGCTGGCGCTCGCGATCCTGCCCATCGCGCTGCGGCTGGCGATGCTCGCGCAGAGTCCGGCGCCCACGCCTAACGGCTCCGACGATTTTTCGCACCTGCTGGTGGCCGACACCTTGCGCCACTTCCGCCTGGCGAATCCGCCGCATCCGCTGCACCAGTTTTTCGAAACCATCTTCGTGTTGCAGGAGCCCACTTACAGTTCCATCTTTCCGATTGGGCAGGGCATGGCGCTGGCGCTCGGACGCATGCTTTTCGGCCATCCATGGGCTGGAGTGGCGCTTTCGGTGGCGGCGCTTTGTGCGCTGTGCTACTGGATGCTGCGGGCCTGGACTACGCCGGGTTGGGCGCTGGTGGGCGGATTGCTGGCTGTCATCCAGTTCGGGCCTCTCAGATATTGGATGAACACGTATTGGGGCGGCGCGGTTTCGGCGGTTGCGGGTTGCCTGGTGTTCGGATCGCTGCCCCGTTTGCGGGCGAGCTGGCGGACACGGGATGCGGTCTTCCTGGGACTGGGGATCGGCATCCAGTTACTCACGCGGCCGTTCGAGTGCGTTCTGCTGGCGGTGGCCGTCATCTTGTTCTTTCTGCCGGCGCTACGCCTCCCGAAAGACTGGCGCAAACTCGCGCGAGTGACAGCGGCGGCGACTCTTACTGTCTTGCCGGCTGCCGGATTGACCCTGCTCCAAAACAAACAAGTCACTGGCAGTTGGACGACGCTTCCATATATGCTCAGCCGGTATCAGTACGGCGTGCCCACCACCTTCACGGTGCAGCCGAATCCGGCGCCGCACAGGGAGCTCACTGCCAGTCAGCGGCTCAACTATGAGGAGCAAGCCGCCACGCACGGTCAGGGCACTGACACGATCAAAAACTATCTGGAGCGGCTTGCTTACCGAGCGCGGTTCTACCGCTTCTTCTTCCTGCCTCCGCTGTATCTTGCACTGCTGTTCTTTTTGCCGTCGCTGCGGGAGTGGCGGTTTGTGTGGGCCGCCCTGGTGCTCGCGGCGTTCAGCCTGGGCACGAACTTCTACCCTTACTTCTATCCGCATTACATCGCGGCGGCGACGTGTCTGTTCGTACTGGTGAGCGTAACCGGGCTTGAGAGGCTCAGCCGGGTCACAATCCGCGGAACGGCAGCGGGCCGGGAAGCCGCCCAACTTCTCGTGTTGCTTTGCGCGGCGCAGTTTCTGTTTTGGTACGGCTTCCACCTGTTCGCGAATACGAACGACTCAATCGCCATGCTGCAATACGATGCCTGGAACGACGTGAATCACGGCGATCCTGTAGGGCGGATCGCGGTGCGCGACCGCCTAGCGCAGGCCGCCGGCAAACAACTGGTGGTCGTGCGCTACTGGCCGCAACACCGGTTCCAGGAGTGGGTTCAAAACGCCGCCGATATCGACAAAGCGCGGGTGGTTTGGGCGCTCGACCGCGGCGCGGCGGAGAACGAAAAGCTGCGGCATTACTATCCGGATCGCACGGTGTGGCTATTGGAACCGGACGCGCGCCCGCCAACGCTCGCTCCCTACCGGCAGGCGCAGCAGCCGGCGCCGGAACCGCCTAAGGAGCCACGGGAGAAACCCAGCCCGGAACAGAACGGCATCCAACTGCTGCCGATACAATAGGGCATGCATTCGCCCGAGTTGCCCACAGGATTTGCGCCGGCTGTCGGGCCGGTCTCGGCCGCTGCCATCGCGACCGACACGGAGGGTCTCGACGCCGGCGCGGTACGGATTCCCACCCCCGGCGGAGCGATTCCCGGATACCGCGCGCGGCCCGCCTCCGGAGATGCATTCCCGGTGGCGCTGGTGGTGCACGAGATCTTCGGCGTACACGAGCACATCAAAGATGTCTGCCGGCGCTTGGCCAAGCAAGGTTACTTAGTATGCGGTTTCTGAAATACGCTCGCGTATTCAAAATGGCGTCTTTGTGGGGCAGCGCCTCGCGCTGCAGCGGTGTCTCACGGCGCCCGGCCGGAGGCGGACCGAGGGTCCGCCGCAGCGCACGGCGCTGCCCCAGTGTGCCCAGCATGGGCAGAATCTAGCGAGATGAAAGGATCTCGACGGAGTTGATGACGACAACCGTAGCGAAACGCAAGGCGTAGCCGCGAGGTGAAGCTGAAAGAAGCGCGTAGCAAACTCTCGACCGTAGGAACACGAACCGGCAGTGAGGCCGGGTGCGGGCGGCCAGCTGGCTGGGAACAGCGAAGCCCAAAAGTCATCCGAGACGCACCAGGTAGAGCCGGACGGCCCGAGGGGAAAGATTCTGTACCTGACCTGGGGAGAGCTTCTCCGTGAGAGCGGGGGAGCAGTCAGCAGACGCCATAGTAGCGGAGAAGCGGGGTAACGCCCGTGGAGCGAAGGGCGGAAGAAACCAGACAAAGCTAGGGAGGGGACTGAAGGGAAGCTGCGTAGGGATCTGAAATCGAAGGGCACGACCACTACTGGCCGTCTCCCGGAGAGTGCAACGGGCAGAAGCGGTGGAGCCGCGGTGAGCCTGGCGTCGGCGATCCCGAGGCGGAACTTTGCGGAACTTCTGACAGACAGCGATGTACGAGAACTTCATGGAAGAGGTAGTCAGCTCGGAGAACTACGGGAAGGCGTTAAGGGCGGTGATCGCCAATGACGGCGCACCGGGGATCGACGGGATGCGGACAGAAGAGTTAAATGGACACCTGGAGAAGCATTGGCCGAAGATTCATAGCAAGTTGATGACGGGAACCTACGTGCCGAGCCCCGTGAGGCGGAAGGAAATCCGCAAAGAAAACGGGGGAAGCAAGAGGAAGTTGGGCATTCCGACGGCGACTTCATAAACCACCTCCGCCAGGCGCGTTTAGGGATCCCTTGGCATTCCGGATTCTGGCTGAGTCGCGCACCCAGTCTCGGAGCTTCTGTTCCTCTGCTGCATTCAGTGTAATCCAATAAGGCATCCACTGTTCAAGCGAAGCGCCGGGATCAAGCGGTGCTCGATCCAGTAGTAGACCACGCCGTCGCTAACTCCAAAGTGTTTGGCCGCTTGTTGAACGGTCAGTTCCTCAGGCTTCTTGAGCACAGCAGGTGGGATGCGATGGCACCCACGGATCCGAATGGGCCACCCGGGATGTTGGCCGCGCCGGCCTAACCGGCGGGCAGGATCAAAGCATTCCGTACGGCGTCATCCTCCAAGCTTAACCGGCCACACGTGTGGGCCGGTCTTAGGCTGCGGAGGCTGTCTCTCGGCGGCGGTTTGCTTGATAAAGTCGTCCACGGCTTTGAAGAAGAGGTCGGGTGAGGCGAAGTCGGTTTGCGGAAACACCGTCCAGGTGAGCGAAGTGTCCAGCAGGACGGACCGGTCGCCCACATCGAAATACTGGCTCCGGCCGAGAGAGGCCACGCTCCGCAATTCGGCGTAAACATCTTCGGTGGATCCCTTACGCTGCAAAAGCACGACGAAGGCGGCCCCGTTCCAGCGGATGAAGCGGTCCTTCGGCATGAGCATCTTCTTGAAGTGCTGGCGGACGAAGGCCACCACTTCGGTGCGTACGCTCTCTCCGTAGCGCCTCGAGATCAGGTCTGCACGGTCCAACAGAAAAATTGCGGCGTAGGCGATCTCCTGCGGCTCGGGATCGTCGTCCATGAACGGTTCCGATTCCGCCGCGGGCGCCTCGGGTGGAGGCGCCAAATAGGCCTTCGAACTCAGGATCTGGGTTTCCAGGCGCTCAACGGAGGCGGTCGACTGCAATTGCTGTTGGCGCGACGCTTCCCGCACCGCCGCCAGGCAATCCGAGAGCGTCGCTTTCAGCGCGCGCACGTCCTCCAAGACGGTGGCGCGCTCGATTTGTTGCTCGATCTGCTTGAGCCGCGTAACGGAGCTGTCCTTCTGCACCGAAATGCTGGCCACGGTCTCCGCCAGCATCGAGATCATGGCCTGCAGTTCTTCGTTGCGACCGCGACGGTGATCGCGGGCCGCCTTGGCGTCTTCTTCGATGGCCGCCAGAGCCTCATCCGCAATTTCGAGCACTTCAAACGGCGTTAGCGCCCCATCCAGACGGGTTAGCAGCCCGTCGATGGTGCCGCGTCCCTTGGATCTATCCGCGGATTCGAATGGCAGACCGGCCAGCAGTATGCGGAGGGCTTGCCGCAGCGCCGGTGAGAGATCGTCCGTCTGGCAGGCTGGGCCGGTCTGGCCGGAAACCGGACGGCTCAGCCGCTCCAGATAACTTTTAATTGAGATCATGGCACTCCACTTTCCCGCCGGTGGCGGTTGTGCCGTTCGGGTGTAACCGGAACACCACCACGCTTCCGCTCACGGCCCTCGACCCATCGCTGATGGGCGCAATGCTCTGCTCCACCTGGATGGTGCTGCCGTCTTTGCGCGCCAGCCGCGTCACTTGGTTCCGGCCGTAGCGGGCCGGATCGTCAAGCAGCGCGGGCAGCGTGGGAGTTTCCAGTGGTGTTTCGCCGGACTCGTCCCACACGCGATAGATTTCCGCCAGATCGCATCCCGCCACTTCCGCCTGCTTCCACCCGGAGATGCGCTCGGCTGCGGCATTGACAAACTTGATCAAGCCCATGGCGTCCGCCGCGATCACCCCGTCGCCGATGCTGGCGAGGATGGTGGCCAGCCAGCGTTCGTGCGCGTCGATACGCTTTTCCACCTGATGCCGGT
This sequence comes from Bryobacterales bacterium, assembly GCA_003132865.1. The sequence continues at coordinate 24,288 of PKYZ01000596.1, forward strand.
ACAAGGCGATTTCGACGCCGGAGTACAGCTCATGCCCCTCGAAGGGTTTGAGGATATACCCGAACGGTTCGGTCACCTTGGCGCGGTGTAGCGTAGCGTTATCGGCATGCGCGGTCAAGAACACTACCGGGATGTCGAACTGTTCGCGCACCAGGCGGGCAGTCTCCACTCCGTCGCCCGGACCCTTCAATACAATGTCCATCAGGACCAGGTCCGGCGATGTCCGCCGGATCTCCGCGAGCGCCTGGTCGCGGCTGGCGGCGATCCCCGCCACGGCATACCCGAAGGATTCCAGGGTCATCCGGATGTCCTCTGCCACGATGCGCTCGTCTTCGACGATGAAGATACGTGTGCTCATTTTTCAGTTCTCCCCAGGGCGCTCCGTGGCCGGAAAGACCACGGTGACGCGAAAGTCCGGCGTGCGTTCGATTTGCACGGTCCCGTTCAGTTGTTCCGTCAGCAGCGTGACGAGTTGCAGGCCGAAAGATGCCCCCTGCAGGGGCGCGCTGTCCGCCGCCTCGACCCCAGCCGGGTTCTCCACTTCCAGGAGCCACGCAGGCTCCGCGAGACGCCGGAAGGCAATCCGCAACTCACCCTCACGCGTGGCGGCCATGGTATGTTTCAAGGAATTCGAAACCAGCTCGGTCAGCATCAGCGCGCAGGGAATGGCCGTGTCGATCGGCAAGACGACCGACTGCACTTCGAGATGCACGCGCACCCGTTCCGGCGTCAATCCGTATGCGTGCATCAATTGCGGCACCAGGCGCGAGACGTAGGCGGAGAAGTCGATTCCCGCTAAGTCTCCGGATTGGTAGAGTGTCTCGTGCACCAGGGCCATGGCTTTGACCCGGCGGCGGGTGCCTTCAAAGACCCGTTTGGCCTCCACATCCTTCAGGCTCCGGGACTGCAGGCTCAACAAGCTGCACACCACCTGAAGATTATTCTTCACGCGATGGTGGATCTCGCGCAGCAGCGCTTCCTTCTCTTTGAGCGAGGCTTGGATGCGCTCCTGCGCCAATTTGGCTTCCGTAATGTCCCGAAAGACAATCACCGCCCCGACGGGGATGCCGTCCTCGATTTTCGGCGTTCGGGTGAATTCAACCGGGAAGGTGCGGCCGTCGCCGCGTCGGAACATGTCGTTGGTGGCGTGACGCTCCATTCCATTCCGGATGGAAGCGTGGATGGCGCAGCGTTCGGGCGAGCACGCAGTACCGTCGGGGCGCGTGTGATTCACCAGGTCGTGTATCGATTTGCCGGCTAACTCGGCGGGGGCTAGGTCCAGCATGTGTGCCGCCGCGGAGTTGGCAAATGTCACTCTCCCGTCCGAATCCAGCCCAAGTATGCCTTCTCCGGCCGAGTTGAGAATCAGTTCGTTGCGGCGCTGCAGGCGCTCCACCAGTTCGAAGGCTTGTTTCCGCTCCGTGATATCGGAAATGATGCCGTCCGTGTAGTGCTTGCCGTCCCTTTCATAGCTGCCCATGGCCCGATCATACAGCCAGATCCAGCGCCCGTCCTTACGCTCCATCCGGAATTCCACGCTATATGGTTCGCCCTTAACGAATAGTGCAGCGTAGGCGCTCTTGACCCTGCGCCGGTCCTCCGGGTGAATGTGCTCAAACCGCATGGCCGATCGGCAAATCTCCTCGGCAGTATAGCCGGACATCCCCTCGCAGTTCCGGCTCACGAAGACTGCCTGGCCCTCGGCATCGGCGGTCCAGATAACATCGGGTATATTAGCGACCAGCGACCGATACTGCTCCTCACTTTGCCGGAGAGCCTGCTCGGCTCGTTTGCGCTCGCCGATATCGCGGGCGATGCCGGCAGTTCCCACGATCTCTCCCGCGGCGTTGCAGACGGGGCACAACGTCAAAGACACGAGAACGCAAGTACCATCCTTTCTCCGACGCATGGTTTCCAGGTGGGAGACTTCCGTTCTCATCCCTTTGTAGACAACTCCCAATCCGGAGGTGGCAGTTGGCGCGAGGATACCGACGTCCTGGCCCAACATCTGGGCGGCACAGTAGCCGTAGAGGGATTCCGCGCCATGGTTCCAACTGGTGATGGTTCCGTCCAGCGCCGTGGTGACAATCGCATCGTCGCTGGATTCCACAATCGAGGCGAGCAAGCTCCGCTCTTCTTCTGCCCGTTTGCGCTCCGTAATATCCCGCATTATGGACGCCCCGGCGACCACCCTACCCGCGGAGTTTCTGATGGGAAACGCGGTGATAAAGAGGGCGATGCACGTTCCGTCCTTCCTCAGCCCCACGCTCTCGAACGACCGGATGTCTTCGCCGCGCCTCACTCTTTCGGCAACCTCGCGGACATGGCCGTGTTTCTCCGGCGGCACTAACACGGCCACCGTTTTGCCTACGATCTCCTCTGCCCGATAGCCGTAGATTGCCTCCGCGCCCCGATTCCAACTCATAATGACGCCATTCAAGTCGCGGCCCACCACCGCGTCACCCGAGGCTTCCACGATAGATGCCAGGAAGTCCCTGGCTTCTTCTACCGCCTTGCGCCGGGTTATATCCTGCTTGATGGCGATATAACCGGTAATGGCGCCGCCGGCGTCCCGCACGGGCGTGATGTTCATCTCTTCGGTATAGAGGCTGCCATCCTTCCGCCGGTTGATCAACTCGCCCCGCCACGTCTTCCCGGCGCGGATCGTCTGCCAGAGTTCCTGATAGAACTGAGGATCCTGATCGCCGGACATCAGAAGCCGCGGGTTTTGGCCGATGGCTTCCGCGCCGCTGTAACCGGTCATCCTGCCAAAGGCGGCATTGACGTACTGAATCCTGCCCCCGGGATCGGTTATTACCACGGCTTCCGCGGCCTGATCTAGCGCGCTGGCGAGACCTATTCTCTCCGCATCGGCGCGCCGGTGCTCCACGGCGTGCAGACCCGCCCGCTGCCCGGCGCCGAACTGCCTGCGTAGCGAGAGCCAAACACCGATTGACGAGGTCAGGGCCAAAGCCACAACGCCGGCCAATTGGGCCTGCCACGGACTGACGCGCAGAAACGCAACCCGCTCCACCACCTCCCAAGCAGCCGCCACAATGGCTGTCAGGCAGAATACCCGGATGAGAGTGCGTACGCTGGAGGAGCGCACCTCCTCCGGCTCCGGCCATGCCGGTTCCCGGGCGCCTCCGTTCGTCTCGGACGCGGCAGGGTCCGCCAAGGATAACAATTGGCTGATCGCGGTTGGCATTCGGCCTCTATATCAACGCAGACACGCTGGCGCGGCAGCGGGCTACGGTCGGGGCACGTGCATGTTGTGCTCGGCGACTATACCCAACATGGCGGCGGCCGCCAGATTCGTGGTTGCGAATAGCGGCGTTTTACTGGGAGCCTTGCTCACAATGTAGTGCTGCGCGGCCAGGCCCGCGCTCATCGCGCCCAGCTTGATCGCCAGCGAACCGTAGCTGAAGGTGTGCCCCGACCGCACCAGGGGGTTAGCTTCATTCTTTCCCCAGGAACTGGCGGCGTCGGCGGCATCGGCCCCTGCCAGCATCGCCTGGCTTACGCGCCAGACGGTGTGCCAGCGAGACGCCCTGTCGGCGGCGGATGCGGCCGGCAGAAGGAGAACGGTGAACAAAAGCAGAAATGCAGAGATACGTTGCACAACAACCTCCGAGTAGTTATTCGGTTCCTGTCCCAAAAGTG
>PKYZ01000684.1 GCA_003132865.1 Bryobacterales bacterium
CCGTCCCCGCCTCCTTCGATGAGGAGGCCCGCGAGCTTACTGTCATGGCCGCCATCGAGGATGGCCTGCCCAAGCTGACGCTGCTCGAAGAGCCCGCCGCTTGTGCGGGCATCCGTGCTATTTTGGGACGGGAGCACGGATGAGCATAGTGATCCAACCCGAGTTGGAGTCCAGGCTTCGCGCAAGGGCCGAAGCGGAAGGAGTTACGATCCAGGCTTACGTCGAGCGGCTCNNCTCGCCCGCGACGACGAAGCCGCGGAGGAGGAGCTTGAGGCCTTGGCGTTGGAAGGTCTCAATTCCGGCCAGTCGATCGAAGGCTCCGAGAGCTATTGGGATGACAAGCGCCGCCGAATCGTTGATCGCTACCGGAACACCGGCGCTCGGTGAGAAGCCACTACACGATAAAAACCGCGAGCCGACTCTGACATCGAGGATTATGCCGGCCATCTCGCACGCAATGCGAGCCTCGATGTGGCGCTACGCTTCCTGGCTGCCGCGGACGAAACGTTTTCCCTCCTCGCTACCCAGCCGGGCATGGGCTGGCATGCGCGGCTCAGGACCCCGGCGCTTGGCACGTTACGCATGTTCCGCGTCGCAGGGTTTGAAAGGATGCTCATTCTCTACCGGCCGTTGGAAGACGGGGTGGATATACTCCGCCTCGTCCACGGCTCCCGCAAGCTGCAGGCGCTCCTCCGCCGGCGGGAGGAAATCGAGTGATTCGGAGACAAGACGAGCAGGCAGGCGTGGGGCGGATTCGGCGGAACTGATGTTTCGCACAGCCCGCGCGTCCGCGCTCTGCGATGGCCGCAATATTTCGGCCGCCGAATTCGATACTGCGGCAACCATCTGCCCGGTCTTCTATCCTTCAGGATACACTCCCGAGAGCCGTACACTGATCGGCTCAGGACGCCAGCCCCTCGCCTGTACGGCGACCAGATAGGACTGTCATCCGGAAGCCGGGAATGGCTAGTACGCGGAGAGCGACTTCCCACAAGCGGACTTCACGGTCACTCGGCGGTGCGCCGCGCGTAGGCGGCGTGGCCCGAACCCGCAGCGTTCATTCGGGCGGGAAGATATTGACGACAGTGATTCGACGTCGGTAGTGCCGAAGGAGATATGACACGAAATCCCCGAGGATCAACTCGGGGCTGCCTTTTCTCCGATTGACCACACGGCATATCAATATGCGAGTGTCGCTGTCCCATTCGATGTTAAGCGCACCCCAGCGGTCAGGCCAGTTGCTGTGGATCTTCGCCCACCCCTTTTGCCTGCCCGACTTCAGTTTTCCGCTAACCTTGAGCCCGAAAACATCAAGCCGCCTGTCATCATTCACGATCGACTCACGAAGGCTCGGTCCTTTTGAACAGATCACCTGAACTATCGCTTGCATAAGATTCACTTCCTGAGTAGGAACTCTTTCCAGTGTGCCTCTGCCAAGTCCATTAGCTCCGCTTCGGCATCAATCTCTGGCTGGTATGGCCATTCGTCATTGGGATTGTCATCCACAACATGTTTAGCCATCGCTTTCTCTACCAGCCGAATAGGCACTCGATAGCTGCGGATGTGGCCTCGGCATATCAGATGGCTGCCGTAGCTGTATTCATTCCAGCCATCCCACCCGTAGACGTACACGAAGCGGAGAGTTGGCCAAAGTCTCGATAAATCCCGGAATTGCTCTTGGCCGTCCTCATCGGACGCTTGAAAGACGTAGATCTTCTTCAAAAGACCTTTGCCGATTCGTGTGGCCCGTTCGCAGAACAGTCCTTGGGCCTCCCCTACCAACATATCCCCCCTGAAAACACGGGACGCCCGGACATCCGCCGAAGGGGTGAGGCGCGTTACGCCCAGCAGGGCCACTGGTACACCCGCGAGGTACCGAAATCGAGTAACGTCAGTCGGGCGGCCGACAACGACCAGCCGTGCGTTACACCAACTCGCCATCTTTCGATTTCCTTTCGCGCCAACTGAAAGTGGATCGTAACACACAATCGGATTGCCACATTCTGTTCAGGATCGAGCGTAAGTGGAGCGTTCGAGTGCCGCGTGTACGCGCGCGCGCAGTAGGCGGCTCCGACCGGGGTCGACCGACTCCAGGAGGCGGACTGGTCTGAATAGGAGCGCCAGGTGGCCGAGAGTCCGCCCGTGGCCGGCAAGGGCTGACCTTCAAGCGGGCTTCGTTTCTCACGCCAGCAGGGGCCGATTCCTGGCGCTAACGGCCCTTGGCACTATATTGCGTAGGCGGTCCAGATACGGCGTTCGCGGAGACCGGCCCGAGACTGGACAAGGAACAGAACCGAACTTGCGACTCGTGCCCCGTGCCTCATCAATTGGGATCGTCTTGGGGAGCTCCCCCAATCGAAATAAAGACCATAATGGAAGAATGCGCGGAATAGGGACACTGCAATGCGTGGCCAACGACCTGCGGATCATCGATCTGCCACCACTTCACAGACCGCCAGTGAAGCCGGCCGAGCCCAGGACCGAACAGTTGGTGCAATGGGGCATCTGTGTCTATGTGTACTCGCTGATTGCGCACATGGAACGGATTCTGGCCGGTTTGGTCCAGCTTGCGGATGCGGAGAACGTGGCTGCATCCGCCCCCGTGTGCCGTCACGTCTTTGAATGGACTGCTCTAAGTTGCTACCTGACGGGTAACTTGAGAGGACGGTTCAAGCAGAACGACTGGGAAGAGGCATGGGAACTGCTCACCAAAGTCGCTCTCGGTAGCCGTTGGATGAAGGAGCCTGGCAGCAAGTATGCTGGCAACCAATCCTTGAAGATTCCTCCCGAACCGGTTTACATCCCTGTTGCCGTAAGGGAATATGAAAACTATCAATCTCACAATTCAAGGGAGGCGGAAGCCCGTGACACCTACAGTTTTCTATGCGACCATGCCCACGCTACCGCTGCGTGCTTGATGCCGTACCGCCAAATGGAAGAGAACGGAGTGGTGATGCGATTTCCTGGCTGCGCCCTGAACCCGGACCGGGAGTCCTTTTTGCCGTTCGTCAACTGTTGCCTGATAGACCTGTTAACGTTTGGCTATGAATTGCTGGGACTAGCCAATGAAAGCGCAGTGCGGCCTAAGGTACGGCTTGCACTAAGAAGGATGGCGCAAGTGGCTCCCGCCAGGTTGACTGGCTCCCTTCCGCCGTAGCGCACCGGTCGCCCTGTTTCAAAAAGGGTAGGTTTTTGGTGCACAGATGGCGGACCCGGAAGTCATTTCAGGCTAAGCCTGACTTGGGCCGGGTCTGCCGCCTTTTTTTTGAACCACAGACGGCTAACCTTCCATTCCGGATGTCTGGGGTCTACGGTCCAGAAACGGGCATCGAGGAGATCACAACACCATCGGCACCTGCACGGCTGCGCGCTTTCTCCAGGACGAAAAGGGGACAGACCCATTTGCCGAGAATCCCACGGAACATCGCCGCCAAATGTGTCTGCCCCCTTCTTTAGAGGAGGTTGCCGCTCTGCCTCGCCGCGAGAAACGCGGCCTGTTCCACCAGCGTCGGTATCGTCTCCGGAGTAAACGGGATGTCGACGTACCCCGCTCCGCCCGGACGGTCCTGAATGTCAATGCCACCCGTTTTCAGGACGTCGTAGGCCAGCCGTTTCAGTGGTTCGAAAATATCGATTGATTTCCACTGATTGTACGTGGCGTACAGGGCCCGGAGCTCGTCGTGCAATCTCGCGAAGAATAGTTCAAAACACGGCCGGCTCGCGACCTCCTGAAGCGCCTTCGGCGCTTTGTCCGCAACAGAGGCATCCAACCCGTCTAGATGCCCGAATAGGTAAGAGGCGTAAACCAGCACTCTCTTGTACACCTCCGCCACTTCGTTCGCCACGCGCCCGACATCGTGATGCATCCGGTATTGCCGAATCGCGGCATCCGCGCGCTCTTTGCCGCTCTGCAGAGCGACGCAGAATGTGTCCTGATACGCGCGAAGCGTGGTCTCCGTCCCGAAAAACGCGCTTAGGCGACACGCGATATACTCTTCCCAGCATCCCGAAGCGATATAGAAAAGGATGCCATCCTTGAAGGGCAGTGCCGTTCTCAGAATGACGTTTGGGAAAGACGATTCCTGCACGTCCAGATCGTGAACATGCCCGCATTCGTGCGCGAGCGTATACGTCATTTCATCGCGTAGGGCGGCAAGCTCAGGATTATCCGTTTGCGCGAGCACGCTCATATGCGCCGCATTGAGCACCATGACGCAAGCCGTCTCTCCATCGCGCAGCACCTTGGGTGCCATCGCAATTCCGACAGCGATTTCGTCCTTCGTCGCCGTAAGGGCCTTCGTGGGGAGTAGCGTTCCGCGATCGAGCTCCGCAAGAGCCGCGTCATAGTCGTAGGCGACGATGACCTGCCGCAGGCGTTTCAGGTTCAGAATTTTGCCGAGCGCGTGCAGTGTTGACAACACCCCGGCACCGACCGCCTTCGCCTGGTCCTCAGTCGCGAACCCTCTCAGGTCTACGCCGATGTCCGGCATGGTGGTCGGCCGCTGCGCAAATTCCTCCATGGCTCTCTCCTCACTGGAGCCTTCCGCCGCGTCCGGTCTATCCTCTCCGCTCTTGTTCATCCTGTGCCATCCTAGCAGTGCGCTCGTAGTGTGGAGTAAGGCATGCCTTTTCGAAGCGCGGATCGTCAGGAAGCCCCAGGCGAGTCTCGTTAGCTCCAGCACATTGAGAGAGCGCCGTAACAACTCGCCCAGCAAAACACTGCGTTTGTCGGCGGCCTAGAATCGTGCCCTGACCCCGCCATCATCTTGATACCAAGATGCTGGTTGCGGCCGGCTCCGTACGGGCACCTGTTGCGCAGCGCCTGTACCGCCGGCTTCGTGGCTTGCCGTTTCGTTCGGCGATCTCTTCCCTGTTGAGCATCGCCATTTGTCCGTACCTGCAGATTCCACCCGGTGTGGCGCTGGCCCTCCACGGGTATCGTCCGAGATGCCGGAGTCAACGTAGTATCCCCGCGCGGACCCGGCGCGCACCGATGGTGGCCCCAAACGGCGTTGTAGGAACTGGCGGGGCAGACCGACGGATCACCCGCCGCGTCGATGTTACGCCGGCAATCCTAGACCACGCCCCAACCCGCGCGCATGCCCGAGGTCACCAGCAACACCCTGCCGGCGTTACCACGAAAGGCCGTAAGCAACGGCCGCCACGAAGCGCTATCGGCTCCTGGCCACACTGATCACACCCCATTCAAAAATAGTCTTCCCTAGCGTTTTCCACGCGATGCAGCCCACCGCCACCTTCCAGCACCCCGGACCCCGCCCCACCCCGTGCTATCGTAGAGACGGGAAGATATCGCTCGCTTACAGGGCCACCCGCGATATCACCCCGATCCAGCTAAACAAGCGCCAACATTCTTACTCAGTATGATCTTTGCGCCTCGACAACCCCGCCACCTACGGAGCGGCCGCCGAGTCACCCTCCAGCGTATTGATTCCAATAACTTTACACGAAATTGGGTTCGTTCGTATAAAAATACGTCCAGCCCGCCCCCTTGCACAACTCTGCCCAATTCTGCACAATCCCGCCCAGTGCGCCTTCGCCGCAAGCACTCAGCCTTCAGCCGTGAGCTTGGACCTCTGCGCACAGCAAGCTCCGTGCCCGGCGTCGTATCGGCGTTCATCGGCGTTCATCGGCGGCCAATATGGTTTTCTTTGAATCGGCAATTCTCTCCCACCGCAACCAAGATGATGGGCCGCCGATGAACGCCGATGAACGCCGATTCCTTGACTCACCGCCTGCCATGGCGAACCGAAAATCTTTGCGGCCCGCAAAGATTTTGAGGCATAGCAGTACAACTTTATGAAAATCGGCATCGATCTCGGCACTACCAACTCCGCCCTCGCCTACATCGACGAACGCGAAGCCGAAGATCGCGACTTCCCCCCCATCCACATCTTCGAAACGCCGCAACTGGTCGCCCCCGGCCGCACCGAGCCGCGCCGCACCCTGCCTTCTTTCCTCTTCCTCGAAGACGGCCAGCCCGTCGGCGTCTACGCGCGCGAGCAGGGCGCGCTGGTGCCCACCAAGCTGGTGCACTCCGCCAAGTCCTGGCTCTCCAATCCCGATGTGGACCGCACCGCCAAAATCCTCCCTTGGGATTCGCCCGAAACCGGCCGCGTGCTCTCCCCCGTGGAAGTCTCGTCGCGCTACATCTCCGCCTTCCGCGACGCTTGGGACACGGCTTGGGGCAACGCCAAGCAGCTTCCGCTGGCCGATCAGGATATCGTCCTGACCGTCCCCGCTTCCTTCGACGAAGAAGCCCGCGAGCTCACCGTAATGGCGGCCGAGCAGGCCGGCCTGCCCAAGCTCACGCTGCTCGAAGAGCCGGCCGCCGCCTTCTATTCCTGGATCGCCAACAACCTCGCGCAATCCCGCAAGCTGCTTTTCGATGGCCAGATCGTGCTGGTCTGCGACGTGGGCGGCGGCACCAGCGACTTCAGCCTCATCCGCGTCGAACGCCAGGGCGATCTGGTCAACTTCACGCGCACCGCCGTAGGCAAGCATCTGCTGCTCGGCGGCGATAACCTCGATCTCACCATCGCCTGGCTGGTGGAAACGAAACTCGGCGTGCCGCTCTCCATCCGCCAGCGCAGCGGACTGCGCCGCCAATGCACCAACGCCAAGGAGCGGCTGCTCTCGGAGCCCAATCTGAAGAGCGTCGAAATCACCGTGCTGGGCACTGGCTCTGCGCTGATCGGCAAAGCGCTGAAGACCGAGGTGCTGCGCGAAGAGGCGCTGGAGCTGGCCCTCGATGGCTTCCTGCCCATCACCGCGCGCGGCGACATGCCCAAGGAAGAGAAGCGCAGTCTCTTCCGCGAGCTGGGCCTGCCCTACGTCTCGGACCCCGCCGTCACCAAGCATCTGAACGCGTTCCTCGAGAGCGCGGGCCAGGCCCCCGACGCCATCCTCTTTAACGGCGGCTTCTTCATCCCGGAAATCCTGCGCCAACGCGTGGCCGATGCCGTGGGGCGCTGGTACGGCAAGCGGCCGGAAGTCTTCGAGAACCGCGATCTCGATCTCGCCGTGGCCACCGGCGCGGCATATTATTCCTATGTCCGTTCGACCGGCAGCGGCGTGTTGGTGCGCGGCGGCCTCCCGCGGACCTACTTCATCGGCATCGGCGACTCCACCGCCGTCTGTCTGGTGCCGCGCGGCGCCGAAGAGGGCGCTACCCTGGAAATCGACAACGAAGCGTTGCAACTCGTTGCCAACAAGCCCGTATCGTTCCGGCTCTACAGTTCCCTCACGCGCAGCGAGGATCGACTCGGCGATGTAGTCGATCTCCCCGCGCTCGGCCCCGATCTGCACACCCACGCGCCGCTCAACGCCGTCATCCGTTTCGGCAAAAAAGCCGGCGAGCGCCTCATCCCGGTGAAACTCGGCGCGCGCCTGACCGAAATCGGCACGCTCGAAACCTGGTGCGAATCGAAGATCAGTGAGAATCGCTGGCGCTTGCAGTTCGAGCTGCGCAAAGCGGCCGCAGAGGCCATCGGGCGCAAGCCCGCGGCCGTAATCGCTGAACAGGCGCTGAAGGATGCGCTGGCGCTGATCCCGGCGGTCTTTTCACCCGCGGCGAAGTCCCCCATCGCCCCGGAGGAACTGCCCGCCAAACTGGAACAGATCCTCGGACTCGGCAAGAATTCCTGGCCGCTGGCCGCCATCCGCCAACTGGCCGATGCGTTTCTATCCGCAGCCGATGGCCGCAAGAAGAGCCCGGCTTACGAAGCTCGCTGGCTCAATCTCGGCGGCTTCTGCCTGCGCCCCGGATTCGGCTATCCGGCCGACGATTTTCGCATCGAGCAGGCGCGCCGGGTCTACTCCGCCGGTGTCCAATATGCCAATCAGGTGCAGTGTGAAATCGATTGGTGGATCTTCTGGGGGCGCCTGGCGGGCGGCTTGAACCGCAATCAGCAGAACGATATTTACCAACGCCTCTCGTCGTTCCTGCTGCCGCGCGGCGGCAAGAGGCAGCGTCTCAACAGCAGCCTGCTGCGCGAGATGTGGCGAACTGCCGCCAGTCTGGAACTGCTGCCCATCGGCACGAAGGTTGAGCTGGGCGATGCGCTGGCGCGCCGCGTAAAAGCGGGCGACTTCCGCGAGAGCGAGCTATGGTGTTTGTCGCGCCTGGCCGCGCGCGAGTTGTTCTATGGTCCGATCAACCAGGTTGTGCCGCCGGCTGCTGCGGGGCGCTGGGCCGAAGCATTGCTGCCGGTGGATTCCTCGGGAGTCGGCGACGCTTTGGCGGCCATCGCGCGCCGCACGGAAGATCCCACGCGCGACCTGGCTCCCGCGACGCTCAGTGCCGTGCGGCGCAAATTCGAACATCTGCCGCATGCCGAACGCTATCTGGCGGTGTTGGATGGCGAGGAAGAGCGTGACGACCGCGCGTTGGGCCGCATCTTCGGGGAAGAACTACCGTCCGGTTTGGTGCTGGCGAACAGCGAAGAAGCCGATAGCTGAACGCTGAGAGCTCTTTAAGCCCGCTTCCGGCTCCGGAGCTGTAATATTCAGCACGCCGTCGTACATCACGCCGAATGGGCTACCACCGGCAAGCTGGTAAGCGTCAATTACCAAAGTGTAAGTTCCCGCGGATAGATCATTGAGTGCGATGGCAGCCTTGTTACCACTCGTGCAACCGATCGGCCCACTCGCGCAGTTGGAACCCAGATTCCCGTCGGCCGCCCACAGCATGCGGCCGCCACTGCCGTCGCCGCTGGTGACTATTCCGTTATCGGGCCAAAGGCCCGCCGTGTCGTCCGCCCAGATATCCAGGCCGCCGCTAGCGGCGGCTGCCAAGCTGGCTGAAGATGTCGACCGTTCCCGCAGTGGCCACCCGCCGAACTGCGCCGGAATGCCCGTAACCAGAGCCGATACTAATATGCCCAACCACATAATCCGCGACCCAGCCACCGAATTGCATGAAATGAAATAACCTCCTCCCAGTAATCTACCCAAAAACGGCATTGGATCAAAGCAAAAGCCGAGTTATTTCCCCCTTTTAATACCGGTACTTTTCTTATCCGGGCTCCCATCATTTTCTGAGGGCCAGGCACAGGGCCTCGTGGGTGGCTCGAAACAAGATCGGCTCGGCGCATGTCGGCCCGCGGCACGGCTACGCCATTATCGGGATGGGGCCGGTGACTTAAAGCTCCGTGCCAGGACGCTCTAATCGCTCGCGGAAGAGCATGATGCGCGCTTACAGCACCACTGCAGGGTGGTATAAATTCGGCAACACGGCCTCGCCGATGGCGATCAGCTCGCCGTCGCTCGAAACAGCCTTGACGTACCGCGTACCCTGCTGCACGCGGAAAGGCGAAACCGGGAAGTTGCGGCCCTGCCGGATCTGCCCCGCGGTCAACGGCTCCACGTACACGCTGGGGAACTCCGGCAGCATGCGGGCGGCCGTAGTCAGCGCTTCTCCCAGGCGGTTCTCGGCGGCCAGTTGCTGGAGTTGCGGAATCGTACGCGCCTGCTGCAGGGTGAATTCGGCGGAGGCCATGCGCCGCAGATCGCGCAGGTGCGCGCCGCATCCCAAGGCTTGACCCAGATCGTGTGCAATCGAGCGCATGTACGTGCCTCCGGAGCAGTGCGCGCGCAGCCGGGCTTCCGAACCGCGCACCTCCAACAGCGTCAGCTCGTGGATGCGCACGGGCACGGGCGGCAGATCCACGGGCATCTGCCGGCGGGCTAATGCGTAAGCGCGCACGCCATCCACCTTCTTGGCGGATACCGGGGGCGGCGCCTGCAGGATCTCACCGCGAAAGTTGTCGAGCAGCCGCTCCAGATCTTCGGCGCCGACCTGCGGCTCAGTCTCGGGGGATGTCGGCGACCCGCCGCGGTCGTAGGTGTCGGTTGCGAAGCCGAAGCGGATCAGCGCCTCGTAGATTTTATCGCTGCGCGTATAGAACTGCGCCAGACGCGTCGCCCGCCCGATCACCAGGGGCAGCACTCCGGTGGCGATGGGGTCGAGCGTGCCCAAGTGGCCGATCTTCTTGGTGTTGGCGATGCGGCGCATCTTGCTCACCACGTCGTGCGACGTCCAACCCTCTTCCTTGTCTACTACGATGACTCCGTCCACGTTAAAATTCTCCCGGTGGGACAGGCTTTAGCCTGTCGAAACGGCTATGCTCGCCCGCGGCTGACCCACACCCCGCGCGGCGCCACGCGGACCGGCAATACGGTGGCGCCCTCCTGCTCAATGACCTCCGATACGCGCGATTTCGCCCCGCGCTCGACCAGAAAGAAGACGCATCCGCCACCACCGGCTCCGCAAACCTTGGCGCCCACCGCGCCGGCCGGCCGCGTCACCTCCACCAGCCGGTCGATCAGCGGCGTGGTAATCCCCGGGGCATTCTTTTTGCGGTTGGTCCACTCCTGCCGCAGCAAGCGCGCCACTTCGTCCCAATCGGGTTTCTCCAGCGCCTGCCGCATGGCGCGCGCGATCTGCGCGATGCGGTCGAAATTGCGCTGGACGGCGCGGTCGCCGTCGATGTGCGCCTTCATCACCTCCCAGTTGTTGATGCCGGAATTGCGCGGCACGCCGGTATACGCCAGGACCACGCGTTCGTTGAGGTCTTCCGGATCCACCGCCACGGGCTTGCGCACGACCCCCGCTTCGGTCAGCTCGATGGCGCTGACGCCGCCGTACATGGCCGGATAATAGTCCTGGCAGCCGGTGGGCACGCGGATGATCTGGGCTTCGATGTTCTGGGCGATCTCCCGCAGCTTTTCGAGCTTATGGCCCGCGTTGGTCAGCTTGTTGAACGCGGCGGCCAGCGCGACGATGAGCGTGGACGATCCGGAGACGCCGGCCCCGGCCGGGGCTTCGGAATTGGTGACCAGGTCGAGTCCGGTAGCCGGCGCGAAATACCGCACTACATAGGCGGCCAGCGGCAGCTTATAACGCTTGGCGGCGCGCAACGCGGTCAGCGATTCAAACTCCTCCTGGCCGTTGAGGTCGCGCGACCGCAGCGTGATGCGCGAATCCGCGCGGGTTTCGAGCGCGCAACTGGCATAGCGGTCCACGGCGAAGTTCACGGTGACCGGCGCGGCGTGGAACAGGTACAGCGGCCAGATGTCGATAGTGCCGCCCGCCATATCCACGCGGCAGGGAGCCTTGGCTGTTATCTTCATGCGATTGAAGATCTACTATATATCGCGGCGCTGTGGGACGCGCTTTGCGCGCCGGATTTCACGCGGACGGCGGGTTGGCTAGAATTAAAATACTTTAATAAAGAGTTTTGAGCGACGATTTGGATATAGACTCCAGAAAGCATGGTCCTATTGACTCCATTGTGGGGCAGGCTCGCAGCCTGCGGCGGCCTCGCAGGCCGCCCCGCACCCGCTTTCTAGGCGCCAGAGAGGTTCCCGAAGGGACCGCCCGTTGCTCCTGAGAAGCCCGGAAACCAAATGGAAATCCTGGGTAAGATCTTCGGGCAGGTTCCTTCTGCCGGGAGGCTCAATTCGCTGAGAACCGCGGAACATCGCCCGACCTCCGTATGCCGTTCGGCCCGCTTCGCAGTGTGTCTGAGCTTGGCGATGTTGATTTCCCCAGTCTGGCTCGTCGCGCAGGGCACACTGGGCAGGCTGACGCTGCTTGACGCCCCCGTACTAGCAATCGACGACAGCGGAACCGTGGTCCTGCAGTTCCGCAATGACGGGCGCTCCAATGTGAATCTCGCGCTCACCGCCAGCGAAATTGCGAACGCTGCCGGTAAACGCTCCAACGCCAAGGTAGTTTTGAAGACGGTTGCGGACCTGGATGGAAAAACATTAGTGGAAACCAAGGAGGTCCCTCCCGGGAATTATCTGTATGTCCGGGCCGAAGTCAGCAACGTTCTGCAGGACGGAGACTGGGAATTCGAGGTCCACAACCATGGCGCCAAAATTGGAGTATTCAAGGTCACCCGAGCCCCAGTGCCGTTTGCCGTCAAGCTGGATGTGCCGGACTCGGGGACGCCGGAGATCTCCCTCCAGAGTGGCGCGCCGAAGCATCTGTCCTTCAAAAACGACGACGACAGGGCTTACCCGGTAAGTTGGGAGTTCGTGATCGATGGTAAGAACGGCAAGGCACCGATCCCACCGGCCCCCGGCAACAAGGGAGCTGGGGAAGCGGGTCTTACGCTGCCTGCGCACGGGACCGGCCAGTTCTCGGTTATTCCGCCGGGGGAGTGGTTTGGCTGGAAGACCCTACTGAAGGATGAAACCACAGACGGCTGGCTGACTGTTCGCCTGCGCCGTCCGGAATGCGCCGCGGAAGGATGCGAGCCATCGCCGGACGCGCCCTCCCGGACTTTCCACATCAAGGTGAACCTGGCTGGTTGTTCCAAGGATTGCCAGGCCGTTTGGGCGGACGTATTTGTTTTCACTGGCGTTCTGTTAGGCGCTCTATTCTCGTTTTTTGCCAACCTTGTCCTGCCGAACTATTTCCGCCGCCGCGACTTGACTCGAGGCTTGAACCAAATAGAAGCTCGCATCTCGAGCCTGCCGGTCGCGCTCGCCTCCCGCCTGCGTGTGCTCGCCGCCACCGAGCGGACGAGACTGCAGGGATCCTTGAAGGACTTTGTTTTCTTCAGCCTGGAGTTCCGCAGCCGGATAACCGAGTTGGAGCAGTCGGCTCAACAACTGGAGGGCTACGTGAGCCTTCTGGAGAAAATGGGGGCCGACCGGATCCGTTTCGAGGCCCTGCGCGAAGCAGGTGCGCCGCCGACCCTGGTGGATCAGATCGAAGATCTTTTCGAAGAAGCCATTCAAACCCTCGACGTCGTCACATTTACCGAGTCCGCACGGGAATCCGCCAAGACCAAAGTGTCGGACATCGAAAAGCGGATAAACGATTTGCAGAAGCCAGGACCGGAGTTTGGCCGCCAATTAGTTGAACGTGCCAAAGGGTTGAAACAGGAGTTTGGCTTCGACCCGAACCCCCCTGTGCCCCCATCCGACACCCGCGATCGAATGCGCACCCGCGTTCCCAGGCTATGGGACCAATTGCGACTTGAGCTTGGAGATGCGAACAATCTCGTGCCAGCCGAGTACGCCAAGTGGGATATGGTTCTGTATAAATTGGATCTGATCCGCAAGTACGTGGATTGGCGCGATGCCGGAACGCGCGCGGACCGCGTCAATCCAAGGCCCGATGAGATCGAAACCGAGCTGGTAAGGCGCCTGCTGCTCTTCAGTTGGGAAGGACTGGACGCCGCCCGCCGCTACATCCAGGAGATGGAGGAGAACATCTTCGCGGAGGATATGGGAAAGCAAATCAGGCACGTGAGTATCCACACGGATCGCTTCTTAGTCAGACCGTTTGCACCCACGCAGTTCCATCTGGAGTTTACCGATCGGGCTTACGACACGGCTACGGCCCAGCGGGACTGGACATGTGTTTGGTATTTCGATCACCGTCCGGTCGCCGGCGATCTCCCCTGCCCCGCCGATCACGATAACAGGATGCGGGAGTACGGTTGGATCGTCACACACTATTTTCCGGACGACGGGTGCTTCGCGGTGAGCGTGGGATTTAGCCCGCATACAGGCGGGCCGGAGATTACGGGTCCTAAGAGCGAGATCCCGGTACAGTTGGAAAGGCCCCGGCAAGTCCAGCCGCGGCGCCCGACGATGATCGGACGCTTCCGAGCCTTCCTGGCCAGGCAAGTCCAGCCGTGGCGCCCGGCGATGATCGAACTCTTCCAAATCCTCCTGGCCATTCTGCCCGCCTTGCTGGCCCTGATGGCCGGCGGCAAAGATCAGTTGCTAAAACTGGATCTCTTCCCGGCTTTCCTGGCGATCTTTGCGCTGGGTTTCGGCTCCGACCAGATCAAGAATAAGCTGGTTCCGCCGGCTCCGGCCGCACCGGCTCCGCGCGCGTGATCGTTCACATACCCGATTACCGCAATCGGATAATCCCGGATAGATCCGATCCCGTTGCGGCAGGCCGTACAAAATGGCGATGCCAAATCCTCCGATCGGGATCGAGATCCGTTGGCGTGATATCTTCATACGTGATGCCCTCCCGCCGCATTTTCCAGCTTGGCGATCCGTTGTTGCGCGCCGTTTCGGCGCCGGTGAGCACGCCCTCCGAAGCCATCCCGATCTTCGAGGATCTGCGCGCCACGCTCCACGAGTTCCGCCGCACGCACGGCTTCGGGCGCGGCATCAGCGCGGTCCAGATCGGCCGGCCGTTGCGGCTGATCTATATCGAATTCGAAGGCGCAACGTACGCCATCCGCAATCCGGAGTATGAGTTTCAGAGCGAAGCCAAGTTCCGGCTGTGGGACGATTGCTTCTCCTTCCCCGGCTTGCTGGTATATCTGGAGCGCAGCCAGAGCGTGCGCGTGCGCTACGAAGACAAGGAGGGGAAGGTGCGCATGGTGGAAGCTGCGGGCGCGCTCTCCGAGCTATGGCAGCACGAAATCGACCATCTGGACGGAATTCTGGCGGTCGACCGGGCGCTCGACCGGTCGAGTCTCTGCACGCGCGAAGAATATGTCCGGAGCATCGGTGCAGCCGGATGAATCTGCAAACGGGCGCGCGGTCGAATCGGATTGTATTAGGGCTGGTGGCGCTGGTCGCGGCCGGGCTGGAGATCTATGCCCAGACGCGGGCATTCGCGTGGGACGAAGGCTTCCACCTGGTGACGGCGCAGTCCATCAATCGGGGTAAGCGGCCCTATCTGGATTTCTGCTTCCCGCAGACGCCGCTGAACGCTTACTGGAACGCCGGCTGGATGCGCGTGTTCGGAGATACCTGGCGCTCTCCGCATGCCGTGGCCGCAGTGATGACCGCGCTGGCGGTGCTGCTGACGGCGGGCTATGTGTTGCGCCGCTTCCCGGAGCCGGGGTGGCGGCTGGGTGCGGCGGTCGCCGCGGTGTGCAGCTTCGGACTGAACATCGTGGTAGTCGAATACGGCGCCATCGCGCAGGCCTACGCGCTGTGCCTGTTCCTGATAGTGACCGCTTTTCTGTTCACGGTGGCGGCCGTGGATCGCGAGAGGCCGTGGAGCGCCGGCGCGGCGGGCTTTCTGGCGTGCGCCGCGGCTAACTCTTCGTTGCTGACCGCGCCGGTGGCGCCGGTGCTGCTCGTCTGGATGTTATTCTGCAACCGCGCCGGGAACCGATGGGCGAAGCTGGGAGCCTTCGCCGCGGGTAGCGCGGTGGCTTGCGCGCCGCTGGCGTGGCTGTTCGCGCAGGGACCGCGGCAGACGATTTTCAACGTCCTCCACTATAATCTGCTGTACCGCCAACGAGAGTGGTCAGGCGCCGTGTCGCATAACTTCGGAGAATGGTTCGCGTGGATCGGTTCGCCGCAGGCGTTGATGCTGGGGCTGCTGTCGCTGGCTGGTTTATTGTTCATCCGGAAGCGGAGCGGTTGGGAGCGCGCCCAGCGCCGCGAGTTCTATCTGTGCGCCTGGCTGGCGGTGGCTTTGATGGTCCACATTTCGACAGCCACTCCCACCTTCAGGCGGTATTATCTGCTGGCTGTGCCGTTTCTCGCGATTCTGGCATGCGCGGGGCTGTATGACGTGGGTTCGCGGCTGGGTTCGCCGGATCGTCCGTGGTGGCCTGTGCTGATCGTGAGCCTGCTTACCGGAGGGTGCCTGGCGAAGACGCTGATCGAAGGGCGCGACGAGTTCTGCTGGCGTGACGCGGAGCAGATCGCCGCCAAGGTGAAGGAGGTGACGCCTCCGCAAGCTGTGCTGTTAGCCGATGAACCCACTTACGTCGTGACACGGCATGTGCCACCGCCGGGCCTGGAGCTGGAGGATTCGCACAAGCTCGATTTCCCGCCGGCGGTGGCTCGCGAACTGCACGTAATACCGCAAAAGGAGCTCGACCGGCAAATTAAAGCGGGCGTCTTTGACACGGTGGAGATATCGGACGACGATGAGCGGGTCGACAAGCTGGGGCTGCGGAAGATGTATGCGCACTCGGCGAAGGTGGAGGACTACGATATCTTTTGGGGCAAACAGAGTGCCCCAGCTAAAGCCCTCCCTCCCAGGTAAAATATAGATTCAACGTGAAGGAGTTTAAGACCTGCTCACTCTGGTTGTGCATAGCGGCCGCGATAGCGGCGGCCGCCGGTCCGCGCCCGCACAGCGTAGCCCCCATCACCATCGATTACCCGGCTGACGGGTCCATCTTCCCGCCCGAACTGCCGCCTCCTGCATTCTTATGGCGCGATGCCGATGCCAGCGCCACCGATTGGCGGATCGAAGTGGAATTCGCCGGCGGCGCGGCGCGCATACAGGTGAAATCCAGCGGCGAGCGCATGCAATTGGGCGAGATCGATCCACGCTGCGTGGGTGCGGTGCCGCCCAAGCTCACGCCGGAGCAAGCCGCGGCGCACACCTGGAAGCCCGATCCCCAGATCTGGGCGGCTATCAAGAGCCATTCCGCGAACGGCGCCGCCACCGTTACCATCACCGGATTCGCGGACGGGCGCGACACCCGCGCCGTCTCGCGCGGCCGCATCTCCATCCGGACTTCGAAAGACCCGGTGGGCGCGCCTATCTTCTACAGGGATGTGCCGCTGATCCCCAGCCCGACGGTGAAAGGAGTGATCAAGCCGCTGCCGACCTTTGCCATCGGGCTGATTGCCTGGCGCCTGCGCAATGTGGGCGAGACGCAAAGTAAGACGGTGATGCAGGGTCTGCCGACTTGCGCGAACTGCCATTCCTTCTCGCTCGACGGCAAGACACTCGGGCTGGATGTGGACGGCCCGCAGAACGACAAGGGCCTGTACGCGCTGGTTCCGGTGCGCAAGGAAATGTCCATCCGGAACGAAGACGTGATCCGATGGAGTTCCTTTCGCGGCGAGGCGCCGGTGAAGACCGACGGGCCGGCTGCCAAGCGCTTCGGTTTCATGTCCCAGGTTTCGCCCGACGGCCAGTACGTAGTGACTACCATCGACGATCCGCGCGTGCGCGGCGTACAGAACGCGAACGGCCTGGCGCGCGGCCTGGCTGACCGCCTCTACAACGCGGGTTACAAGGATTACGGCTTCGGGCAGGTATTCTTTCCGACGCGGGGCATCCTGGCCTGGTACAGCCGCGCGGCGGGTCAACTGCAACCGCTCCCCGGCGCCGACGATCCGCGCTATGTGCAGACCAATGCGGTGTGGAGTCCCGACGGCAAGTTCCTGGTGTTTGCGAGAGCGGAGGCCAGGGATCCGTATCCACCGGGACAGAAGGCGTCGGAATACGCCAACAGTCCGGACGAGACGCAGATTCAGTATGACCTCTACCGCATTCAGTTCGACGGCGGCAAGGGCGGCCAAGCCGAGCGCATCGAAGGTGCTTCCGAAAACGGCATGAGCAATAATTTCCCGAAGGTGTCGCCGGATGGGAAATGGATCGTGTTCGTCGAGTGCCACAACGGCCTGTTGATGCGTCCCGACAGCCGGTTGTTCATCGTGCCGGCCACGGGCGGGGCCGCGCGGCCGCTCCACTGCAACACGCGGCTCATGAATTCGTGGCACAGCTTTTCGCCGAATGGGCGGTGGCTGGTGTTCTCTTCAAAAGCGCGGTCGCCTTACACGCAGATGTACCTGACCCACCTGGACGAGAACGGCAACGACAGTCCCGCCATCCTGATCGAAAACGCGACGGCCGCCAACCGCGCCGTGAATATCCCGGAGTTCGTCAACATTGCGCCGGACGGCATGGCGAGGATCGACGCGCCGGCCACGGAGTTCTACCGGCTGTTCGACGTGGCATCCGAACTGGGGCAGAAGAACGAATATGACGCGGCCATCGCGAAATGGAACAAAGCGTTGGCGCTGAGTCCCGACGATGCCAAAGCCCACAGCAACCTGGGCGTGCTGCTGGCGGCGGTGGGCCGGACCGGCGAAGCCATGGCGCATTACCGGAAGGCGGTGGAATCCGAGCCGGACTATCCGGATGGGTACACCAACCTGGGCATCGCGCTGGCGCGCGCGGGAAAGCTGGACGACGCCATTCCGTATTTGGAGAAGGCCGCGCAACTGAGTCCGTGGGACGCCAAGGCGCATAGCAACCTGGGCGCGGCATTGGCGGAGCGCGGCAGGACCGGCGATGCGATTGCCGAGTGCGAGAAGGCCCTGCAGCTCAGCCCAGGGGACTCGGAGGCGCACGCCAACCTGGCAATTGCGCTGGCCAAGGCGGGGCGGTTGGACGAGGCCATCGCGAATTTCGAAAAGGCGGTGGCAGCCAATCCGGGTTCCGCCGAACTGCGCTTCTATTTGGGGCGGTTGCTCGCCACGCGCGGCAGGTTTGACGAGGCCATCCCGCAGCTTGAGAAAGCGGCGGCGGGCGGCGATCCGGCGACCGGCGGTATGCTGGCGGCGGTCTACGCGCAGATCGGCCGGATGGGCGATGCGCTGGCGACGGCGCGCAACGCTCTGCAAGTGGCGCGGGAGCGGAACCAGCAGGAGTTGGTGCGGGCGCTAAGCGGCAGTGTGGCAAGTTACGAGGCGGCGCAGGGTACGCCCGCGGCGCGGCCGTAGTTGCAGGTTGTGGGGCAGGCCTCCAGGTCTGCGCGGGNNCCAGGACCCGCTTGGCCGGCGATGCCGGCGTTGTTGACCAGGATGTCGATGTGGACGGGGAATGACAAGCCGCCGATGGATTGCGCCACTGATGCGCCCTCGCCTTACAGCATAAGGACATCATGCGCTACTCTTGTTTCGGCGTAAAGGAGGGGTCAGGCGAAAAGCAGCGGGCCGACCGCCAGGTCCTCGTCAATCAACGGCCAGTGGATGCCATACCCGGAAGGCGAGAGTTCCGCCCAGCTCCGTTCCGCGACCGGCTTTGTTCTACTCTGCACGATGCCCTCCGAAGCGTCCCCGCCAAGCAACAACGATCTGGTCGAAACGCTCAAAGATGATCTGGCGTACCTCGCGTCTCAAACGCGGCGTGCAATTGTATTCGAACTCCTCAGTGATATCGAAGCGGCCCGGGTGGAGCCGGTACTTGCACTCCGCATCTCCCTTCACCGCATGCACGTGCATCGGCTCATTGCCCTCATTCGAATAATAAACAAAACCGCCAGCCCTGCACGTAGAGAATTGGTGGGCATCGGTTCGTGATTTCCGTTATAAGGCGTCATCCCTGGTGGGTGCTTCAGCGTGCGGGTCAGATCCGGTGGGACGGTCCATCACCTGGTTACGGATTGTCCGGACGATGCATCGTCGAATGCAGGCGGCCAATTGCGGATTTCATAAACCATCTCGGCGGAGAACGACCTTAATACGTCGCCCGCCCGCCGCTGGCGTCGTAGCACTGCCCGGTCACAAACGACGCGTCCGGACTTGCCAGGAAATGCACCACCGCGGCGATCTCCTCCGGCGTGCCGGTGCGCCGCATGGGGATGCGCTCGGTCATGTAATCCACCTGAGCCTGCGTCAATTGCTCCAGGATCTTCGTGCGCACCACCGCCGGCGCCACGGCGTTCACGCAGATGCCCTCGGTGGCGACTTCCTTGCCGGCCGACTTGGTGAATCCGATGACGGCGGCCTTGGTGGCGGAGTAGCCGCACATGTTGGGATTGCCTTCCTTGCCGGCAATCGAGGCAATGTTGACGATGCGGCCGTAGCGTCGCGCGCGCATGTGCGGCAGCACGGCCCGGCAGCAATAGAAAGCGCCGGTCATATTCACCGCGATGATCTGCTGCCAGTCCTCGTCGGTGACTTCCCACACCGGCGCGGTGCGGCCGGCGATGCCCGCGTTGTTCACCAGGATGTCGATGCGGCCGGTGCGCGAGAGCACCTCGGCCACGGCCGCATTCACGGAATCGGAAAGAGTGATGTCGATGTGGACGGGGAAAGACAAGCCGCCGATCGATTGCGCCACTTCCATCGCGCCATCGAAGTTCACATCGGCGACGGCAATGGCCGCCCCGGCGCGCGCCAAACGGCGGGCAATGGCTTCGCCGATGCCGGTGGCCGCGCCCGTGACGATGGCCGTCTGGCCCGTCAGTTCGAAGAGCATTTGAGACGCCTCGTGGACAGGCCGGGAGGCCTGTCCTACTCTTCTTTTACCACTTGTACGGTGACTTCGGCGGTGACGGCGCGATGCAGGCGCACGGGCACCTTGAACTCCCCAAGCTGCTTGATGGGCTCGTCCATCAGCACCTTGCGGCGGTCGATGGTGAAGTTCTTCTGAGCCAGCGCATCGGCCACGTCCTTGGAGGTGACCGACCCGAAGAGTTGATCGTTTTCACCGGCCTTCTGGGCGATGGTCACGGTGACCCCGGTCAGCAGCTTCGAGAGATCCTCGGCTTCGCCCTTCTGTTTGGCTTCGCGGCGCAGGTGCGACTGGCGCTCCTGCTCCACGATTTTGCGGTTGGCGTCCGTGGCGGCCACGGCGAGGCGTTTGGGCAATAGAAAATTGCGGGCGTAGCCGTCGGCCACTTTCACTACCTGGCCGCGGTTGCCCAGTCGTTCGATATCTTCGCGCAGTATGACTTCCATGATTCGGCTCCTAGAACTGCGCCGCGAACGGCAGCAGGGCGATGTTGCCCGCCTTCTTGATGGCGTCGGTCAGCCGCCGCTGGTGCGGGGCGCAGACGCCGGAAATCCCGCGCGGGACAATCTTGCCGCGCTCCGCCACGAACGAGTGGAGCAGCTTCATGTCCTTGTAATTGATGTCGTCGATCTTCTCCACGCAGAACCGGCAAACTTTCTTGCGGCGGAAATAGGCTTTCTTCTGCGTAGCTACGGCCTTGTCGCCTCCGGTGGGGCGTTGTCCGGCGCTGCCGGGTCTTCCTTTGAAGCAAGCGGCAGCCTTCGGCGTGGTTTATAATGCAGATGGTATGACGCCTCGCTCCGAAAGCGCCCGTCGCAGAAGTGCGGACGCCCCCTATGGGTCATTCCTTGAGGGGGCGGAAGGCCAATGCGGCTTTGCGGTTCTCCGCCTTGGGGTGAAGATGGGTAAGATGGAGGAGGAGACGAAGTGAACCAACAAATACTCGCCTACCTGCCAGTGCTCAGCCCGATCGTGACGCTCATCGTCGTGTATATCGGTGTACTTGCGCAGAACCGGCACGTCGATGTGCGGATCAGCGACTTGCAGCGCTACATGGATCAGCGGTTCACGGACACGGTGGCGCGGCTCGAGGCGCTGATCCGTGCCGAGACCGGGGACTTGCGTACCCGCATCGAGCGCTTGGAGAGTGAACAACGGGTAATCCGATGAAGGCGGCGGGCAGGGCCGGTTGCAGCAGCTATGCCCCCGCGAAGGAGTTCCGGCTCGCGCTGTCGCTGTCGTGAAGCAAAGATAAACGAAACGGTGTGGGAATGGACTCAGCCCAAAAGACGGAATACACCAAGGCGTTGTTGTCGTTGATCCCTGAGTCGGGCACGAGCATCGGCAACTTCACACTGCGTGAACAACTTCGGAAACGGATCGAATCAAACGGAGGCGAACTCTCCGACCAAGACTACTGGCAACTGCGCGATTCATTGATTGATGACGGCCTGATCGTCCAGGGCCGAGGCAGGGGCGGATCTGTTCATCGTGTACTCGCCAAGGCTGAAGAGGAACCACCACCATTAATCCAACCGCCGGTTCCCATCGTCGAACGCAACCTATATCCGCCATTCCAGGCAGCCATTACATCGGGATACGTCAAGGACAACCGGATCAAACGGTCCGTTTCGGAAATCACTGCGTCACAAGGACGTCGCAGTACAGGGGGCAGATGGACGCGCCCGGATCTGACCCTGATTCCCGTAAGGACATATTCCTTTACCCCGGGCAAAAGACTTGAAGTGATCACCTTCGAAGTGAAGCCCAACCTGGATACGGCTCTGGAAGGCGTCTTTGAAGCACTGGCCCATTCGGTCTTCGCACATCGGAGCTATCTGGCCGTGGATATTAGTGACTTCAAGGCGGACGACCAAATTCCGGACGATCGGATTGTGCAAGAATGCGGACGTCTTGAAGTTGGTTACATCACGTTTAGCAATGCCGCAGACTACAATACATATGACATCGTGAACACGGCCAAGCTCAAGGAACCCGATCCTTATGAGGTGGATAACTTCATAACGACGCAAGTGAGTACCGACAAACAGGAAGAGTTGCGGGATTGGCTCCGGTAGAGGGGCGCGATGGAATCGTATTCCAGCGCGTTCAGAAAGGTCGGCTTTTTCCAATTCGTCAGGAATTACGAGCACCCCGTTGCGGAGCTCCGCAGTTGCTTGATTGCTACGGGCGGCACCGAGAAGCTTAAGCAGTCTGTAATCGTATTGCCAGAAGCGTTTAACATAGGCAGGGATTACGACGATCAAGATCACGCGTGCGATTATGGACGCAGCATACTTTCGGTACTGATGGATTTTGTCCAGCACCTTCCAGGTCACCTTCATTGCGGGGTTGGTAATCGAGAATTGCGTGATCGACAGGCTACAGCGGAAGCGGCCGTATAGCTCAACGTATCTGATCGACCCTCGTCGCCATTTGCTGATGTGCCAGAAGCTAAATGATGATAGGTCTAACAATTATACGGCCTGTAACGAACACGACGTTATAGATAGACCGGTCGTCTTGGCCGACACCTGTCTCGTAGCGTTGATTTGTCGGGACTGCAACCCCGAAAAACCTCATGATATCCGCCGTCATCAAGAATTGAAAGATAGCATCGTAAGGGGAAAAAAGACGCACAACATCGTGTGCATCCCAGCACACATGTCGGGCGGGAGTGGTTTTGGAGCGGAGGGCATAGCGAGCAGTTGGCCTACGAGCGATGTGATCCTCGCCAACTCTCACCCGAGTCCCAACCGATGCGAGAGCTTCATCAGTATCAGCGGTACCATAGTGCGGCAATCCATAGTTGGCGATGGGAACAAGGTTGTGGTCTGGCCGGATTAGCCCTGACAGGGGAGCCGGGCACCGAGGAGGGAAATTGGTGCCCGGCCTTCCCTCGTTAACTTGCAGACGAAGCTGCCGGCGGCCTGCTAATCTCCGGCGCGGGTTGGGCGCGCTTGATTTAGCGTGGTTCGGTGACGGAGTCACTCTTCTTTTACCACTTGTACGGTGACTTCGGCGGTGACTTCGCGATGCAGGCGCACCGGCACCTTGAACTCCCCAAGCTGCTTGATGGGCTCGTCCAGCAGCACTTTGCGGCGGTCGATGGTGAAGTTCTTCTGAGCCAGCGCATCGGCCACGTCCTTGGAGGTGACCGATCCGAAGAGTTGATCGTTCTCACCGGCCTTCTGGGCGATGGTCACGGTCACTCCGGCGAGCAGCTTCGAGAGATCCTCGGCTTCGCCCTTCTGTTTGGCTTCGCGGCGCAGATGCGACTGGCGCTCCTGCTCCACGATTTTGCGGTTGGCGTCCGTGGCGGCCACGGCGAGGCGTTTGGGCAATAGAAAATTGCGGGCGTAGCCGTCGGCCACTTTCACTACCTGGCCGCGGTTGCCCAGTCGTTCGATATCTTCGCGCAGTATGACTTCCATGATCCGGCTCCTAGAACTGCGCCGCGAACGGCAGCAGGGCGATGTTGCGCGCCTTCTTGATGGCGTCGGTGAGCCGCCGCTGGTGCGGCGCGCAGACGCCGGAAATGCGGCGCGGGACAATCTTGCCGCGCTCCGCCACGAATGAGTGGAGCAGTTTCATGTCCTTGTAATTGATGTCGTCGATCTTCTCCACACAGAACCGGCAAACTTTCTTGCGGCGGAAATAGGCTTTCTTCTGCGTGGCTACGGCTTTGTCGCCTCCGGTGGGGCGCTGTCCGGCGCTGCCGGGTCTTCCTTTGAATTCTGGCATGGGATCTCCTTACGCCTCCTTGGGCGCCTCCTTGGGCGCCTCCTTTGGCAGGCCGGGCATGGCCGGCGCCGCGGCGCCTTCGCCCATCATCTGTTGGGCCACGGAAGGTGGCGGCGCGGCCGGCGAGGCAATAGACTTGCGATGCGCGCGCTTGTCGCGGTCCTTCTTGCGCTTTTCCAGGCGCTTCAGCGTCTCGTCGATGCGCACAGTCAGAAACTTGATAACCAGGTCCGAGACGCGCAGCCGGCGCTCGAATTCCTTGACGGTTTCGGGTCCCGCGGAGAACTGGAACAGGACGTAAGCGCCCTCGCGGTACCGGTCGACTTTGTAGGCCAGCTTGCGCTTGCCCCATTTTTCCACTTTGTCCACCGTGCCGCCGGCGTTCGAGACGGTCGTCTTCATCTGTTCGATGAAGGCGTCCACCTCCTCGTCCGGCGCGTCCGGCTTCGCTATAAACAGCTCTTCGTAAATTCTCATGCTTCCTCGTTTGAGCCTGGGGCGCGACGATTGAATTTCGTCATGGCCTTTTCGACGCCTTCGGCAATTATGGAGACAACCGCGTCGGCCCCATCGGCCACCAGTTGCTCCAATTCCTTACGCAGCGAGCGCTTGAACGGCGACAGCAAATACTCGATCCCGCTGCTTAGCGGGTGGCCGGGATGAATCCCCAAACGCACCCGTACAAAATCGGTAGTGCCCAGGCTGCGGATCGCGGAGTCGACTCCGTTATGGCCGGCGGAAGAGCCGTGCGGCTTGATGCGCAAACTGGTCCACGGCAGGGCCAATTCGTCGTAAACCAGAATCAGGTCCGCTGCCGTGAGCGAATGCTTCTCCATCAGCGGCCCGAGCGACGTGCCGCTGAGATTCATAAATGTCTGGGGCTTGGCCAGCATCGCATCGCGGCCGGCGATCTGCCCCACTCCTACCAGCGCCTTCGAATCGCGCCTGGTGACGCGGATGCCGGTCATTTCCGCAAGCCGGTCCACCACCATAAAACCCAGATTGTGCGGGGTGCCGGCGTACTCCTCGCCCGGGTTTCCCAGGCCAGCCACCAGGAACATGGGGCGCTACTTCTTCTTGGGCTTGGCCTCTTCGGCCGGTTCTTCCTTCTTGCCCTTCTTGATGACTTCCGGTTCGGCGGCGGCCGGCGTGGCGGCGGCTTCGGCGGCGGGCGCGGCTTCGGCAGCCGGCTTCACCTCTTCGGCGCGCATGGCCACAATGTGCGCGATCACGGTTTCGGGCGCGCCGAGCAGCTTCATCGAGCCGCTCATGGGCAGGTCGCTGAAGCGCTTGCTCTGGCCCATCAGCAACTCGGTCACATCCACCACGAAGTGCTCGGGGATCTCATCTGGCAGACACTCAATTTCGGCGGCGCGCGTGATGACTTCGAGCAGGCCGCCCTGCGTCTTTACGCCTTTGGGCTCACCGGACGTGCCGATCGGAATCGAGACACGCAGCCGCTTGCTCAAATCGATGCGCTTCAGGTCCGCATGCAGCAGCGTGCCGCGAACCGGGTCGTTCTGGTAATCCACAACCATGACCGGCGTGTTTTCGCGACCCTCGATATCCAGGTTGAAGATGGTGTTGTAGCCGCCGCCCGAGTGCACGATCTGCAGGATGGCCTTGGGACTGACGGCGATCGGGACGGGATCTTTGAATGCGCCATAAACCACCGCGGGAATCAATCCCCGGCTGCGCGTACGGCGCGCTTCGTTCTTGCCGCGCGATTCACGAGGCTGCGCGGCAACGGTTATCTCTTTTCTCACTCGATTTCTCCTTCAAGGGACGCAAGTCCGATCGGCTTTCGCCTGGCGTCTACCTAACGTGGGTTGCGTTGCCCTAATTTCCCTACACAAACAAACTGCTCACCGAAGTCTCTTCGTGGATGGACTGAATGGCCCTGGCCAGCAGCGGAGCCACCGAGAGAAACTTAATCTTGCTCGAGTGCCTGGCTTCTTTCGACAACGGTATCGAATTCGTAAACACTACTTCCTTCAACGGCGAGGCTTCAATGCGCTCCACCGCCGGCCCGGAAAGCACGGCATGCGTGGCGCAAGCGCTCACGCTACGGGCGCCCTGCTGCAACAGGGCCTCGGCGCCTTTCACCAGCGTACCGGCCGTATCGATCAGATCGTCCACCATCAAACAATTCCGTCCCTCAACCCAGCCGACCACGTTCATCACTTCCGCCACGTTCGGCTTTTCGCGGCGCTTGTCGATGATCGCCAGTGGCGCGTTCATCCGCTTGCCGAACGCCCGGGCACGCTCCACGCCGCCCGGGTCGGGCGAGACTACAGTGAGATCCGGCACCTCCAGCGGCTTGAAATACTCGATCATTACCGGCGCCGAAAACAAGTGGTCCACCGGAACATCGAAGAAGCCCTGAATCTGCGCGGCGTGCAGATCCAGCGCCATGATGCGGTCCGCGCCGGCGCGTTCCAGCAACGAGGCGATCAATTTCGCCGAGATGGGAACGCGCGGTTTGTCCTTGCGATCTTGCCGGGCGTATCCATAATAGGGTAACACTGCCGTGATGCGGTCCGCTGAGGCGCGCTTGGCGGCGTCGATCATGAGCAACAGCTCCATCAGGTTATGATCGACCGGACGGCAGGTGGGCTGGATCAGGAACAGGTCGGCGCCGCGGACGTTTTCCTGGTACTGCAGGTACACTTCGCCATCGGAGAATGTCTCCAGCATCAGGTCGCCGAGTTGCAGGCCCAACGATGCGCAGATCTCCTGGGCCAGGCACGGATTGGCGGTTCCGGAGAAGATTTTCAAACGATCGGGCGTCATCGCCCGGATCGGCTTAACGGCGGCCATAGTTTTTCTTCAATGTGCGGCCGGAGTGTACGCCACCAGAGACTGCGGTAGCGCGTCCGGTTGACCAGCGAAATCGGGAAAACACTTTCGTCGGCAAATGATTTTGCAGCGCGATTTACCTGTTCCCGGGTACGAAACAAACCGAAGAGCGCCGAGCCGCTTCCGGTCAGCATTGCCGGATTCGCACCCAGCTTAACGAGCCGCTGCTTCAAAGCAGCGAGTTGCGGGAACTGCTCGAAAACTACTGTTTCAAAATCGTTAATGCAGGCCCCTGCGCCAAGTTCACCCCAAGCCTGCGACTGGAAACTAACTATCTTATTTTGTTGCGATTCGGTTGTCAATCGGGGGGTGAGGGCGCGATAGGCGGCGGCGGTGGAAACATGCACGGCAGGCGCGATGAGAAGCCCGGCAACTGGCGGCGAATCGGGCAGTGGATACAGTTCGGTTCCGCGGCCCAGGGCGACGGCCGCTCCGCCCAGCAGGAAAAACGGCACATCGCTGCCCAGTTCGGCGGCCAGTTCCATGAGGCGCGGCAATGCCAGGCAGTGTCCAGCCAGGGCGGGCAGCGCCAGCAGGACGGCGGCTGCATCCGACGATCCGCCGCCCAGACCGGCGCCCATGGGGATTCGTTTGCGCAGCCGGAACCGGACCCGGGCGGTGACACGTATGGCGTCCAGGGCCAGGATGGCCGCTTGCGCGATCAGGTTATCCGGGATGTCGATGTCGCCGTCGATTTGGATGGTGGTGCCGCGCGCCCGCGTGAACTCGACATCGATGATATCGGCGAGCGAGATGGTTTGAAAAATCGTGCGGATTTCGTGATAGCCGTCCGGGCGCGCATGTAGAACGCGCAGATCCAGGTTGATCTTGGCGAGGGCGCGCAGACTGGCCTGGTGGGTCTGGCTCATTTGTCGTACTTGAGGAGCGAGAAGACGTCGTAGCCCGGCAGTTTGGCGCGGCCGTGCAGGAACGTCAACTCGATGGCGAAGGCCAGCCCGGCGACTTTGCCGCCAGCCTGCTCGACCAGCCGCGCAACGGCGGCCGCGGTGCCTCCGGTGGCCAGCAGATCGTCGACGATTAATACGCGGCAGCCGGGCGCGACGGCGTCCTTGTGCATCTCCAGGCTGTCGGTGCCGTATTCCAGGTCGTAGCTGACGCGTAGGGTTTCCGCGGGCAGCTTCTTCGGCTTGCGCACGGGCACGAAACCGGCGCCCAGCGCGTAGGCCAGCGCGGGCGCGAAAATGAAGCCGCGCGCTTCGATGCCCAGCACCATGTCCACTCGGGCGCCGCGGTAGTGTTCGCACAGGGCATCGATGACGCCGCGCAGCCCGGCCTTGTCTTTCAGTAGCGTGGTGATGTCATAAAAGAGTATGCCCGGCTTGGGAAAGTCCGGCACCTCGCGGATCAGCGACTTGAGGTTATCCATCGGAGTTTATCTTGCTTGCAACTGCTTTGCTTTGTGTAAAATGGCATTGCGAAAGTAGCCGGGTAGACGCTTCCAGTAGACAAGTTCTATCTACTTTTCAACGAGCCGCCATTCTAGCACGAACGAGCGACCCCTCACCCGGCTCCGCACGAACCCCGCTACGGTCGCGCAGCCGCCCGGAGCGCCATTGCTGAGACCTCGGCCCGATCAAACCGAACGCACCACGAGCCGCCAGAAGCGCAGCAAACCGCCGCTTCGTCTGTGGCCATTTTCACCCAAAGCCAAATTTGTACGATAATGAACACACCGGAGAAAAAGCAATGGGCGACGACAAATCCAGAGCCGGTGATGAGAGCTTTTGCCCACCTGATTTCATGGCCGATCCGCAAGTACTGGCCTCTTCACAAGTAGAGACCGTTCCAGAGTTACTTCAGCAGATTTCGAATCTCAAAGCACCCGACGACACAGCGAAACGGCTCTACAGAGGGCAACCGAACCATGACCTGTTATTGCCAAGACTCTATCGGCCACCGAAAGGGACAGCAAAGTGCGATAATGCTTGGATCAACAAAATCAAAGGCACGGAAAAAGCACTCCTGAGTAAGTTTAAACACGATAGCGCCTTTTTGCCATCACCACCAAACAATGACTGGGACTGGCTTAGTCTTGGGCAACATTACGGCTTGCCCACGAGACTGCTTGACTGGACTGAGCACCCGCTGACAGCCTTGTTCTTTGCTCTGGAGAAACCAGACGCACTAAAACGGGCCGCCGTCTACGCCTATTTTGCAGCCGAGAACCAAATCATCACAACAGACGAGCAGAAGCAAGAACTTTCTCCATTCGGCATTTCTAATCCATGCACACTACAACCAGGACTCCACAGTATCCGAGTTGCACTGCAAGCGGGCTGGCACACGGCAGATGCCATTCACATATCAAACGATGGCATTGAATGGGTCATCGCTCTGGAACATTTCCAGCTTCACAATAAACGGCTGCACAGGATCTATATCGTGCCGGATGCGGCTCCGAAGATGCGCAAGGAACTCGCCGAAAGAGACATTCGACACGCCACAGTATACGGAGATTTGGAATTCGTCTGCCGCTCAATCAAAGGTGAATTCGGCTTCTAGTTATATGCCTGAATAAGCCAAACTAAAATGGAACTCAACACTTTGACATCAAAACCCGTCACCGCCGTGCTGATTGGCTTCGTTTCCGTCGTCGGGCTGTTTGCGCAGACCGGACCAGTACCAAACCCGACGCCAAATGCCCAAAGTAGATGTATCTATTTGAAGAATAGATAGAAAAGTAGATAGAGATACGATCTCAAATAGATGGACGTGTGGCTGTGCTTCAGGTTATCCATCAGACCTCCATTTGAAAATCGGAATAGTGCTGGGGCGCGGCTTCCTGCTCGTCGACGCCGCGCACGTCGGAGAAACGCGGGCCTTTGCGGAGCGCCGCGGCCAGATCGGAAAGTTTATCGGGCGGCCCGGCGGCGTGTACTTCGACGCGTCCATCGTCCAGATTGCGCACATAGCCGGTGGCACCCAGCGCGTCCGCCACGCGCTGCGCGTAGTCGCGATAGCCGACGCCTTGCACACGCCCGCGCACGAGGTAGAGGCGCGCGGCTTGGGGATGGCGGGACATGGAAAAACGAGAATAGCATGATGAAAATGTTGCGAACGGAGAGCGGGCTTTAGTCATTTTCGGCTAGGCGTGGACTCCGATGCGCCGTGCTCCCGCGGCTGGGACTGTTTACCTCAGCAACTCTTCCACGCTTGCGGCATCCAGCAGTCGCTCGTTCAGAACTTCCAATTCGGATACCGGCATTGCCGCCAGTTTTACAATGGCCCAACCCGGCAGCGCGCCAAAGCGCTTCGTAATCATCCGGCTCAGGATAGTGAGCATGCCCTCGCGGACGCCCTCCTGCCGCCCTTCCAGCAGGACTTTCTTGAATAAGGGTCCCAAGACATCATGTTCTAGAATACTGGCCGTAATCGGCATTTTTCGCGCCTCCTGCTCTACCGTTTTCGCCAAGCGCCGCAATCCGGCCAGGATCATCAACTCCTCAGCAGTTCTTCCACGCTCTTGGCATCCAGCACCCGCTCACTTAACTCTTCCAGTTCGGATGCCGGTAGTGCCGCCAGTTTTTCGCTCGCCCAACCCGGCAGGGCACCGAAGCGCTTCTCAATTTGCCGGCGCAGGATGGTCAGTTCGCCTTCTTGACGCCCTTCCAGCAAGCCCTTCTTGAATACGGGCCCCAAGACATCATGTTCTAAAATACTAGTCGTAATCGGCATTTTTCGCGCCTCCTGCTCTACCGTTTTCGCCAAGCGTCGCAATCCCGCCAGGATCAGCAACTGCGCCAGTGCGGTCTCCCGCTCCGCCGCCGCCAGACCCGCGATACGCTGCACAATCTTGCGAACCGCCCTTCTATGGTCCTGCAATCGCGCCAGGATCGCAATTACATTATCGCCGACTTCCTCGCTTTCCAGCAGGCGCTCTCCATCCAGCGTGCGAATATCGATCAGGCGGTACTGGAACAACACATCGGGACCGCGTAGTTTGCTCTCCATTCGCAGTTGCGGTTCGCCCACGTACAGCACGACCTGTTGCGGGAATCGTCCGAACAGCCGAAAGACACCCAGGCAGTACTCAGCCATGCGTAGCGGCATGGCCGCGTCATTGCCGCTTTGCAGTTCCACGTGGACCAGACCGCCGTCCACGGTCTCGCCGAGAAGGTCCAACCGGAGGTTTTGCACCTTTGGCAGTTCCACATCCAACCATTTCGCGACCGTCGTGCCGGTCAACTCGCGCATGGTGCGCGTGGCTGAACCTTGTAACAGCAGCTTCAAGGCGACGTCGTAATCCTGCATGAGAGTGCGCCAGCCGTCCGGGTACGCCTCGGCCGGCGCCTAACCCTTTGGCCGAAGCCGCCCCATCATTTGCGCTGACGGAAAAGGGTGGAATACTTGCCGGCTTTGTCTCATCCGCGAGTGAATGGAAATTACAACCTCCTAGTGCAGGCTAATCCAGCGGAAATGTCTTCACCGCAGCATCGAGATCCGGGAGCGCAACTCCGGTGCTCGCATCTAAACGGAACGCCATAAGCAATTGCGCATCCGCTCCCCGACGGGGCGCCCTCTGGGCCCGGCTCCGAATGGGTGTGGTACCGAGTTCGGTCTATGACAGGCTTGGCGACGACCCATGTGACGGACGGCGGTTGCGTTCGCTCAGACGAACTGATACTTCTCGCCCTTCTCGTCCCAAAGAATCTTTCGGTTGTTCTTGAAGGAAAGCGTCGCCATGTGGCCGGAAATGGCCGCCTGCTGGCCGACTTCCGGCGACGCGATCACCTGCTCGTTGCCGCGAATCGCTTCCACCCAGTTACGGAAATGATTGATGGCGCCATCCCGCTCGCCGAAGTCCTTGGGACCGTTCAGGTGGACCAGTGGACGCGCCTTCACGCGGTCCGGCGCTTTGCCGCCCAGCAATTGCGGCGTGAAGTACAGGTCCATGCGGTTGAGCACTTCGATGGTGCCTTCGTTGCCGCACAACTGCTCGCCGTAGCCGTACTGGTCGTTCCCAAAATAGCTGGAATAGTTGATCTGCAGGTTGTCCGCGTATTCGTAGATGGCGCTGAAGGTGTCGGGAGTGTCGCGGTCGTCATCGGCGCCGGTCCAGCGGTAGATGCCTCCCGACGCCATGCAGGAAGACGGCACGGTGCGATCCAGCATGAAGTTGACGATGTCGGTCTGGTGAACCAGCAGGTCGGTGGAGATGCCGCCCGAGTAATCCCAATACA
>PKYZ01000288.1 GCA_003132865.1 Bryobacterales bacterium
TCGTCATAGGCGACCGTCGCCAGTGAGGTTGATTCCACGATGGTAACGTTCATGAGGTGTCCTCTCGGGGAGGCCTTGGCCCCCAAAACAGGATACCACCAAAATGTTCTTAAGTGAACAGTATTGGTGCTAGGCTAGGTCGTCGCCGGACACAGTCTCGGCGTCAGGAAATTGAAGATACTCGATTCGAACCGAACATACACGTAGAGGTTGGGGGTGCACCTATCCCGCGCCGGGCGGCTTGCGATTGTGCCAGTCCGTGCGGCTCTGGAACTCTTTGCCGATGGCGAGCAGGGTATTCTCGGTAAACGGCGACCCCGCCAATTGCAGGGCCACCGGCAGATTGCCCGCAAATCCGCAGGGCAGCGAAAGCGCCGGCATGCCGGCCAGATTGCCCGCCGGAATCAGGGCCGTGAGACCGGCATCCTTCGGCCTGGCGCGATCCGGACGATGGTCCAGCGGCTCGTCGATTTTCGGCGCGAGACCCAGGCGGCCCGGTGTGAGCAGCACATCCACATCGCCGAAAAGCTTGGAAACCGCCTCTTGCGCCAGCCTGCGGACCCGCATGGCTTTTAGATAGACGTTGGCGGGGATCTCCAGCCCGGCTTTCAATCCGGCGATCTGCTTCTGATCCGCCAACTCGTCGACCTTGCCGCTGGCGATTAAAGGCTCGAACACCGATGCCGCATCCACGGAAAGAATCGCGCCGACGATCGACCCATAGGGAAAGTCGGGCAGCTTGGTTTCCACCATGGTGGCGCCCAGGCCGCGCATGGCTTCCAACGCCTGCTGAAAGGCCGGGCGCGCAGTTTCATCCGGCCACTCGCTGAAATCCGCCGGCGCGAAGCCGATGCGCAGTTCGCTCATCTTGCGCGCGTATTGCGGAGTGTAATAGAAGCTCTTGCCGGCCGATCCCGGATCGCGGCGGTCGCCTCCGGCAATGGTCTCCAGCACCAAGCCGCAGTCTTCGGCGGAACGGCATAACGGCCCCAGCTTATCCAGGGTCCAGGAGAGGGGCATGGCGCCGTAGCGGCTCACCAGGCCGTAGGTCGGCCGCAGTGCGGTCACGCCGCAAAACGCCGCCGGGGTGAGGATGGAGCCCGACGTCTCCGAACCGATGGCGAACGGCACCAGGCCGGCGGCCACGGCAATTGCGGAGCCGCTCGACGAGCCGCCGGACCAGCGAGTGCGATCCCAAGGGTTCAGGCCCGGACCGGTCAGCGATGCCGAGGCGTAACGGTAGCCAGGTCCGCCGGCCAGTTCCACCATGGCCAGTTTGCCCACCAGCGGCGCGCCGGCGCTCTCCAGCTTCTGAATCACGGTGGCGTCGTAATCGAAGACCTGCGCGGCGTAGGGGCGCGCGCCCCACGCGGTAATCTGTCCGGCCACGCTCAGCAAATCCTTGGCGCCGTACGGGACGCCTTGCAGCGGGCCGCGCAACCGGCCGCGCTTGATCTCGGCGTCCACGGCCTTCGCCTGGCGAATGGCCCGCCCAGTGAGGGGCAGCGCCAGCGCATTGTAACGCGGACCGAGGGCTTCCAGGCGCCTGCCAAAGGCACGCGCCAGATCCAGCGCGGTTACTTCCTTCGCGCGCACCATGCGATTCAACTCGGAGATGCCGGCGAAGAAGATCTCGCTGCCCAGTTCCGCCATGACGCCTCAAGCGGTGAAGTGGAAGGCCGGCTCGGCCTCGATGGAGACCTGCACCTTTGCCCAGGCCGCTGCCAGAGTCTCGGCGGTGCGCTGGTTCTGTTCCCGCGCGGCCTGCAGCTCTCCGGCCGCGGTGGACGGCGGGGGCGGTGGCGCCTGCGCAGCCGCAGCGGTGGCCAACATGGCGCCAGCCAGTTGGCGGCGGGTCATCCGGCCGGGCGCCGGGCGCTTGGTGTGGGGTGCTGGATTCTGGTTTTTCATGTCATGCAACTCAAGGCTTCCAGGGCGGCCTTCTCCATCACGGAGCGCGGCGCCTGCTCGCCGGTCCAGGTTTCGAACTGCCGCACCGCCTGCTCGATGAACATCTGCATGCCGCGGATGACGGTCTTGCCCTGCTCGCGGGCGCGCCGCGTCAGCTCCGTTTCGAGCGGATTGTAGACCATGTCGAACACCACGTCGGCGGGAATGCGGCCGTTGAAAAAGCACTCGTTGACGTGCGGGTACATGCCCAGCGGCGTGGCATGGACCAGGGCGTCAAAATGGCGCTCCGTAAGCTGCTCGGCGAGCAGCGCCTCGGCGCCGCAGATCTTGGCCAGCGACCGCACGCGGTCGGCATTGCGGCCCACCAGCGCGATACGCGCGCCGGCATCGGAGAGCGCGCAAGCCGCGCTGCGCGCCGCGCCGCCATTTCCCACGATCAGCACGGAAGCGTTGTGCAGGCGCATCTGATGCGCCAGCGGCACGGTAACGCCCGGGGCGTCGGTGTTGGCGCCGCGCCATTTGCCGGCCTTGCGCCACACGGTGTTCACCGCGCCGATGCGGCGCGCCAGCGGGTCCACGATATCCAGGTAGCGCAGGATCTTCTGCTTGTGCGGAATTGTCACGCTGAAGCCCGCCACCGGTAGGCGCTCGGCCAGCCCGAAGAAATCGCGCATCTGCGCGGGCGCTACCAGGAAGGGCAGATAGACGGCCTCCATGCGCCGGTATTGGAAGGCGCGGTTGTGCACGGCCGGCGAAATCGAATGGCGCACCGGGTCGGCGACGACCCCGTAAATCTTGCTCGAGCGCGACAGCTTGTCCACGCGATAGACGTGCCGCAACTGCCGCGCGCAAACCTGTCCGGCCGCGGTGCCCTGTGTGGCTGTAGGAGCGGCGTAGGTGTACATGCCGCCAAAAGCGGCCGAGAGCACGCGGCTGGGAAAGCCGAGCTCGCCCATGGCCAGCACGATCAGTGGCGTTCGCGGGTGAGCCTTGGCAAGCGCCAGTACGCGCCCGTAGTCGGAGGGCTTGCGCGCCGTGGTGACGATCTTGTACCCATCGGCCGGGATGCGCGTCATGCGGTTGAGCAGCGTATCGAGCTGCGGCGTGGCCTCGTAATTGTGATAGGAGACGACCAAGCGCGCGCGCCCGCGGAAGAGGCTGAGCTTGGCGGCGGCCGCCTCGGCGCTCTCGATCTCCACGTCCACCGCCTGCGCGCCGGCCGTGACGGCCACGTCCAGGACGCGCATTTCTTCTTCGATGCTGCCGTTGAACTTGCCGCGGTTTTGGTGGCGGCGGCAGGTGGCCAGCACGATGCAGTCCGGATATTGTTCGAGAAACCCGCGAATGGCTTGCGCGCCACGCTCGGGGTCTTCCAGGTAATCCAGGCGGAACTCCAGGAACGATTCGCCCGCCTCGGCTTCCCGCCGTGCGTGCTCCATCAACCGATCCAGATCCGGAAAACCCAGCGCTATGCAGATGCGTGGGAGGGGCCTCGTCTGCGCCATTTTCGAGTTTTTAGGATACCACGGGAGAGGGGCGGCGACGGGGGGGCGAGCGGACCAGTTTACGCGGCAACGTCGGGAGCGACGCGGGCACACGGAGACGCGGAGACGCGGTTGTGGCGGCGCCGCCGGATAAATTCTCACATACCAGGTAGGGTCTGATAAGATCTGGCATGCCGGCCGCATTGAAGTCGGCCACTGCTACACTGAGGATATGGCCCTCGTTCAGGAACGTCAACAGGCCCATACCTACCTCGATCTCCTGCGGCCCGAGCAACTAACTAAGCGCCGTGCGAGGGTTGTTGGAGACCATGCTTGATCCGGTGTCCCGAGCCATCGCTAACGCACCTGCGGAGGATGAAGAGGTCAGCGCGGAGGAAGAACGCGCGGTTGCCGGGGCTCGCAGTGGGTGAAGCACAACAAGCCCATCCCGCATCAGGAGGTTTTGGCCGATTTGGGCTTCGCCCTGGATGACTTCGGGAGGATGGGCCGCACGCCACTTCCGCCGGAACAGAACAGTGCGGACGAGTAAACAATGGCCAAGACGATTGCCTGGACCGGTCAGGCCAAGGCCGACGTTCGCGCCATGGAGCGGCAAACCGCAATGCGAATCCTACACGGGTTGGCGCGCTTCACACAGACCGAAGAAGGCGACGTCAAACGCCTGCAGGATATCGAACCGCCGGAGGTTTCGCTTGCGCGTCGGCGCTTACCGCATTCGCTTCCGCGATCGTGGCGATAGCATCGAGATCGTCGCCGTCAAGCACCGCTCGGAGGCCTACCGCTGAAGAGTCAACGGGTTCCCATATGAGACCCAGGTTGCTGCAGAGCGTCTAATTCAAATACTTCTTCACATCCGGAAACAGTAGCGTCTTAATCTCGGGTTTGTCCAGATCGCCCTTAGTGACTACGGTGGCACTAAGATCGATCACCTTCGGCGGATTAGTTCCATGCAACTTATCCACCAGCGACTTCACTGCTTCATAGCCCATGCGGAAAGGGTCCTGCGCGACCAGCGCGTCGATAGAGCCGTCCTTCAGATCCTGCACCAGGTCGTCGCTGGCATCGAACGCCACGAGCTTGACCTTCCCGGCGAGTCCGCGCGATTTCAGCGCCAGCGCGGCGCCTACGGAACTGGGCTCGGAGGAGGCAAACATGCCGTCCAAATCCGGCTGGGCCGTCAGAA
Source organism: Bryobacterales bacterium (assembly GCA_003132865.1). The sequence continues at coordinate 4,600 of PKYZ01000288.1, forward strand.
AGTTTTCCGCCACGGCCATGCCCTTCGCACGGTCGGACATGGAGAACTGGCGCGCCACGATATGGATGCCGGGAAACTCTTTCTGCAAGACGTCTTCGAAGCCGGCTTCCCGATCCAGCGTGGACTTACTGCCAGGAGCATTCATCAGCATGGCGACCTTGCCCTTGCCGTTCAGCAGCGCCGCTAGTTTGCGCGCGGCCATTTGTCCGCCCTGGAAGTTGTTGGTCGCGATGTAAGTCATGTAATTCGTGGAATCCACGCCTGAATCGAAGACGGTCACGGGTATGTGGGCCGCGGCCGCGCGATCCAGGGAAGCGTTCAGCGTGGTGCGGTCCTGCGCTGCGACCACCAGCCCATCCACCTGCCGCGCGATCATGGAATCGACGATCTGCACCTGGCGCGCATAGTCGGTTTCAGAGGAGGGCCCGTTCCAAACCACGTCTACGTTCAGATCCTTGCCCGCGGCCACGGCCCCCGCATGCACCGATACCCAGAACAGGTGCGCGGTGGCTTTGGGGACGACGGCGATGGTTTTGCGCTGGCTGGCGTGGCAGTTCGCGAGGAGGAGAAGGAGCAGGAGACACGCGGCTGAGCGGGCGAGGGGGCGAGCGGGCGAGGGGGCGAGTTCAGTGGATCGACCACTTGCCCGGTTCTGCGAGCATGCGAACGAGTTGCCCGAGGATTTTGTCGTAAGTATCGTCCAATTGGTCGAAGTCATCTTGCTCCAGGTAGCGGCAGCGGTGCGCGAATTCGAGCCAGACGCGGGTCTCCTCGGCTTCGCCCTCTGCATCGCTTAGTTTACTAATAAAGTGGGCCTTGTAACGGCGCTTGCGCCAAGCCTCTGCGATATTGGCGCACACTGAGCGAGAGGACCGGCGCATTTGATCAACCATCGAGTATCTCTCCGCGGCCGGAAAGCGCTTCGACAGTTCGAAAATACGCATCGCAGCCTCGAACGCAGCCTGATAGACACGTAACTCCCGAAAACTCCCGATGACGGCCCTCGCCCCCTCGCCCCCTCAGTCGCTAACCCGCGCACCATCCCCCATCGATGAGCACGTCCGTTCCCGTGATAAAGCCGGCTTCCGGCGAGCAGAGGTACACGGCCAACTGGCCCACTTCCTCCACGCGGCCCCAGCGGCCCAGCGGGATTTTGGCGACGAACTGGGCATTAAGCTCCGGATTCTCGATCAGCGGGGTATTCATCTCCGTGGCGAAGGGACCGGGGCTGATGGCGTTCACCGTGATTCCTTCCGGCGCAAGTTCCAGCGCCAGGGCGCGCGTGAGGCCCAGAATGGCGCTTTTGCTGGCCGAATAGGCGGAGCGGCCCGGTATGGACACATGCGCCATGGTGGAGGCCAGGTTGATCACGCGCCCGTAGCCGCTCCCTTTCATGTGCGGCACGAATGCGCGGCACATCAGAAACGTGCTGGTCAGGCTGGTATCGAGTACGCGCCGCCACTCGTCCAGCGTAAATTCGGTGAGCTGCTTGCGGATGTTGATGCCGGCATTATTCACCAGGATCCGGACACTCCCGAATGCCTCGGCGACCTCCTTCTCAAGGCGCAGCACCTGCTCCTCGCTGGTCACATCGGCTTGAAACACTTGCGCGCCGCTGCCGGTGCGCCACACCTCTTCGGCGGTCTTTTGCAGCGCCTCGCGATCGCGCGCCACCAGGGCCATGGCGGCGCCTTCACCGGCCAGCGCCAGCGCCATGGCTTTGCCCAGACCGCGGCTGGCGCCGGTAATCAGCGCCACCTTGCCGGCCAGTTTGCCGCTCACGGGATCTGGCCGGGACCCGCGGCGTTGTGCGATGCGGCCAAAATCTCATCCGCGACTTGCTGCGGCCGGTCGACGTTGCGGATCGTCAGGCGGCTGGCCTCCCCGGCCGTCTCAATAGAAAGGTCCCCGATGCCGAACATCCGCTGGGCAACCGATTGGTCCACGCGCGCGTCCTGCACTTTCGGCAATGAGATGTTTCGCGTGGACTTGGCGAGCGCGCCGACTTCGTATCGCAGCCTGTCGCCCGCAATGGTGGCCTTGGTGAACTGCCGGGCGATGTGCCGGCGAATCGGCCAGATCAACAACAGCGCGGGCAGCGCCACCACCCAGGGCCTGTTCCTCCATTCGTTGTCCGGCGGAATCATGGTGAAAAAGAGGATCGCGGCCGCCACAATCAGCAGCAAGACCACCGCATATCCGAGCTTGATGAACTTCATGGTGGGCCGGATCACCGTATCTTCCATCGCATTGCCTCCTTGAACGCGCTATTGTAGCAGCACCTTGGCGGTCACTTGTCTTTTTTCAAGATCTTCAGATTCGGCGGGAGCGTGAATAAGCTATCTTGCAAATCCCGGTTGATTTCCACGCTTTCCGAATACATTTCGAAGATCTTCTCGCCGTTGCGTTCGCGCCGGATGGTGAACGGCCACATTACGCCGCCGCCCACGTCGCGATACTTACTGAAGAGAGTCACTTCCTCGAGCTTCTCGTTGTCGATCGGATCTCTCCGGTAGTAGACCTGCCGCGAGGGGAGCTTGGCCGCTTGGTCGAAGTATACAGTAACCGTGTCGTTGTTGGCGTCGGTAATATCGACGATTTCCACGGGGCGGTTCTCGAAGAAATCGGAGCCGCGCGAGTCGCAGACGATACCCGGCTCGCCGAGGCGCTGGCGCAGGATATAGAAGATGTTGTGCAGCGTGGCAACCTTGAACTGTTTGATTACCGTATCGGCCAGGGGGCGGGCTCCGCGGAACGTAATCTCATAGCCCGTTCCATCCGTGTACAGGATGACATCGTCCCGTTTCTTGCCGCGCGCATCGCGCACACGCACACCCAGGAACCCGGGCTCGGGCGGATCGGGGCGCGGCAGATAATTCGTGTATAGCGCATCCACTCCCAGCCCAGACAGCTTCTCGCGATAGAAGCCGTAGATCCGCCCGGTTTCCACGCGGTTCTGCATGTTGAGGTAAGCCTGGCCGCCTAAGGCTGCCAGGGCTTCGTCCACGATGCGCTTGCCCTTCTGCTGGCTGGTTTCGGCCCGCGCGCCCAAGCCGGCCATACCGGCCACCAGCAGCGCCGCCCAAAGTGTTCTCATGGCTTCTTGCTCAGATCTTCCGATTTCAATCCAGTGTTGAGCTGGATGGATTCGACGACGACATCCGCGTATTTGCTGCCCTTCTGAATGATGGTCATACGATTGGGAACTTTGATGCCGTCCACTTCTTCGAAGCTGTCATAGGTTTCGTCGATGGCGGACGGGGGACCGTTCAGCGTCGCGGAAGCGTACTCGACCTTCGCCGGCATTCCCGTCTTCTCGTCGACAAAGAGCCGCACCGTACTGCCATGCCCGTCCGAAATCTCCAGCGCGCCCTCGCCGATCCAGTTCACCGTGCGGCCCGGCAAGCGATCGCTAAGCAGCATTGGAAAGAACAGCCGTAGAAGCTTATCCTGCACCGCCTTCAACTGCGCGGGCGGCAGGGGCGCCTGACCTTGCGGACTCGACATCCAGCCGGTTTTGTCATCCCCGTAAATCGAGACGATGCCGAACGGCAATTGGGTCTCCTCGCGGAAATACGCGGGCGCCACCCATCGATCCGTGCGCTTCATGGTGACGCCTCCCAACGACGGGTCCACGTGCAGCTCCGCGACTTCCAACATATCCTGAACAGCGGCCAGCTTCTCCGCGCCGCCCACGGCCTGCTGCGCGCGCGCCAGCAGTTGCCTGGCTTTCGCGGGGTCCGCGGCGCCAGACTGGGGTCCGGCGTTCGGCTTGGATTCGGGCGGCTTGGATTCGGGGATGGTTAAATCGATGGACGAAACCGGCAGGCCCAGCGTTGCGAGAGACTTCCGGAATTCGTCCGTTTTGCCCACCGCCACGATAGTGAGATCGGCCGGATGGACGTGTTCGCGCGCCACGCGCAGCACATCCGCCCGGGTGACCGCTTCCAGGCCTTTCTGATAGCGGTCGATGAAGTCTTTCGGATAACCGAAATACTCGTAGTTGAGCAGGCGGCTCAGGGTTTTCGTCTTGGTGTCGAACGCAAACACCAGGCCGTTCAACGCCGATTGGCGCGCCGTCTCCAGCTCATCGCCGGTGACCTCGCTCGAACGGATGCGCTCGATCTGCTCCTGGATGGCTTTCAGGGTGTCGGCGGTGGAGGCCGATTTCGTGCTGCCGCCAATCTCGAACAGGCCGGGATGATCGTAGTTCGCGCCCCAGTCGGCCGAGATCTCGTAGGCCAGCCCGAGCTGCGTGCGCACACGCTGCATCAGGCGGCTCTGGAAACCGCCGCCCAGGATATCGCCCAACACTTCGAGCGCCGGTAAATCTTTGTCGTTTAGTTGGCCGCCCAGATGGCCTTCAATGAAGAAGGTCTCGGTGACATCGTCTTTCTTTGCCAGGTAGATGCCGGGCCGAGCTTTCTCGCGGACCGGCGGGAACTGCGGCACTTTAGGCTGCTCGTAGTTCCAACCGCCAAACAGCTTGGCCAGTTTCGCTTGCATTTCGGCGGTGGAGAAATCGCCCCACACCGCCATCAGCATGTTGGCCGGGAAGAAGTAACGCCGGTAGAAAGCGACGATGTCGCCGCGCGTGATGTGGCCGAGCGTGGCATATTCGATCTGCCAGCCATAGGGCGTATCCTTGCCATAGACGATGCCGGCGAATTCCCGCGCCGCCACGCCGTGCGCATCGTCGTTGCGCCGGGCGATGCCGCTGCGCATTTCCGACATGGCCAGATCGATTTTCTCCTGGCGGAATTCCGGCTGCGTGAGCACGTCCTTGAAGATGCCCAGCACCTCGCCGGTATTCTCTTTCAGCGCCGAAAAGGAAACCGAGCCGCTGGATTCGCCGATCTCGCTCTCGACCGAGGCGGCGATGTTTTCCAGCTCTTCATCGATCTGGTCGCCGGTCTTGTTTGGCGTGCCACCCGACCGCATCATCGTGCCGGCGATAGAAGCGAGGCCGACCTTATCGGCTGGCTCGAGCAGGTTACCTGTACGGACCCGGACCGTTCCGGCGACAATCGGTAGCTCGTGATCTTCGAGTAAGTAGAGCTTCATCCCGTTCGGGAGGGTGTAAGTCGCTACGTTTGGGATGGGGATCTGTTTCAGCGGCGGAAACTTCAAGTCTCTGTAGGCTGCCGGAGTGTTCGGGATCGCCGCCGGTCCAACGGTGGTCTGTCCGAATGCGGCCGCCGCAGCCAGGGCCGCCACGAGCAGCCGGCAGCAAAGAGCAGGGCGGCCTGAATGGCCAATGCCATCTAGTTTTGGCGCTTGCAAGCCCCGTGGGGCAGGACTCCAGTCCNNCGGCCGGCGTCCACGCCGGCCTTTTCGTGCGCGGACATCGCTGTTTCCGTTGTGCCGAGAGGCGGGTCCTGGAGGACCCGCGCAGACCTGGAGGTCTGCCCCACTAGTACTGAGAATATGGACTGAATGCCTGCCCCGCCAAGCTTCCAAGCTCATTGCGCGCCCCCCGCTGCCGCCTGCTTCGGCGCGATCAAGTAAGCTACTGTGCGCTTCTCGGGGACGAAGCATTCTTTCGCCACGCGCTGGACATCGCCGGAGGTAATCCGGTCCAACTCATCCAGCGAAGTAAACAACTTCCGCCAATCGCCATAGATTGCATGATAATTCGTCAGTAAGCCGGCCAGTCCCGGATTGCTATCCAAGCGCCGGATCAGACTCGCCCGAGTCTTAGTCTTCACCCGCGCGAGGGTCACGTCGTCCACCCTCTGCGACTTGAATTTCTCCAGCACCTCATAAAAAGCCTTTTCGTTCTCGGCCGTAGTGTGTCCCGCGGCGGGCGCCAGGAAAAACATAAACAGATTCGGGTATTTGCCGCCGGGAAAGGTGTCGTCCGCCTCCGCCTCCAGCGCGATCTGCTTGTCGCGCACCAGTTCCTTGTAGAGCAGGCCGGTGCGGCCGCTGGAAAGAATGCCGCTGATGACATCGAACACCGGGTCTTCCTTGCTGTACTGGTCCGGCCGCTTATAGCCCACCACCAGCAGCGGCTGGCTGGGCGACTCTACTTCCGCTTGTTTGGGGCCTTCCTGGGGAGGCTCCAAGGTGTGCAGCAGCGGCGGCAACGGACGCGCCTGCATCGGGCCGAAATATTTCTCCGCCAGGCGGCGCGCCTCGCCGGGATTCACGTCGCCCACAATCCCCAGCGTAATATTGCCCGGAACATAATATTCATGGAAGAAGCGCCAGGCGTCGGCCCGCCGCAGATGGCCTACGTCGCTGGGCCAGCCCGTGCCCATGATGCGGTAAGGGAACGCCAAAAAAGCCGTGGCCAGGAACGTCTGCAGCAGCTTGCCCTGCGGCTCGGACTCCACGCGCATGCGGTACTCTTCCATCACCACATCGCGCTCCTTGTAAAACTCGCGGAACACGGGCTGGATGAACCGCTGCGACTCCAGCAGGAACCATAACTCCATCCGATTGGATGGCAGGCTATAGTAATACTCAGTCGAGTCCCACGACGTCTGGGCATTCATGCCTTCGCCGCCATTCTGCTCGATGATGCGCGGGTAGAGATTCGGCTCGACAAACGAGTCGGCCTTTCGCTCGGCGGCTTTCAGCTCCGCCTCCAGCGCAGCGGCGTTCTGGAGGTCCGCTTTGACGCCCTTGTTCCGCTCGGCGTCGAGCCGGTCGTAGACCCCCTCCACCTGGTCGATGGCTTTCTTTTCCTCGGGCCAATTCTCGCTGCCGATGCTCTCGGTGCCCTTGAACGCCATGTGCTCGAACATATGCGCGATACCGGTGGCGCCCGACGGATCGTCCACCGACCCGGCGTTCACGTAGGTGTGGAACGACACCACGGGCGCCTCATGCCGCTCCACGACGATGAAGTGCAGGCCATTGGCGAGCGTAAACTCTGTGACTTTTTTCTCGAACTCTTGCAGGCTCTGCGCCGCCAGCAGCAGCGGCAACAGAAGGACAACGAAGCGATGTGCCCTCATGTTCTATCTATCGAAGTTAGCAGATTGGCCGATTGTGTGGGAGTTGAGCAGTCGGGCCCACGCCGGTGGGACAGGCGTTTTCGCCTGCCCCATACACATCACATAAAGCGCACGGATACGATTAACGGCCGAAGTGATGCCACCTGCCGTCCGCAACGCCCACGACTACGCCCACGCCGGCTCCGGGCCCGGGATAGACATACGCGTTCGGATAGTATCCATAAGCCGGATACGGGTTCGAATACCCGTACGGGGAGGGATTGTCGTAGGGGTCGGAATAGTAGTAGGGATCGGAGTATCCGTAATAGTTGGGATACCCGTAGCCATAATATCCCGGCCAGTAGCCGAGGCCCAAGCCCCAACCGCCCCAGCCACCCCAACCGCCGCGATAGCCGTAACCGCCGCGATAGCCATAGCCATAGCCACCGCCATAGCCAAAGCCACCGCGGTAGGCGGAACCATATCCGCGGCTGCCGTAGCTGTATCCTCTGGCCGCGCCGGAAAAGTGCGCGCCGCCGCTAAAGCCGCGACCGCCACTACTCATGGCGCGACCGCCACCGCCGAAGCCTCCATGACCACCGCCGCCACCGTGGCCCTGCGCGGCGAAAGCCACACTGGCCAACAGCAAACATGCCAACATAACGAGGGTTTTTCTCATAAATCACCTGTCCTTTAGACTATCACCAGCGCCTTACGGTTTCTAGTGGCTGAAATCCACCAGCGGCGGTGCATTGCGGCCACAAAATATTGAAGTTTGATCTCATGGTTTCATATACTTAACGGTGCTTCCCGATTGGCGAAACGCATGCATGTAAGAGGCCGTCGTCAGTTATGAGGCAGCTATATATGAAGACCAATTCTATGACGCCGGTTCGTACCGCCGTTTGCGCCGTCGCACTCAGTTTTTTGGTTGGATCGGGCGCGACGTTCGCGCAAGACCAGCCTTCGGGGCCGCCACCGCCCGATAGTCAACAGCAGAGCGCTCCAGCCAATGGCCAATGGCGCAGGGCCGGCGATCCGCCGCCTGCCCAATCCGCACCGGCAACTCCGCCAGCGGAGGCGGCTCCGCCGGCCGGCCCTACTGCGCCGGCCGAGGCCGCTCCGCGCGCCACCATGGATCCGAATTATTCCCAGGGTCCGCCACCGGCGCCTTATCCTAACCAGCAGTATCCGAATCAGCAGTATCCGAATCAGCAGTATCCGAATCAGCCCTATCCCGGCCAGCGATATGGAAGTCAGCCACAGGCGGGCTATTACAATCGCGGTCCAATTCCAGCGAAGTTGACGATCAAGCCCGGCACCTTCGTTACCGTGCGTCTGAATCAGGGTCTGTCGTCCGACCGCAATCAGGCGGGGGACGCCTTTGCAGCCACACTGGCAAAGCCTGTGGTAGTGGATGGCGTGGTGCTGGCAGAGCGCGGACAGACCGTCGGCGGAAAGGTGGTGGAAGCCAAGAAAGCGGGCCGCGTCGAGGGCGTCTCGCGCTTAGCGGTTCAATTAACGGACCTCACGCTGTCGGATGGACAGCCGGTGCCGATTCAAACGCAACTGTTTAGCCGGAATGGCCCGACGTCGGTGGGCCGCGATGTGGCCGCTGTGGGCGCGACTACCGCGACTGGCGCGATGATCGGCGCGGCAGCGGGTTGGGGCAGAGGCGCGGCGATTGGCGCCGGCGCGGGCGCTCTAGTTGGAATCGTCGGAGTGCTGGTGACGCGGGGCCACCCGACCCTGCTTTATCCGGAGCAGATTCTGACGTTCCGGGTGGAAGCTCCCATTACGGTCGCCACCGAGGCGGCGCCGCAAGCGTTCCGCTGGGTGAGTCCAAACGATTACGAGCGGCCATATGATGTGCAAGACCGCACCAGACCGCCCAACGGGGCGTATTACGGCTATGGCTCCCCGTATCCGTATGCCTACCCGTATTCGTATCCGTATGCCTATGGGTATGGGTATGGGTACCCTTATTATTGGGGCCCTGGAATCGGGTTCTATGGGGGCCGCGGGTATGGGGGACGCGGCTGGCGCCGGTAGGACAGGCCTCCTGGCCTGTCCTCACCAAGAAGGGATTATTTCGATGATGAAAGCTGTTCTTGTGGGCAAGCGCGATTGCCAGTGTGTTGTGTGTTGCGGTGCTGGCTCAGGGACCGCCCCCTCCCCCGCAGCAGGGGTATCCGCCGCAGCAGGCGCCGCAGCTCGCGCCGCCAGCAACTGGATGGCATGGTCGAGCGCATCGCGCTCTATCCCGACCCGTTGGTGGCCCAGGTTTTAACCGGTTCCACTTTCTGGAACGAGATACCCGACGCGGCCGCCTGGGCGAACCAGCACAGTTATCTGCGCGCCGATGAATTGTCCAGAGCCATGTACGAGGACAATCTTTCGTTCGATCCCAGCGTGCTGGCGTTGATCCCGTTTCCATCCGTGCTCGACATGATGGCCAGGGATCCCGGGTGGTCGCAAGCGCTCGGCAATGCCGTGTTGAGCCAGCGCCCGGATGTGATGGACGCCGTGCAACGCATGCGCCAAAAAGCCACGGACCCGGTCTTGTTTGTAGGGGCGGGCATCACTTTTCGGGCCTGGGATCTTTGTGGAGGCGTTCGCGCCGTTCGGCTGGGCCGGTCCGGTGCTGGGATGGCGCACGCACGAGATCGTCATCGATCATCGCCCTTGGGGCCGCACGTGGGTGAACCGCGACAGATACGTGCACTCGTACGCGGTGCCCGTGGCGCGGCCGGTCGGCCCGCGTGTCGAACGTCACGCGGAGCGCAGGGATCGGCGTTGATTTATCGAGGCTCGCGTAATACGGTGACAATCAGAGGGTGGGGCGGGCGCCCTCGC
>PKYZ01000148.1:0-3545 GCA_003132865.1 Bryobacterales bacterium
GACGATGTGATCGACGCCGAAACGCCCTGCCTGCGCCAGTTGCTGGACATCTACGAGTTCTTCTGCTCGCCGGTGGTGGCCGTGATGGAGGTTCCCCCAGAGAACATCTCGGCTTATGGCGCGATCGACGCCGAGCCGATCTCCCACAACGGCCACCGGGACCGCGTATTCCGCATTCGGGACCTCGTGGAAAAGCCCAAACCATCGGAGGCGCCTTCCAACCTGGCGATCATCGGCCGCTACGTGCTGATCCCGGAGATATTTCAATCGCTGCAGGCGATCGAACCGGGCTCCGGATCGGAAATCCAGTTGACGGACGCGCTGCGCCATCTGCTGCGCACGCGTCCCATCTATGCGTACCGGTTCGAAGGTACCCGCTACGATGCCGGCGACAAGCTCGGGTTTCTTAAGGCCACCGTTGAATTCGCCCTGCGCCGTCACGATCTGGGTGGCCCGTTCCGGGAATATCTGAAGGGCCTTACGCTTTAGTTTCAATCATTTCCAGTTTTAGTAACAGACGTACTCGAAGTCTTAAGAAAAATATTGCACCTGGAACTGGTGGGTGGTATGATTATTCGACGGTTTCCTATTACCGCAGGTCCTGGATTGATGGTTGAGACAATACTGATCCTAGCATTTTCACTGGCTCTCTTTGTGTACTGGTTCCGCTACACCGTTCTTCTGCTGTTGAGCGAAGAACAGGTGGAAGGGCACACCACGGTGATCGGCCAGTTGAGCGTGCTGGAGACCCGCGAAGCCTTGCGCCAGACGCAGGGGGACTTGTCGTTGGATCGCCTGCATCGCGCCCTCGACAACGATTACCGGATGCTCCGTTATCTGTTGGACCACGCGGCGGGTATGGGTCTGCACCCGCTGGAGCATTATCTGCTGATACTCGACTACCGGATCATGAAGGCTTGGTATCGCCTGACATCGAGCAGGCGCGCATTGGACGAGATGGCTGGCGTACTGAGCTACATCGCCTACAAGATGGGTGCACGGGCCGCCAGTTTTTCGCAGGCCTAGTGGGGCAGACCCCCTGGTTTGCACCCTGGTTTGCGCGGATCCCCCTGGACCCGCCAGGCGAGCGAAAGTCGCCTGCAAGGAATCCGCATAAACCAAACAAAACAATAGGAGAACTCAACAATTGGCTTTGTTCGTACAAAAGTACATTGGCCCCCTTCCACCCGCCCCTCCAAACGTCCGGTTAGGGCCGCCTCCCAACCATCCAACCCCGCTCCTCAACCGCCCGCCGATCCAATCTTGACACTTTAGTACAGATTTAGCATCCTAATAATAGATGAGCATAGATTTCTTGAGGAGAACCGCGTGAGCACCTCAGCCAACACCATCGAAACCTTCGCCAATCAGGAATACAAGTGGGGTTTCGTCACCGAAATCGACGCCGACACCGTCCCGCCGGGCCTAAACGAGGACGTGATCCGGCTCATTTCAAAGAAAAAGAACGAGCCTGAGTTCATGCTGGAGTGGCGCCTGAAGGCCTACCGGCACTGGCTCACCATGCAGGAGCCCACCTGGGCCAACATCCACTATCCGCCCATCGATTACCAAGCCATCAGCTACTACGCCGCCCCCAAGACCAACGTCAACCGGCCCAAGAGCCTCGACGATGTCGATCCGGAACTGCTCCGCACCTATGAAAAGCTCGGCATCCCGCTGCAAGAGCGTGAGTTGCTCGCCGGCGTCGCCGTGGACGCGGTGTTCGACAGCGTCTCGGTAGCCACCACCTTCAAAGAAAAGCTCGGTGAGCTGGGCATCATCTTCGGCTCCTTCTCCGAAGCCGTCCAGGAGCACCCCGACCTGATCAAGAAATACCTCGGCACGGTGGTCCCCTCCTCGGACAATTTCTTCGCTGCCCTGAACTCGGCCGTCTTCAGCGACGGCTCCTTCTGCTACGTCCCCAAGGGCGTGCGCTGCCCCATGGAGCTGTCCACCTACTTCCGCATCAACGCCAAGAATACGGGCCAGTTCGAGCGCACTCTCATCATCGCCGACGAAGGCGCGTACGTCAGCTACCTGGAAGGCTGTACGGCGCCCATGCGCGACACTAACCAATTGCACGCGGCCGTGGTCGAACTGGTCGCCCTCGATAACGCCCAGATCAAGTACTCGACCGTGCAGAACTGGTATCCGGGCGATAAGGAAGGCCGCGGCGGCATCTACAATTTCGTCACCAAGCGCGGCGCGTGCCGCGGCGTCAACTCCAAGATCTCCTGGACGCAGGTGGAAACCGGCTCCGCCATCACCTGGAAATATCCAAGCTGCCTGCTGATCGGCGACAACTCGGTCGGCGAATTTTACTCGGTGGCGCTCACCAATCATTACCAGCAAGCCGACACGGGCACCAAAATGATCCACATCGGCAAGAACACCACCAGCACCATCGTCTCCAAGGGCATCTCGGCGGGGCACGGCCAGAACACCTATCGCGGCGCGGTCAAGATCCTGAAAAGCGCCTCCCACGCGCGCAACTATTCGCAGTGCGATTCCATGCTGCTGGGCGATAAGTGCGGCGCGCACACGTTCCCCTACCTCGAAGTGAAGAATACGTCTTCGCAGGTGGAGCACGAGGCATCCACTTCTAAGATCGGCGAAGACCAGATTTTCTATTGCCGGCAGCGCGGCATTTCCACCGAAGACGCGGTCTCCATGATCGTGCACGGCTTCTGCAAACAGGTCTTCCGCGAGTTGCCCATGGAGTTCGCCGTGGAAGCCCAGAAGCTGCTTGGAGTCAGTCTCGAAGGAAGCGTCGGATAAGCTAACAATGTCATTACTCGAAATCAAGAACCTGCATGCCAACGTCGCCGGACGCGAAATCCTCAAGGGCATCGATCTGTCCATCAATGCCGGCGAAGTGCACGCCATCATGGGTCCCAACGGCTCGGGCAAAAGCACGCTGGCGCAAGTCCTGTCCGGCCGCGATCTGTACCAGGTGACCGCCGGCGAAGTCGTTTACGACGGAAAAGACCTGCTGGCAATGTCGCCCGAAGATCGTGCCCGCGAAGGCATCTTCATGGCGTTTCAATACCCGGTGGAAATTCCGGGGGTCAGTAATCTGTATTTCCTGAAAGCGGCGCTCAACGCCATCCGCAAGCACCAGGGCCTGCCAGATCTGGACGCCATAGATTTTCTCGCGCTGGTTAAGGAGAGGATGGCGCTGATGGAGATGGATCAGAGCCTGTTGAACCGCGCGGTCAATACCGGCTTTTCGGGCGGCGAAAAGAAGCGCAACGAGATCTTTCAGATGGCCGTGCTGGAACCCAAGCTCGCGATCCTGGACGAGACCGATTCCGGTCTGGATATCGACGCGCTGAAGATTGTAGCCGCCGGCGTCAACGCGCTGCGCAGCCCCGCCCGCGCCATGATCGTGGTGACGCACTATCAGCGCCTGCTGAACTACATCGTGCCGGATTTCGTGCACGTCCTGGCGGAAGGCCGCATCGTGAAATCGGGCGGCAAAGAACTGGCGCTGGAGCTGGAGGAATCCGGATACGTCGGTATCGAGGGTGAGGCGGCATGATCGA
>PKYZ01000148.1:3559-23945 GCA_003132865.1 Bryobacterales bacterium
GCACTCTGCCTGCGGCGGCCTCCCAGGCCGCCCCGGGCGTTCGAATAACCAAACTCTCCGAGTCCCCCGTCGAGCAGTATCTCGCGCGCTATGCCGGCTACCAAAACAACGCCTTCGTAGCCCTCAACACCGCCAATTTCGAAGACGGCCTCTTCATCCACATCGCCAAAGGAGCGGTGATTGAAGAACCCATAGAACTAGTCATCCAGTCCTCCGCCAACGGTCATCCTACGGTCTCCCACCCGCGCATCCTGATCGTGGCAGAACCGGACAGCCAGGCAACCATTATCGAAATCTACAAGGGTCAGGGTGGCACTTATCTAACGAACTCTGTCACCGAAATCGTAGCGGGCGACCACGCCGTCATCGATCACTATAAGCTCCAGACCGAGAGCGCGCACGCCTTCCACGTGGCGACGCTCCAAGTCCAACTTGGCCGCGACACCAACTTTCGCTCGCACTCCCTTTCGTTCGGCGGGGCGCTGGTTCGTAACGACGTGAACGCCGTGCTCTCGGAAGGCTCCGAATGCACGCTGAACGGCTTGTACCTGGTCGCAGGCGAGCAGCATATCGACAATCACACCGCCATCGATCACGCCAAGCCGTACGCCGCCAGCCACGAGTTGTATAAGGGCATCCTCGACGGCAAATCGAGCGCCGTCTTCAGCGGCAAGATCCTGGTCCGTAAGGACGCGCAGAAGACCGACGCCAAGCAAACCAACAAGAATCTGGTGCTCTCGGAAGACGCCGTCATCAATACCAAGCCCGAGTTGCAAATCCTTGCCGATGACGTGCGCTGCACGCATGGCGCGACCATCGGCCAGTTGGATCCGGAGGGCATCTTTTACCTGCAGTCGCGAGGCATCGGTCTGGCGGATGCCCGCAATCTGATGATCTACGCGTTCGCGCGCGACATCGTGGACCGCATCAAAGTCGCATCGCTGCGCGAGCAGTTGGAGAAACTGTTGCTGGAGAAACTTCATGGCAGCCGTAACTGAGTCGCACGCGTCGGCAAGCGGTCAACGTGAGCACTTCCCTGTCCTGGACCAGCGCGTCCACGGCAAGCCCCTGGTGTATCTGGATAACGCCGCCACCACTCAGAAGCCGCAAATGGTTCTGGACGCGATGAACCAGTTCTACCAGGTGGATAATTCCAACATCCATCGCGGCGTGCATGAATTGAGCGAGCGTTCCACGCGCCACTACGAAGAGGCCCGCGTCAAGATACAGCGCTTCCTCAACGCCGCCGATTGGCGCGAGATCGTCTTCGTCCGGGGCGCTACCGAGGGCATCAACCTGGTCGCCTATACTTACGGCCGCAAACACATCCAGGCCGGCGATGAGATCCTCATCTCCGCCATGGAGCACCACTCCAACATTGTGCCGTGGCAGATTCTCTGCGAGGAAAAGCAGGCCATCCTGCGCATCGCGCCCATCAACCAGCGTGGCGAGCTGCTGCTCGACGAATTCGAGAAACTGTTGGGCCCGCGCACTAAGCTGGTTTCCGTCGTGCATGTTTCGAACGCGCTCGGCACCATTAACCCGGTGGCCGAGATAGCGCGCATGGCGCACCGCCACGGCGTGCCTGTGTTCATTGACGGCGCGCAGGCTGTGGCCCACATGAAGGTCGACGTGCAGCAGCTCGACTGCGACTTCTACGCGCTCTCCGGCCACAAGATGTTCGGGCCCACCGGTATCGGCGTGCTGTACGGAAAAGCAGCCTTGCTGAATAAGATGCCGCCATACCAAGGCGGCGGCGACATGATCAGCTCCGTAACCTTCGCCAAGACCACTTACAACGAGTTGCCCTACAAGTTCGAGGCCGGCACGCCGAATATCGCCGGCACGATCGGGCTGGGCGCGGCCGTCGATTACATCAATGGAATCGGGCTCGATCGCATCCAAACTTACGAACATGACCTGCTGGCATACGGGACTGCGCAGTTGGAGCGTATTCCGGGCTTGCGTCTGATTGGCACGGCGCGCGAGAAGGCCAGCGTGCTTTCATTCGTACTGGAAGGCGTGCATCCGCACGATGTCGGCACCATTCTCGACCGCGAGGGAGTCGCCGTGCGCACCGGACATCATTGCGCGCAGCCCGTGCTGGAGTGGTTCGGCGTGCCGGCCACCACGCGCGCGTCGCTCGCATTCTACAACACCAAGCAAGACATCGACGCGCTGGTCGCCGGCATCTTCAAGGTGAAGGAGATCTTCGGCTAATGCCTGCTGCTGTTGTACTGCCTTGTGGGGCAGGCTCTCAGCCTGCGCGGGACTCCCAGTCCCGCCCGGGGGTCTCCCCCTAATGATCGAAGATCTCTATCAGGAAGTCATCCTCGACCACAGCAGGCGCCCGCGCAATTTCCACCAGATGCCGGATGCCACGCGCCGCGTGGAAGGCTACAACCCGCTGTGCGGCGACAAGCTGGCGCTGTTCGTGAAGCTGGATGGCGATACGGTGCAGGACATCAGTTTCGTCGGCGCGGGCTGCGCCATTTCCACGGCGTCCGCGTCGCTGATGACCGAGACTGTCAAAGGCAAGTCCCGCCAGGAAGCCGTGCAAATGATGGAGCGCTTCCACGACCTGCTGACCACCGAGAAGCCGGCCTCCGCGAATCTCGGCAAGCTGGCGGTCTTCTCCGGCGTGCGCGAATTTCCCGCGCGCGTCAAGTGCGCCACGCTGGCCTGGCACACTTTGAAATCCGCGTTAACCAGCGTGGAAGAGGTGGTGTCCACCGAATGAGAGAGAAGATCATCGCCGCGCTGAGCACGGTCTTCGACCCGGAGATCCCCATGGATATCTATAACCTCGGCTTGATCTACGACGTGCAGGTCAACGCCGCGGGCGAAGCGCGCATCAAGATGACCCTCACCGCGCCGAACTGCCCCGTGGCCGGAAGTCTCCCGGCCGAAGTCGAGCGCAAGGCGCGCGCGGTGCCCGGCGTAAAGGACGTCAAGCTGGAACTCGTCTTCGATCCGCCGTGGGACAAGAGCAAAATGTCGCCGGAAGCCCGCATGCTGCTGGGCCTGGACGATATCATTCCACTCGATAAGCTGTCACGCACACGACCATGAAACTCAGCGCGCACGAAGAATACGGATTACGCTGCCTGCTGCGCATCGGCCTGGCGGGCCAGGACGAGAGCCTGACCATTCCGGAAATCGGCGGAGCCGAAGCGCTCTCGCCGGCCTACGCCGCCAAGCTGCTGCGTATCTTGCGCCGCGGCGGTTTCATCACCAGCGCGCGCGGCAAGGTCGGCGGCTACACGCTCTCGCGCCCGGCCGGCCAAATCGTGATCGGCGACGTCATCGGGGTACTCGGCGGCCGCCTCTTCGAATCCAAACACTTCTGCCACGAGCACGCCGGCCAGATCCAGGTCTGCACCCGCTCGGTCGATTGCTCCGTGCGCTCCCTCTGGCACGCCGTGCAATCGGCGGTGGACGACGTCCTGAGCAAAACCACGCTACAAGACCTGCTTCGCAGCGAAGGCGAGATGAACTCGTGGGTGAAGCGCATCCCCGCTAACAGCCAGCTCACGTTTCTTCAATAGCCAGCTTTCCGCCGCGCATCTAGGGACGGGAGACGCCCGGACTTGATAGAATAACAATGCAGTGGCGTTGCCTCCCATCGTGTTTCCTCCCGCAACCTGGACAAACCAGGACGTCGTGGTTTTTCATGGCACGGTGGACTCATTCGCAACGAGTATCGTTTCGGGTGTCACAGTAGGGCATGGTAAGCCGAATACTGACTTTGGGCGTGGATTCTACACCACGACAGTCGTGCGCCAAGCTCAGATGTGGGCGGCGCAGCTTTCAGCAACACGCCCTGGCACGAGCCCGGCAGTTATCGAGATCACGATAAAGAGGCTGTCTCTCGCCAGCCTTGAGACTCTAGCCTTCGTCCGCGGCGATTTCGCCGCAGACGACTACTGGAGCCTGGTCCACCATTGCCGGAAAGGCGCATTGGACCACGGTCGCCTCCCACCGGCCCCTTCGTACTACGATGTAGTTTACGGCCCCGTCGCGGCATTTTGGAATCAGCGAATGGTCGTTGCGGATGCGGACCAGATCAGTTTTCACACTATGGCCGCGGAAATGGTATTGAACACGAGTTCACGAACGAGGATCATATGAGCACGGTTAGCGCAACGTCGGCGATACATTTCTGGGCAGCCGTCGAAGACTGCCTCGTGACTTTCCATGCGATGCAACGGACTGACGCGGCGGAGAAAGTGACCAGCCTTTGGCACAACCTCCCCTTCGCGTTGGAGGACGCAAATCGAGATTATGGCGACATGATCTACCACGCGGAGCCGTGGCAAATCGCGTGCAATTTGGCGGGCAGTGATCTCGACGTCGGGGAGCACCAGGCGGAATACCAGGCTCTATTGCTGCGCAACGGACTGTCCGCACCGTAGATCTCGCAGGGTCGGAGAGGGCGGTCTGACAGCGTCGGAACGAGCAATTCGGGTTGCGCGGTGTGCGGGCAAAGGCCTGGACCTCTCACCCGATCGCGTCATAAACACCAGGAAGTGATACACTGTCCAAGGCGCACAGATAAGGACCCAAGGCCCGTGGGAAATATATACAGGCAGGATTCGCTACAGTTGGACAAGCTCCTCGAACGAGCTAGCGCGTCGAGCGGGGCGACGATGCTGATACAGGACCTTCAGCGGCCGTACCTATGGAAGCCCTATCAAGTGACGCTTCTGATCGATTCCCTGATTCGCGGTTGGCCGTTCGGCACGCTGCTCCTTTGGCGAGTGAACCACAAGGAAGTGCAAGGGATTCCGTTCCGTCCATTCTGGACCGTCTGCGACAGGACAACTGAGGCAGACGGAGCCCACGTCGCACAGATGAATCCGCCGGCCGACTACCACATGGTCCTTGATGGGCAACAGCGCGTTCAAAGTCTGCTCCTGGCCCTCCAGGGTGACGACTGGGGGTTCAAGCTCGAGGACCGAGACTGGAACGAGGAGGTCAAGGAGCAAAGACCGCGCGGCCGCCAGACCAAATACCGACACTGGTCCAAGGCAAGCCTTTGTTTTGACCTGGACAAGTTTCTCCTCGAGTATGAAAGGCACGACGGAAGTCTGCTCGCCGTGGACTTTCGCGGCCTTCTCACCTGGGCCGTCACAGACCCTCAGGGCGGGCAATCGAACTTTCCGAAAGCGAACGACGAAGGGCCGCTGCCGAAGGCGTACGCACAACCGTCTCGCCTAATTCGGCTAAGCCGCCTCTGGAAGGAGGCTCCACCAAACCCTGCGCTGCACGAGGCGCAATTCCGAAATCTCGTGAAGCCGCTGCTGGCAAAGCACGGCGTTGCGCCCGAGAAGATCGACAAGCTCCTTCCGCCGATGGGCGAACTCATGACTACTTTGCGGGATGTCAAGCTGGCGGACGTCACCTTTCTGGAGCTCCAACCCTTCGACGAGAAAACTTGGACGCACGACACTTATAATGACGCCGTCGTGAACATCTTCACTCGGCTCAATTCGGCCGGGAGAATCCTGTCGCGTGAGGAGATCACTCTCGCATGGCTCAAGGTCGGATGGACGAACGAAGAGACGGGCGGCAAGTCAGCGGGACAGTGCTTTGCCGAACTGGACAAGGACCTTCGCGAGTACGATCTCAGCCTCGAAGTTGACGAACTCGTCAACGCCGCATCGTTCGTCTGGTCGGTCTCAAATAAGGATGGTAGGCTACTGTCCGACCCCGACCTGCTGAAGGGCGATGTTATCCGGCCTATGGCTCTCGTCTTGTCAAAACGGTGGAACGTCGTACAAAAGGCGTTCACTACAGGTGCCAAGGCATTAGAGCAGCGAGGCATTGCATACGGACCACGTGGGCACTTCTCGTCGTTGTATGCGCTAGAGATCTTTTGGGCCTGGGTCTTCGCCGCCGAGACCTGGAAGGCAAACCAGGCACTTGGCGAGCTCCAGACGGACGACTTCGAAAAGAAATGCAGCGACTCGGTGAACAGATATCTTGACCGCTGGATCATGTGTTCACAATGGGCGGGAGTGTGGTCTGGCTCATCCAGTTCACAGATCGAGGTCTACGCGAAAGCCTTAGCTGACCTGATTAAGGCCCTCGATCCACTAAAGGACACCTCAGAAGCCCACAAGGTGTGGGATGACTGTTTCAAGGGCCTTGTCGATAGCCTCAGCAGCGGAGCGTCCGCAAACGTCGCCAATATGTCGGCACCGAGCCGAGAGCGCGTCTCACTATATCGTAACCTTCTCTGGATTTGGCATAGGCTGGATTCCGACCGATGGGACAAGTCGAAAGTCCAGCTTAGAGTGGGCAAGAGTCGAGTAAATCCTGAGGTCGATCATATTGTCCCTGTCGCACTCTGGAAAAGGAAGATTCAATCCGTAGTGGCGTCCCAGCCCGATCCGATGCAGCCAACGGCCAAGATGGCGTTCGGTAACGGCGACGAAGCAGACAGCCAATTTTTTATCAACAGGCTTGGAAACTGTGCTCTTTTGGAAAAGAACTTCAATATATCCAAAGGTGACAAGACGCTGAAATTCTTCCTCACCCAGATCCACGAAGTGAAACAGAAGAAGATCAGTATTGATGCATGGTGCGCCGCACTGTCGATTCCCAAGCCAATTCTTGATCCCGACGCCGCTAACGCAGACGAAATAAGTAACGCAATTGATGCTCGTGATAGCGAGATGCGGGACGAGCTTGCCGACTTCATCCGCGGGCAAAAGGTCCGCGTCGATGTTTACACACCAGTTGAGCGGAAGGTCGTTCAGCCGGCGGGCGCCACCACCGAGGCTGCACCGTCGACCGGCGACGCCACCCCTTCCACAGAGGAAGCCAACGTCCATTCGGCCTCGGGCGCAGATGTCGATCATAGCGCTGAAGAGGCAACAGATACACCACAATCGGCGACACCGCGGGCTGGAGCCGATATGGCTGGACTGCGTGCTGCGTATCGGGAGGATCCCGAGCTTCGCCTTATCGTCGATCATTTCGGCAGCCGCCAACGAAATCAGCACCAGACCGACATTAATGCTTTTGTCCGTTCCTTGGGCCGGGCAGATACCCCGGTTGCTCGATCAGCAGTGCTCCGGGCCTTCCGGCGCCTCGACGCGTTGGGCGTCGGGCGTTTCATCCTGGGTCGAAGGGGACAGGAAACGCGATTTGAGTGGTACCAGAAGTCCCTCTCTGTTCGTGACCTTGCCGCGGAGGACAAGCCTGTCGCTGAGGCCGAGTAAGCAGAGAGTGTTGCCGTCCGCTGAGCGCTACCTCCGGGGCAGCGTAGGGGCGTCCACCTACCGCAGATCGGCATGGCCGATGATCGGTTAGGGCAATACAGCATTCGGGTCAACGACCAGTGGCGGATCTGCTTCCGTTGGATGCAGCCCGATGCCTTTGATGTTGAGATTGTAGACTACCATTTAGGACATAGCCGATGCCAACGAAGACCAAGACGATGCCCCCAATTCACCCCGGCGAAACGCTCCGGGAGGACTTCTTGAAGCCATTGGGACTGACCGCCAATCGGCTGGCAACCGAACTCTTCGTGCCCGTGACGCGCGTCAACGATATCGTCCGTGGACGACGCGCCATCACCGCGGACACCGCATTGCGGCTGGCTCGCTACTTCGGAACGACGCCTCAGTTTTGGATAAACCTCCAGTCAAACTACGACCTGGAGTTGGCGCAGGACGCGAGGGGCTCCGAGATCGAGGGCCGTGTCCGGCCTCATCGGGCTGCGTGAGCTATGAAGCGACTGTTCGCCGCGACCGTCTGGCGCGAAGACAACTGGCACGTCTCCCAGTGTCTCGAACTGGATGTCGCCAGCCAGGGCGAGACTGAAGAAGAGTCTCTGGCAAATCTGAGGGAAGCGCTCGAACTCCATTTCGAACCGCCGCAACCCACGCGCCCGCCCAAGTTGCACGTCCTCGAGGTCGAGGTTGGCGCGGCCTAACACCCAGCGCCCTGTCCGCTCCCGCGTCACACCATCCCACAACCGCACACCGCCATCACTCCGCCGCCGGCCTAACTTGCTGAATCGATTCCCGGCGCGCCTGGCATAAAGCCTGCCTACACGATCCCGGAGGATTTTCGATGAACACAGTCGCCGATCTTAACACTGATCTCCGCTATGCCTTCCGCAACCTGCGGCGCAATCGCGCCTTCACCGCGGTGGCGATCGGCGCGCTGGCCATCGGCATCGGCGCGAATACGGCTGTCTTTACGGTCGTCGAATCGGTGCTGCTGCGGCCCTTGCCCTACCACGAACCGTCTCAGTTGTACACCGTCCGGCCCACTCCAAAGACGCCGAGCCCCTTCGAACTCGGCAGCATGTCGGACCCCGGATTCATCGCCTGCCTGTCCGCCAGTACGGCATTTCAGCAGCTTGCGGCCTACAACTTCTTGAACTGGAACGGCACCGGAGCCGGCGATCCCGTAGTGGTTCACGGCGAGGCGGTGACCACCAATTTCTTCGCCACTCTCGGCGTTCAGCCCCAACTTGGGCGCGGGTTTCGGGCCGAAGAGGAGTCGCCAGCCGGCGCAAAAGTCGCGGTCCTGAGCGACGCATTTTGGCGCACTCATTTCCAGGGCGGCCGCGATGCGCTCGGCAAATCTATCTTTCTCGACGGCGAGCCGCACATGATCGTCGGCGTCATGCCAACCGCTTTCGACCCCACTGTGGAACTGTGGGTCCCGGCGATCCTCAAGCCGGACAATCATCACATCGCCTTCCGCCAGGCGATCGGCCGCCTCGCCGTCGGAGCCACCGTTGCGCGCGCCAAAGCGGAACTGGACGCGGCCGATGTGCGCATCGCGGCGGACGAGCGTCGTGCCAAGACCGACGAGACCGAAATGATCATCGCCCCCCTGCGCGACGCCGTCGTCGGCAACGCCCGGCCTGCCTTGCTTGTCTTTCTGGGCGCCGTCGGATGCGTGCTGCTGATCGCCTGCGTCAATGTCGCCAACCTGCTGCTCTCCCGCGCGTCGGCGCGCAAGCAGGAGATCGCCATTCGCGCATCGCTGGGCGCCACCCGCTGGCGCCTGGCGCGGCAACTGCTCACCGAGAGCGCCGTACTCGGCGTCATCGGCGGATTACTCGGGCTCATCGTCGCGCTGTGGGGAGTGGAAACCTTGATCCAGCTCGCGCCGGCAAATCGCATTCCGCGCATCGACGAGATCCGCTTCGACGGCTGGGTGTTCGTTTTCAATATCGGTGTCTCCCTGCTCACCAGCATGCTGTTCGGCCTGGCGCCTGCGCTGCAGTTGACGCGCGCGCGGCAGACGCGAAACTGGAAGGACGCGGCGGCCCGCGGCAGCGCCCGTACTGGCGCGCTGCGCTCTTTGCTGGTCATGGCGGAAGTGGCGCTGGCTCTGATTCTCCTGATCGGCGCGGGTCTGTTGGTGCGCAGCTTCGAGAAACTGCGCGCCGTGAATCTCGGCTTCCGGCCCGATAACGTCCTGGCGATGAGCATGCAATTGAACGGCACGCCATACGAATCGGCCGCGCAAATCCAGCGATTCGATAACGAGATTCTGGAGCGCATCTCACGCGTGAACGGTGTGACTGCTGCGGGCCTGGTGAACTGGCTGCCGATGTCCGACGCCCTTATCCAGGGAGATTTCAAACTGGGTGACCAGCAACCGCCGCCGGACGTGATCGTCGCCAAGCCGGCCGTCAGCCCCGGCTACTTTCGGGCGATGGGCATCCCACTCGAGCGCGGCCGGTCGTTCGACGAACACGACACCCTGAAATCCGCGCCCGTCGCGATGGTGGACGAATCGTTCGCCCGCCGCTTCTGGCCGAACCAGAATCCCATTGGCAAGCGCATCAGTTTCGCCGGCAATCCCAAGGCGGAGGACGATTGGATGACCGTGGTCGGGGTAGCCGGATCGATCCGGCAGGAGAATCCGGCATCGCGGTACATGACGATTTACCAGCCGGTCGCACAGGTGCAAGTGCCGTTCTTCCTGCAGGAAGTCAGCTTCGTGGTGCGTTCGAATGCGAACACGGCCAGCCTGGCGCCGGCTTTGCGCGCGCAGGTCTGGGACGTGGACAAAGACCTGCCCATACGCGCGATTGCCAGCATGCAGGACTTGCTGTACGCCTCCACGGCTGAGCCGCGCTTCCAAACGCGCGTGCTCGCTTCGTTTTCCTCCATCGCTTTTCTGCTCGCCATCGTCGGCATCTACGGCGTGATGGCTTACTCGGTGACGCAGCGGACACAGGAGATCGGCATCCGCATGGCGATCGGCGCGCAACGCGGCCACATCGTCCAAATGATTTTGTGGCGCAGCGCGGCGTTGGTCGCGGGCGGGTTGGCGATCGGACTCGCCGGCGCCTGGGCCGCCACGCGTGTGCTGAAGGACTTTCTATTCGAGGTGACGCCCTTCGATCCGCTGACTTTCGCCGCCGTATCGCTGTTGCTGGCATTGGTGGCGCTGGCCGCCTGCTACATTCCGGCCCGGCGCGCGGCCGCTATCGATCCGCTGGTGGCATTACGATATGAGTAGATGGCGGAAGAATCCGGCAGCACTCGGCCCAAAGCCCTAAAGATTAATCTCGACGGCCGCAAGTTCGGCACGTTTGCCGAGATCGGCGCCGGCCAGGAAGTGGCCCGTTGGTTCTTCCACGCAGGTAAAGCCGCCGGCACCATCGCCAAGACCATTTCCGCGTACGACATGGCCATCAGCGATGGCCTTTACGGTCCGACGCAGCGCTACGTCAGCCGCCAGCGTCTGGAGGCCATGCTCGAAAATGAGTTCAAAAGCCTGGTGGAGCGCCTGGACCAGACGCGGGGCGAGCACACCGCGTTCTTTGTATTCGCGGATACCTCCGCCACGCAAACCCACTCGCATCGCCCCGCGGGCCATAGCTGGCTGGGCGTGCGCTTCCAGACGGAGCCCCGCGGCGAGCCTTCCGAAATCATTCTCCACGTGGAGATGCTGGACCCTGTCACCGTCGAACAGCAGGAGGCGCTCGGACTGGCCGGCGTGAACCTGATCTACGGCGCATTCTACTACGCGGACGATCCCACGCACCTGATCGCCTCCCTGATGGACGATCTGAGCCGCCGCCGGATTGAAGTAGACATGATCAAGTTTTCGGGCCCCGCCTTCGCCAAGGTGGACAACCGCCTGATGAGTCTGCAACTCGTCGAAC
This sequence comes from Bryobacterales bacterium, assembly GCA_003132865.1. The sequence continues at coordinate 14,712 of PKYZ01000148.1, forward strand.
AGGGGCTTACCGACGCGGCCATGTTCACGGCCGATGGCGAGGTCGTCGAACCCGCGGAAGTGCTCTACAACAAGCCGGTGATGATCGAGCGAGGCAGCTTCCGGCCGGTTACCAACGTCACGCTGGAGATGCTGGATCGCGCCGTGCGCCAGCTTCAGCAGGACTGCCCGCCTGCCCAGGATCTGGTCGCCATCATGGAGATGACCTTGAATAACCTGATGTCCGAACAGGCCATCGATCACCAGGATTTCCTGGCGCGCGTCGACATTCTGGGCGCACTGGGCAAAATCGTCATGATTTCGAACTACACCAGGTTCGACAAGGTCACCAGCTACCTGCGCCACTACACGCAGAATTGGATCGGGATGGCCATGGGCGTCCCCACCCTGCGCGAGGTGTTCGAGGAGAAGTATTACACCGAAATGGAAGGCGGCATCCTGGAGGGTTTGGGCAGACTCTTACAGGGGCGCGTCAAGCTGTTCATCTATCCGACCAGAGAGACAGATGCCGGAGAGCTGACTACGTCCGATCGGCTAGACGTGAAACCGGAACTGAGCCACCTATACAGACATCTCGTCGAGAACGGTTACATCGCATCCATACGCGAGTTCGACCCCGGCGAGTTGCACGTCACGCCGGGCGCAGTGCTGGCAGGCATCCAGTCCGGCGACCCAAGCTGGGAAAAGCTGGTGCCGCCGCAGGCCGCCGCGGTGATCAAGCAGAAAGGCTTGTTCGGGTACCGGGCGGCCGGCGGTTGAGCCAGTCTCGCGTGTTCCCACGCGACGAAATACCGCATCAACGGGATGCCGCCAACCCCCACTCTAGCTCTAACTTGTCTATAGGAAACTTTTCCTGCGGCGCCCCCGCCCGCAGTGCAACAAGCTAAAACGAGCGCCCCTGAGAAACCCGTGATCTCGCTGTTTGCCGCTTCGCCCGGAGCCATAGACAAGGGCGGCGAAACAACCCTGCGTTGGGCCTAGCGGCACCGCGTCCGCCACGGCCAGTGTCAGCATCCTCGTGCACACCGCATCTGGGATGCCGGATCGGGCGACCAAGATCCGGATACAGGATTTGATCAACCGCATTCATGACGCCCTGACGCCAAGACCCTCGGCGAGATCCTGAAGCAGTATCCGGATTATAAGCTCACCGTACAGGGCTATTGCGATGAGCGCGGGTCGGAAAAGTACAACCTGCCCTCGGCGATAAGCGCGCCAATCAAGCCAAGGAGTATCTGGCCTCGCTGGGGGTTCCGGGCGCTCAACTGAAGACCATCAGCTACAGCAAAGAGAAGCAGGTCTGCAAGCGAGCACGATGAAGCGTGCTGGCAGAAGAACCGCCGCGCGCACATCAACGCAGGAGCAGTAAAGCCCGTTGCGTGCCGCCGCGGGTAGATGTAACAATGCGGCGGCGTGCTACGGTCTGATACGCTACGGAGGATAGGCGCATGTCTTTGCGAATCGCTTCGTTCGGCTGCCGGTTTTGGGTGGCCCTGATCTGTATCCCTTCGTCTACCGCCATCGGCGCCGAGCCGGTCAATGTCATGAATCTCGGCCCGAATCAGCCCTTGGCCCTTACTCTCAACCTGTCGCCGAACAACGCGGATACGCTGTTGTTTTTCGATAACACACCTCTGTCGGCGTCCGGTGTTCCGTCGATCACAGGCCAGCTTTTCAACAATGGCAATCTTCTGGGGACGTTTACTCAGCTCCAGACTGGATATTTCGAAATGGCTTTCGAGTCGTTAACGACTCAGCCCACTTCGCCCCCAGGTCCTGCGGTTGGGATTCTCCCTACCCAGGTGGACTTCAGCGGTTTAAACAAGGGAACGACTACGGGCTGTCTGTTCGTGACCGTGACCGGGGGATCGATCAGCCTCAATCCCGCCGCATTCGTCGCCTACGATGCCCTGATCTCGGATAGCTTCACCCCCCTAGGCGGCATGAGTTCGCAATTCTACTGGTCGGTACCTCCTCAGGCGCTTTCCATCGACGCCATGGTGAACGCGGCCGCCTACGGCTGGGGCGCCGGCTTAGCGCCCGGGAGCATCGCCTCGGTTTATGGGAACTTCAGTCAGATCTGCCCGGCGGATGTCGAGAGCAGCCCGCTTCCCACCAGCCTCTCGGGACTCTCCATGCAGTTTGGCAACCAGGCCCAAGCGCCTCTGTTCTACGCCTCGATGCAACAGGTGAACTTGCAGATTCCCTGGGAGCTGGCAAGCCAGATGCAGACTACCTTGGCCGCGACGATCAATGGTCAGAGTATCGCCGGACAGACCTTCAGCCTTGCGCTATTTTCGCCCGGAATCTTCTCGATGAATTCCCAGGGTACCGGCCAGGGCGCGATCCTCGATTCCTCCTATCGCCTGGTGGACTCCTCGAATCCGGCAACACCCGGCACGACCGTCATCTTGATCTACTGCACCGGCCTCGGACAAGTTACCAACCAACCTCCGACCGGTTCACCCGCCGCAGGCAACCCGCTCTCAGAGACGGTCACGAAGCCGATGGTGACCATAGGCGGAGTGCCCGCTAACGTGACCTTCTCCGGGCTCGCCCCGGGCTTCGTGGGCTTGTATCAGGTAAACGCGCAAGTACCCGCGAGTGCGCCGGCCGGACCTTCTGTTCCCGTCGTCGTTTCGATGGGCGGAGTCGACTCAAACCCGGTCACGATTGCCGTGCAGTAAGTGGCATCGCCACCGTTCGCGGCTCGATGCCCGCTTTGGCAAGCACGGCGTAAACCACGAAGCCTGTCACGAAGCTATACAGCACCGCCGGCTGCACGTAAGTCTTCAGCGAATCGGAAACCGGCAGGAACGGCAGTATCCCGACCACGAAGCCCAGCGCCCACGCCAGATATCCGGCCCAGTTGACGCCCTCGCGGGGACCCGCCCAACGCTTGCCCGAGAGCAGATAGTCCGCCGCCATGGCCCCGCAAATAGGACCGAACGACGCGCCTACGATGGTGAAGAAGCCGATCAAATTTTGGGCGACGCCGGTCACCGCCAGCACGATGGACACGGTCACACCCGCCATGGTGGAGGAGATGCGCGGCACGCCCGGTATCATGGTCGAGAAGCTGTTGCCGGCAATAAACGCGCAGAAGCAGGCGGGCGCCACCGAGGCGATGGTGAACAGCGCGAACATGGCAGTGGCGAGCACGCCGCCGATGGACCGGATCACGTCGTCGTACCCGAGTCCAGGAAGCGCGTACAGCTTGCTGGCGCCGGCCACCGAGAGCAGCGGCAATCCGGCCGCAAATACGATCGCCAGGGTAATGCCCGTCAAGCCGCCCATGCGCACATCTTTTTCGTTGCGGCTGTTCATCCCGAAATCCGCGCCGGCCGCGCCCGCCGTGGCGAAGAAGCCGATGATGATCTGTATCAGCAGCGTGAAGGCCACGAACGGATGCGGATCGGCCGGGACGTATTGTCCAATGCCCGAGCTGGTTCGAAAGAACACCAGCAGCACCATGGCGGCGGGAATCACGATAAGGTAGCGCGAAAGCTTGGCGACGTATTGAATCCCCATCACGCCGATGTAGGCCATCCCGTAACCCCAGACGATGCCGATGAGGATGAAGGGCAGGCTCCCCGGCCCGGCCTTGGAACCGAACGTATTTAAGATGAACTGCGTCGAAATGGCCGTATTCACCGCGAACCAGCCGACCTGCAGCAATCCCATCAGCAGGCCGGGCATCACGTAGCCGCCCGCCGTGCCGAAAGTCGAACTGCCGACCACGTAGAGCGGGTAGCCCGTCTTCATACCCAACATCGCCGGAGCGTAATAATAAAGCGCGTAGCTGAGCAGCCCAGCGACTACGATGGCGGCCATGCACAGGCCCACACCGGCGTGCGGAATGGTGTCCTTGGCGATCGAGAGGTAGAAGGCGATCCACAGAAAAATGCCCGCATAGCTGGGCGCTGTATTGGCATACCACGGACCGCGGTTCGACGTGGGATTCGGGACGGCTTTGGAAATGTAGTCGGGCAACATGGCCCCTCCTTTTGCGAAGCCGCCAGTATACTACGAAGACGGGTGCTGGGTCCTGGGTGTTGGGTTCTGCGTGCCGCGTAAATTAAATAACTGTACGACCGACCCTCTGGCGCGGTCGAGGCGTCCCCCAGACCAATACCAGCCGTTTTGAAGCACCAGCCAAGGAGCTTCTGACCCGCTTCCCTTAGCTCGGGTGTCGCGCTCGCCTGGCGGCGACGGATTTGACGACCAGCGTCTCCAACACATTTTGGTCCACATCGGCGGGAGGCGGATACGGACAGGTGTGCGAGAAATCGCCTGAACAAGAGGCCGTTCCCTGGCTTTGGCTTATCCGGACGGGCAGAGATGGCGCTTCACGCGGACGGCGGGGTTAGCAATATTAAGAAATCTTAATGAACTGCCGGAGCGACCTGGGCTGGATGTATAGTTAAGAGAACCCAGGAAGCCAAAATGGAAATCCTGGCTAAGAGCGGTTGCAATGGGGGTGATCGTGTACAACGCGGGAAACACGCCCAAAACGTGAAATCTTGCTGGAACAAGCGTCAAAATCGTTTGAAAAAGGAGATTTGGCATGGCAGTGCCAGTACAAGGAATCGACGATGGCAAAGCGGGCTATGGTGTTTTTGGCGAAAGCACAACCGGAATAGGTGTTGAGGCTACCGCCGGTACCGCTCCCCCGTTTATCGCAATTGGCGGTGGCCCACCGTTGCAGGCTGCGGTAAAAGCTACAAGCTGGGCCGTAAACGGATATGGTGTCTTGGCAAGCAGTACAAGCGGTGAAGGGGTTTGGGGGGACAGCGCCGCATCGAATGGTGTCCATGGGGTCACAGGCGACGGAAGCCGTCACCCGAATCCGAAGCGAGCAGGCGTCTGGGGTGACTCAGACAGCACGAATGGAGTTTATGGTTCCAGCGCGGGTTGGAACGGGGTTGAGGGTGACACTTGGTCGCCTGCCCACGCTGGAATAGCAGGACAGAATAACGCCGGTGGCCCCGGCGTTTGGGGATTTAGCGCTGGAAACGCCGGCCAATTTGAGGGGCATGTCCTCGTGACTGGCACTCTAACCGTGAACCAAGACATCCTCCTGCCAGGCGCCGACTGCGCCGAGGAGTTCGACGTGGCGGGCGACCGGCAGCTTGAGCCTGGAACCGTTGTCGTGATCGACCAGGAAGGGGCCTTGCGAGAAAGCCGCGCCGCCTACGACAGGAAGGTGGCCGGCGTTGTTTCGGGCGCCGGTGAGTACAAGCCGGCCATCGTGCTGGATCGGGGAGCGGCGGGCAAGAATCGGAAGCCCGTAGCCTTAGTGGGAAAGGTCTACTGCAAGGTTGACGCGCAGTATGCTTCCATCGAGGTTGGCGATCTCCTGACCGCTTCGCCCACACCCGGCCACGCCATGAAGGCGGTCGACCCGCTGCGAGCCTTCGGCGCAGTCATTGGGAAGGCACTACGACCGTTGCGGTCGGGCACGGCCTTGATTCCCGTTTTGGTGGCGCTTCAATAGGGGCGGATTGTTCAGTGATGGCAAAACACTCATGGTTGACCTTAATTTCTGAGGCTTCCCTAATGGAGGAACTGCGGCATGCCGACCGGCAATATCGCCGATCTCCTAAATAACCTGTTTGAGAAGAACTCCGACGCCGTCAACGTCTTGAGCTCCGCGATCGGAGCAGTCGCCGATGTGTCTGGCACGGTAAGCGCGGTTATCGCTGTCGTTGATACTTTTAGCAATCTATTGGGTGGTGGGCCAGATCCCGCGACGCAAGCCATCTTGAACGCTCTCCAGACAGATTTCGCTCACCTGTACGCCGCTTTAGAAGCTCGACAGAAGGAGGAGGATTGGCGGAATCTTGCTAACCAGATCAGCCAAGCCGAAAGTGTTGGGGGTATTTTGGATGGCCTGGTGACAGCGGAGCCGCCGCTAACTGACGAAGAACGCCTGGTCCAGATCGCGACATGCCTAGCCCCCCTCTACGCTTTAAGTGATGGGAGCAGCCACCCTCCAAGCCCGTTTTTCTTAACCGTCTACTCCGAACAGGTCTATTGGACAGATGCTGGATTGTTTCTCCAAGGTTCCCTTTTTCAGAACCTCCACACGCATATTTGGCACGTTGCCGACTATCGTGATGTCGGGTACGGCACCGTAGCGCCACCGCCCCCCCCCGATGATCAGGTGTTTTTCTATGTGTACGTGCTGCCGTATTACTTAAAAGGGTTATTCATCTTGACCGCAGTGGGGACTTCGCTTTATGGAGACTTCGCCACAACTGCCGCACGCCAACAAGATTCAATAATTCTATTCGCTAACTTCCTGGCAACGATACACGATTTAATCGCAGGAGCCATCACGAACCTATCACCCGGCCCCCCGCCCTGGCCTCTAAGGACACTCGGTGTGAATGGCAACTTCGTGCGTGGCATCATAGGGGACTTTACGGGTCTGGGTAAGACTTCTCAGCCATCGTTAGTCGGCAAAACGGTCATATGGGGCGCGGTCGAGCAATTCTCTGGATTCAGTTCCATAAAACTCGCTAGAGTTGTGGATGTTCTCAACTACGAGGAAATGTTCAAAAAAATACAGATTCGCGTGCTACGTGATGCAATGAAGGTGTACGCTGGAGTTGGTCTACTTAAAGTATCGACAGCCATAAATAGTCTAAGGAAGCTTACGGGCCAAGAGCCGTTACCGCCGCACAAGTATGCTCGGTGGTCTTTCCGTGAAATTTTTGCCGCAGCCGGCACCGGCCCACGCAGCGACGGTTACTTCCATCTTTCGGATATGGCAAGACTGCTTCGGGCTAATCCTCCGCTTGATACGTCACAAACGGGCCCTTACTCGTGGCGTGACCTGCTAGGCCCAAGGTTTGCCTAATAGGGCAAGTGCCCCCCTCCGACAGCCGCTTGCCTCCGGCAGCCGCTTGGAGCCGCATTTTGGAATTCCAGCGCTCACGATTCGCGAGAAGATGCTCGGCCCGTAACACCCGGAGACGGGTAAGAGTCTTAATAACCTGGCGGATCTCCATTCAGAGGCAGTGTCGCCTTTCTGGCCATTGGGAACTACGGCTTATCTTCGCGCCCTTAGGCCAAACCAGCATTCTGTCTCGACTCGACGAACCATCCAGGGCTGCCTTTATAGACTCGCGAAGATCGATCTTCAGCTTCTGCGTCCAGCCACGTTTCCCAGGTTCGTAGAGAATATAGCGGTGGTGCAGATAGTCGCTTATAGGATGAGCAACGTTCGGATGCGAGCACACTACCGCTCCTTCCTCTGCTAGGCAGTTGAACGCTTAAAAGGCGGAAGCAACGTAAAGGCAGCCCTTGCCGGTGGTGTACTTGCCGAGCTTAGCGAGCAGCGCCTCAGCGTCGCTGAACCCCGTCCCGATATAGAGAACGGTTGCGGCCTTACGCGGCGAAAAACCACCAAGCGGCATATCGCCCTCGCGCCCGCTGTCGTATTTGTAGTGGTGGCTGCCGAAGCCGATTATCGACGGCCCCCACATCTTCGGCTTTTCGCCGGACGCTTTGCATCAACTTGGCGAGCGCTTTGGCGTCAGCGCGCTTGGTCTGGTCCGTGAGCGCATCGATAAACGCCGCGACACTTAAGTTGGTGGGATTGGTTTTGTTGTCCGCCATTCATCCTGCCTTCCGTCTCTTCCCAGCCTAACGCATAACCATGTCTCTACCACGGAAACAACACCCATCACCCATCACCTATAACCTATCACCAGTTCTTGCCGGCACCCAGCAACTAAAACCAATCACCCGCCTTTTGGCGGATCTCCAGGCAACCTTTTCCGGTGGGGAGCATCTTACCGGGGTTCAGGCGGTTCTCGGGATCGAAGAGCCGTTTGAAAGCGCCCATCGTCTCCAGTGTTTCCGGTCTGAACTGGCGTGCCATCATTTCGTTCTTCTCCATGCCGACGCCATGCTCGCCGGTGATCGATCCGCCCACGCTTAGGCAGTGTTCGAGGATCTCGGCGCCGGCGGCCCTGGCTTTGTCCAGGTCGCCTGGTTTGCGCGCATCGAACAGGATGATGGGGTGCAGGTTGCCATCGCCCGCATGGAAAATATTGCTGATGGTCAAGCCGTACTTGCGCCCGACGCCGGCGATGACACCCAGGGTGGGCGCGATCTGCGTGCGCGGCACTACGCCATCCTGCACGTAATAGAATGGGCTGACGCGGCCGACAGCGCCAAAGGCGTTCTTGCGGCCCTTCCATAGCAGTTCGCGTTCCTCGGCGGTCTTGGCCACGCGGACCTCGCGCGCGCGGCAGGACTGGCACACATCCCGGATCTGATTCACCTGCTCCTCGACATTCTCGCGCAGTCCTTCCAACTCAATGAGCAGGACGGCGGCCGCATCCATGGGATAGCCGGCGTGCGTAGCCTCTTCCACCATGCGCAGCATCACGCCATCCAGCATTTCGATGGCGACCGGAACGATGGCGCGCGCGGTGATCTCGGCGACCGTGGCCCCGCAGTCCTCGACCCCGCCGTAGATGGCCAGGATGGTCTTGACCATCTCCGGCTTGCGCATGAGCCGCACCATCACTTTGGTGACCAGCGCCATGGTGCCTTCCGAGCCGGTCAGCAGGCCCGTCAGATCGTAGCCCGGCAGGTCGGTTTCCTTGCCGCCCGTTGTCAGAACGGCGCCATCTGGCAGCACGAACTCCAGACCCAGGACGTGGTTGGTAGTCACGCCGTAGGCCAGCGTGTGCGGGCCGCCGGCGTTCTCAGCCACGTTGCCGCCCATGGTGCAGGCGCGCTGGCTGGAGGGATCGGGAGCGTAGAAATAGCCCTGCGATTGGACCGCCAGCGTGATATCCAGGTTGACCACGCCGGGCTCGACCCACACGCGCTCGTTTTCCAGATCGATTTCGAGGATGCGGTTCATGCGCGCGAAGGCCACGACTACGCCACCTTCGCGCGGGATAGCGCCGCCGCTCAAGCCGGTCCCGGCGCCCCGGCCCACGATGGGCACGCCGTATTCGCCGGTAATCTTGACGATGGCAACTACGTCGTCGGTGCTGCGCGGGAAGACCACCATCTCGGGGCGGCCCTTTTCCACGCTGCCATCGTATTCGTAGAGCGCCAGGTCTTCGGGGCGGTCGAGGTATCCGCGGGGACCCAGGAGACCGATCAGTTTCTGCTTGGCCGCGGACGGAAGCATGTCTTAGTTTGGCACATTGTCAGCAATCGCTCCAGCCTGTGGATCACATGCTAGTGGGGCAGGCCCTCGGCC
>PKYZ01000148.1:23979-24156 GCA_003132865.1 Bryobacterales bacterium
CGCGGGCGGTCATGAAGGAAACGTGGCTGCGGGAAAGGAAATCGTGGTACAGCTTTGGGTTCGTATCCATGCTGACGCCCAGGACCACCACGCCGGAACCCGCCATCTCTTTAGCGAACTCATCGAGCGAGGGCACTTCCTCGACGCAGGGCGGGCACCAGGTAGCCCAGAAATTCA
>PKYZ01000148.1:24179-24365 GCA_003132865.1 Bryobacterales bacterium
ACTATAATTTTAGTGTACTTTCGGTCCGTTTGCTGCATCGTATATATATAGGGGTCCCATGCTGATCACCCGCAAGGTGGAGTTCTCAGCTTCGCACATCTGCCGCAATCCGCGGCTTTCGGAGCCCGAGAATCGCGCGTTGTTCGGCGCGGCGGCCAACCCTCACGGGCACGGCCACAACTACGT
>PKYZ01000192.1 GCA_003132865.1 Bryobacterales bacterium
CTTAAGTGAACAGTATTGGGTCTAGGGCGGCTTGCAGATCCTCGATAATTTCGGCTGCCAGAACGGCAGGGTCCGGCAAATCGGACGAATCGCCCAAGCTGTCATCCCTGAGCCAGAAGATATCGAGATTGGCCTTATCGCGCTTGATCAGGTCTTCGTAGGGGAAGACCGGAAGCGCTCGGTTTCAGTTCGCTGGTGGCGATTCGCGGGGTTATAGCAGCGGACAAAGTCGTCCAGGTCGGCGCGGGTGAGCGTGTTTCGCTGGCTGGCTTGCGGTCGAAGAAGAGAACGTTGGCCTTGACGCCCTGAGCATAGCAGATGCCGGTGGGCAGCCGCAGCACGGTATGGACGTCGCAATCGTGCCGGAGGCGTTTGCGAATGGTTTCGCCGGCGCCACCCTCGAACAGCACATTGTCGGGCAAAACGATGGCGGCGCGGCCGTTGATCGTGAGCAGGCTGCGGACGTGCTGGAGGAAGTTGAGCTGTTTGTTGCTGGTGGTCGCCCGGAAGTCGTCGCGCAGAATCTCGTGACGCTCCTTCACCTCGTCGCCATCCCGATTGACAATCGTGACGCTGGACTTCGTGCCGAATGGCGGATTGGTGAGCACCATGTCGTAGTTGGACGATGGTTTGGCGGCGAGGCTGTCCTTGCCGGCGGCGATGTTCTTTTCATTGCCCAAGCCGTGCAGGAGCAGGTTCATGGCGCAGAGGCGTGCGGTTGACGCCACGAGTTCGACGGCGTAGAGCGCCTGGGTCTGCAGGTGGCGCACCTGGTCACGATCGAGCTTGTAGTCCTTGAGGATGTGGCTGGCGGCCGAAAGCAGGAAGCCACCGGTACCGGCGGCGGGATCGATGATGGCGGTTCCCGGCTGCGGACGCATAACCTCGACGATGGCGTCGATCAGGACGCGCGGCGTGAAGTACTGACCGGCGCCGGATTTCGTATCTTGGGCGTTTTTTTCGAACAGGCCTTCGTAGATATCGCCTTTGACTGTCGGCGCTGAGCGCGCTCCAGGGTTTCTTGTCGATGAGATCGACGATGAGGCGGCGCAAGTGGGCGGGATTCTGGATCTTGTTCTGAGCCTTGCGGAAGATGATGCCGAGGATACCCGGCTCTTTGCCGAGATTTTCGAGGGTGTTGCGGTAGTGTCTTTCGAGCGGCAGGCCGTCGAGTTCGATGAGACTTGCCCAGTTGTAATCTTCGGGGATGGTGGACTTCTTGTTGTACGGCGGGCGGGTCCGCTCGTAGTCCATTTTCAGGAAGAGAAGATAGGTGAGCTGCTCGACGTAGTCGCCGTAGGAGACTCCGTCATCGCGCAGGAGGTTGCAGTAGTTCCAGACTTTGTTGACTAAGTTGGAGGCGGCGGAAGACATCAGGCAGCTCAGTCTGAACTTACGGCTGGGGCCGGGTTCGCCATTTGGCTAACGGCGAGCGGGACCATGCTGTTCAACTAGCATAACCACGTTGCCCACTAGCAGCAATTTGTCAAGACTTCGGATAAACTCCACTCCCAAAAGAGCGCCGTCGCCGCCCAGGACTACAATTCCGTTTACAGTTTCCTGCTGTAGCGCCTCCGCGGGCGGAGCCGGCGTCGGAGGAGTGATGGATACCCCTATGACGGGCACGACGGTCGGGCTCAAAACGGTGACGGCTCCCTGCGCCAGGAAGTTAGTTACGGACGATCCGTCCGCCAAGGTGTAGTTGCCAGTGCCATACAGGGCTAGACCCAGAGGCAAAGCCTGGGCTATTGGTAGCATCAGAAAGCCAGTGAATCCGGTATCGATCAGCGCCTCGACGACGGCTGAGGCCGTTGGGTGTGTTCCCGAGACTCGGATTGTTAGCCTAGGATGGCCGTTGTCGTCCAGGTAACCGATCTGTATGGACATGCCGGTAAGCCGTACCAACCTCGAAGGCGCCGGCATGGCCGACCCGAATCAGATGAAAAATACCCTTCGGATATTGTTGCCTTGCCTTCAACAGTGCTTCCGATGAATTGCCGCCGAGCGTGGCGTTTCCGCTAAGTACATCCACTGCAACGAATTGGCCGGGATAATCGCGCTCATAGTCCTGCCTGTACCGTGCATCGTAGATCCGCTCTCCGGCGTCAGAGATCGCTTTCGGATCATTCAGATTTGGTTCCATCTTGACCTCTCTTGCGGTCATGTTCTAATCCATCTTCTCTTGCATCGCGCCGCGTTCGCCGGCAAGGCGATTAACGCACCACCGACAAGCTCCCGGCGCTTGGTGCGATCTGCTCCCGATATCAGAATACCACGCGCCGAAAAAGACAGACGTGCAGGCCGAAATCGCCGAGAGAACCTGCCCCATGTTCCACCGCCTAGCCTCCCGCCGGGGATTCGTAACGGTGGAATAGAACTCGCAGAGTCCCTGGACGGGAAGACACAGGGTGGTGGCGGGGTCGCGGGCAGGCTGAATCAACGCGTGCGAAGCGGCCTGCTGCGCAGCCTGGCGTCCAATGCATTTACCAAAACATTGGCATCAAGCACTCCCGGCTCAACCGACATCGTCGTAGATGTCCCGGCGATGAAGGCTGCCGATCACGCCGAGATGCCAAACGGGTAGTTCCGGAGGCGGGCCGTTGCCGTTGCCCAGATGCAGAGGGCCGGCATCTATGAGGAGACGCTCCAGAAAAGGGTCGATGGAGAGGCCCTTCTCTTGGGCTTTCGCCGCGATGAGGGCTTCGGTTTTCGCTGAGATTTCGAGGCTCATAGGTCGTGCTCCTGTATCAGGCATATCGCATCGGCGCGCGAAGGGCCCTGGGGTAGCCATGCGGCGGCATCCTTGACGGCCTCCACGACCAGCTTCGGCATGGCTTGGCCGCGACGCGGTGGGGATTCGAGATCCCGCATGCGGTATCCTGTGTCCAGGAGATCTTGAGGCTGTGAGCATTGATCGTGGCGATCTGCACACTCTGCTGGACCGGATCCCTGAAAGCGATTTGCCGGTCATCCGCAAGTTGCTCCTGGCGGTTGCGGTGGAGTTAGACCGTCGAACGGCAGGAGAGGCTGGTGGCCGACCTGGAAGATCGTCTGTCGCTGGTCGATAATCTGGAACACTCGGTTGAGACAAATCTTCGCCGCGGCGCCGGTCTGCGCCAAGCCATCCTCAAGAAAGCCTTCGAAGGTAACCTGGTCTCTCAAGACCCGAACGACGAACCAGCATCTATCCTCCTTGAACGCATCCGTGCCGCCCGCGCGCAAACCCCCGCGCGCCGCACAACACGCAAGCGCGAAGTCCGCGCCTGATCGCAACCCGACCCACCGCACGCTCGGCCCACGGATAGGACTTGATTTCAGTTACGAGTTCGTCACGGTGAAGGGCCGCAATCGTTGCTCCGATCTTTTTTCGCCGCGCGGGCCACCTGCCGCCGCTGCATTCGAGTTAGGCGGTCGTGGGTATATTGTAAAGGGCTTATGGCCAGTCCTGCGAGGCATGGCGAATGCGAAGCACCTGCACTTGGTCTTCGACGATTTCGTACACGGCAATGTAGGGCCAGGGCGGGAACACAAGCTCTCTGGTATAATCGGCTAAGCCTACCCGGCCACGATGGGGAAATTTGCGAAGCTCCGCTACGGCGGTGTAGATCTTTTTGGCCACCCGCTGCGCGGCGGCGGGGTTATCCTCGCGGATACGCTCCACGATGCGGGCCAAGTCATCCGCTGCATTGGTCGTCCATCGAACCCGCATCATGTACGAAACATCTGCTCGATGCGCTCCACCACCTCGTCATGTTCCAATAAATCGCCACGGCGCGCGGAAGCACGTCCCTCCTCCACGGCCGCAATAAAACGCTCGTCATACTCCAGCATCCGGTCAACCGCTTCCTCAACCACCTGTGCGGTGTTTTTGCCGACGCGGGTTGCGACCTGTTGCAGACGAGCTTCTTTTTCCGGTGAAAAATGAACTTCCATAACGCCTTTCAGCGTAAGGGGTCGGATCGGCTTCTGTCAACGCGCTGGTGCTATCCTGGACCGCTGGCGTCCGGATGAAGTAAGGCATCAGCCGAGGCGGAACTCTCTAAGAATCTCCTCATGCGGAATCCCACGGCCGCCTTTGTCAAAATAGGCTTCTGCGGCCTCGATTTCGCGCAGTGCCGCGTCCGTGAGCTCACCCTCGGCCGCAACCGGTGCGACGCCCGCTTTCTTGGCCTCGATTACTCCGGCTGCGTACCCGTCGATGTAGAGGAGGTAGTCGGCAAAGCCGTGTCCGGGGGCCAGTTGGAATTCGCGGATGGCGACTCCGCGGCCGGCTTCAATGTTGATGCTGTCGCGATTCTGGATCAGCCAGCCAGCGGCGGTGAGTAGGCGGTCGATGTTAGCGCGCGCGCAGAAATGCGGCTGCCCTGCGAAGTTCCGCGCAGGGGCCGATTAACAATCGGCCTGCAGGTTGACAACCTGCCCCGCATGGACCGAGAGAGGCTCC
>PKYZ01000549.1 GCA_003132865.1 Bryobacterales bacterium
CAAACTCAGGATGAAATCTTTACCCCATCGGTAGGGCAGCCTGGGAATGGGATATTGAGGATCACTGGCGATAAATCCGTCCCGCAAGCAAGCAATCAATCAGGCCGTTCGCCCCACTGGACATTCCGGTCGGTGGTTTTCTGCCGGCTCCTCCTGGATCACGGCGTATCCGGAAGTAATCCACATGAGCGGGAAACGCCCATCCTTGACATGCGAAGCAGCGGAAATGGGCCGAGGGTAGGCAGCAGGGGGGTCAGCAGCTTCCAGCGCAAAGGAAACTCCACGGCACTGAGCGCCGCTTACGTTAGCGCTATGCAGGGCGGGGCGCCGCCGGCGATTTTCCGGCGTAGGCACTTGTTCGCCATCTGCGCCAAGCGGTAGAGTGGTGCCATGATCACGGGTGCTCATGTTCTTCTCTATAGCAACGATCCGGAAGCGGATCGGGCATTCTTCCGGGATGTGCTGGAGTTTCGCTCGGTGGATGCCGGGCATGGCTGGCTCATCTTCAAACTGCCCCCGGCGGAAGCCGCTGTGCACCCCACCGACGGCGACCCCGCGGGAGGCCCCGCGGCGCATGCCATGCTGGGCGCGGAGCTTTACCTGATGTGCGACAATTTGCAGCCCTTGATCCAATCGCTGGCGGCCAAAAAAGTCACTTGCGCGGCGATTGACAAAGCGCCGTGGGGAATCAAAACCACGATTCGTTTGCCCAGCGGCGGCGCGATCGGGTTGTACCAGCCCACGCATCCGACCGCCGTAGGGCTTTGAGGTCCACGCTGGGAGCGGCGCGTTACCAGATGGTGTTTGGGTAATGTCTGGCGATGAGTTCGTCCCTACTGACCAAACCAGCCCGGCCGTTGGCCTTGGCGTGGGACACGATCAGCCTGTCAAAAGGATCTCTCGTCCAGGTCTCCCCAACGGCGATTTCCGCGATGATGGGAAATGGGTAGTCGCATACAGCGCTCTGTAGTTCCGCACTCAGTTTGTAGACGATCTGTTGTGGGGACAAGATCGTTCGCTTGGTCTCGTAGAGATATTCAATCTCCAAAACCACCACCGGAGAGATACGGACCTCGGCTCGTTCGATATACGACAAGGCCTTGTGCGATAGCTTTTGAATGTTGGCTTCAGCCAGCCAAATTGCCGCGTGGGTATCTAAGTAGCAGATCAAAGCTCGGACCAGTCTTTTTCCCACTCGCGCTGCATTTCAGCAAAAAGCTCGCGACTGGCTTTCTGGTGATCTTCTTCCGAGAAGGCCGGGTTGAAAATTTGAACAGGCGTCAATCTGTCCAATTTCGATCCTTGGACGTCCGGGACCAGCCGGATAGTCTTTCCTTTATGGATCACTTCCACTACATCGCCGTTTATAGCCTTGTCCACATGCTGGAACAGATGCTTCCGGAACTCTGAGATGGGCACCTTCATACGCATATTGTACGGAAATAATGTACATAATGTCAATTAGCATTGTACGCGCAGACCGGAAGCGGAGCTGCTACCCGGTCGGCCGCTCCAGGCGGGTCCGAAAGTCGGCTCTGCTGCGCGGCGTTGCCCTGCAGGCAAGCGCTAAAATGAAAGCAATGCCACTCCGTGCACTCCTGCTGTCCGCCTGTCTGGCTGCCGCCGCCCTTGCCCAAACTCCCCCACCCGCCACCATTCGCGGCACGCTCCTGCAGCGCCCCGGGAAACCGCCCGCCGTCGAGACAGCCGACCACCACATCATTTCCCTGGACGGCGACGAACCCACCAAGGGCGTGCTCAACGATAAGCGCCTGGCCGGCTTCGACCTGGAAGCCAAGGGCCACTTCACCGCCTCGGACCAATTCCTGGTGGACCCCATCCACACGAAGGCCATGTTTGTCCACAAGGACGGTCACGTGAAGGTGATCACTTACTGGTGCGACGTCTGCTCCATCCGCACCTACACGCCCGGACCATGCTGGTGCTGCCAGAAGGAAACGCTGCTGGATCTCCGCGATCCGGATCAGGATCAATAATGCGCCTGCTCGCCGCTTTGCTTTTTCCGCTTATGTCCATCGCCGCCAATTATTCCGCGCAAAAGGCCGTCGTGGACGGCATCGAAGTGGTGCGCCTGGCCGACGCCGCGCGCCACGCCGAAGTGGCCATCGCGCCCTCCCTCGGCAACCTGGCGTACGAGTTCAAGGTGAACGGCAAGAATGCCCTCTGGCTGCCCTATGAAACCTTGGCTGAGATGAAGGCCCGGCCCCAATTCGGCGGTATTCCGTTCCTGGCGCCCTGGGCCAACCGCCTCAGCGAAGACGCGTTCTTCGCCAATGGCGAGAAATTCCGGCTCAACCCCGATCTGGGCAACATCCGCCGTGACGAGCATCGGAATCCCATTCACGGCCTGCTTACTTTTTCGCCGGACTGGAGGGTCACCGCAGTCGAGGCCGATTCCGATTCGGCCAGCGTGACCAGCCGCCTGGAATTCTGGAAGCATCCCGACTTGATGGCGCAGTTTCCGTTCGCGCACACCATCGAGACGACCTATCGCTTGCACGAAGGCGTGCTGGAAGTCCGCACCACGATTGAGAATCTGTCCGCCACCCCCATGCCGGTGGGCATCGGATATCATCCTTACTTCCAGCTTCACGACGCACCCCGCGACCAGTGGAAGGTGCATCTGGCCGCGCGCGATCGCCTGGCGCTCTCGAAGATGGTCATCCCCACCGGCGAGCGCAAGCCGGTGGAATTCCCCGATCCATTGCCGCTGGCGGGTGTGGCGCTCGACGATGTGTTCGGCGGCTTGGTGCGCGACGGCTCCGAACGCGCCACCTTCTCGGTCGAAGGCGCGCGGGAAAAGATTTCCGTGATTTATGGGCCGAAATACACGGTCGCGGTGGTCTACGCCCCGCCCGGCCGCCAGTTCATCTGCTTCGAACCCATGTCCGCCATCACCGACGGTTTCAACCTGGCGCACGCCGGCGTGTACAAGGAATTACAGAGCATCCCGCCGGCGGGCGTTTGGCGCGAGAGCTTTTGGATCGTTC
Source organism: Bryobacterales bacterium (assembly GCA_003132865.1). The sequence goes on from PKYZ01000549.1 coordinate 3,012, forward strand.
CTACCGCATTTTGACCGTGAGACTTCTGCCGGCGGCGAACAGGCCGAAGCTGGCGAACACTCCCCCGGCCAATAGCCAGGTGCCGGGCTCGGGGGCCGGGTCCGGCGGGTCTGGATCCCCGGCCGGAGTCGTCGCGATCAGGTTCGCCGAGAGCGAGGCGTCACCCTCACCGTAATCCTGCGTGTAGGCAGCGAAGGTGTACTCGCCGGCAGCAACCGTCTGGTTCCAGACCGCGCCAGTAAGGTTTTCCGAGACCCACTGGTCGAGCGGCGCGTATTGGCCGGCCATATCCAAAGTCATTGAGTAGTCGGCTCCGTAACTCCAGCCGATCTGCCACGTCAGCAATTCCGCGGTGGGAAACACTGCATCCCAACTGGCGTCCGCCGTCGCGAAAGGGTCCGGGTAAAGACTGTACGCAGAGGACTGCGTGGACAGACTGCCCGCTGAAACCGTGCTCCTGCCGATTCTGGCTGCCGTGGTTGCAAGTCGCGATAATGATCGTACCGGCCGCAGACCAGCGGGAACCATGACGAACAGTAAGAGGAGCACAACTCCTCCGCCTGTTTCTTTCATGTTGCCTACTGCTGGCGTGACAAAGCTCAGGCGGCTTTCGACCGGTTGCGACCAGGAATCTCGCTGGAGGACCCGCGCGCCAGGGGGTCCGGTAGTATCCCGGTGATATTCCAATGATATCCCGATGCTACCCTAAAAGCTGTGGCCACACAGGCTGAAAGGGCGGAAGTATTTCGCGCGCTGCATCGCGCGCCGGCGATCCTGGTGCTGCCGAACGCTTGGGATTGCGCGAGCGCGCGCATCGTCGAAGAAGCCGGTTTTCCGGGCATCGCTACTACCAGCGCGGGCGTGGCGAACGCGTTGGGCTATCCCGATGGCGAGCGCATCCCCGCTGCGGAGATGTTGGCAGCCGTGGCGCGCATCGCTGGATGTGTCCGCGTTCCCGTGAGTGCGGACCTCGAAGGCGGCTACCAGGATATCGCCGCGACTGCCGCCGGCCTGGTCGCCTCGGGCGCGATTGGCTTGAATCTGGAGGACGCGGGCGGCGACGCCGCGCAGTACGGCGCGCGGATCGCGACCGTGCGCCGCGTGGGCCGCGAACTGGGTGTGAACCTGGTGATCAACGCCCGCACCGATCTGTATCTGGATCGGATCGGCGATCCCGCATCGCGCTTCGATCGGGCCTGCGAGCGGTTGCTGGCCTACATCGATGCCGGCGCGGATTGCGTCTTCGTTCCGGGCGTTACGGACGAAGACACCATCCGGCGCTTCGTCGAGACGCTACGTTTCCCGCTCAACATCCTGGCCGCTGCGGGAACGCCGCCGATCCGGCGTCTGCAGGAACTGGGCGTGGCACGCGTAAGCGTCGGCTCCGCCCTCGCCCGCGCAGCCCTGGGACTGACGCGCCGCATCGCCCAGGAACTGAAGACCGGCGGCGCCTACGACACGATGTTACAAGGCGCCATCCCGTACGCGGAACTCAACCGCCTCTTCGAAAAATAGCTCTGAGCCACGACCGTCAGAGTGGTTGAGGCTAACCTCGGGTTAGGTTAGTCGTTGCTTGAGAAGCGCTTTACGTTGCGTTTGCCATGCAGCACCGCGACGATTTCCAGTGGTGCGCCGGCGCGGGGCGGCAGTGCCCCCAGACTCGCCTTCAATGCGGCTCGCCGTCTGCATACCCGCTTCCCGCAGCAGGTGAAGCCAAACATGGAAGATGTCCTCTTCGGCCTCCGGAGCAACAATGAAGGCGCTCATCGGCGCTTCTGGTCGGCCAGCCAGGCCGCTTTGCGCTTCTCCAGGTGTCCGCGCAGTTCCTCACAGGAGATGCCTTCGCCACGATCGATCTGTGCCATGCCCCTCTCTATTTTCTCGTTGATGGCCTCTTTGTTTTGCGCGAGCCATTCATCCTCGGAACGCAGCACCTCTAAGGCCCGCGCGATGACCTCATCGGGACTCTGGTAAGCGCCGGACTGAATCCCTGCGCGATTGCCTTTTCATGTTCAGGCCGAAGGTGATCGTCATACATGTGCCTCTTCTCGCTATTGTCGCAACTTCAGGCCCCGACCGTCCTCAAGAGATGCGCGATGCCCGCGCTCTCGAGTACTGGATCGAGGTCGAATTTCGTGGCCGCTACCTAGCTACTTTGCGGCGCAAA
>PKYZ01000251.1:0-19768 GCA_003132865.1 Bryobacterales bacterium
GGCGAAAACGATCTGGCGCAAAACCCATTCGACTTGCGGGCCGAGCACGGGCCGTCGCTGTTCGATGCCAGAAGCCGGTTCGTGTTCAGCGGAACCTGGGCGCTGCCTAGATGGAGGGATGCACCGAAGGCCGCAGCCTTGATTACCAACGGTTGGCAGCTCAATACCATCACCAGCATTTCCAGCGGTACGCCGTTTACCGTCTACGACAGCGCCGATGTTTCCCTGCAGGGCAGCGCGCCCGAAATCTCCGGCTTCTATTCCAGCCGGCCGGATCTGATTTCCGATCCAAATTCGGGGCAGCCGCACACGCCGAACCAATGGGTGAGCCGTGCGCCCTTTCTACAACTGAATCCGCAAACACAGGCTGGCCAGTTCGGCAATGAGGGCCGCAATGTAGTGCGCGGTCCGGGCATCGAGAGTGTGGATCTGTCGCTGTTCAAGGACTTCCGCGTCAGTGAGTCGAAGCGCGTGCAGTTCCGCGCGGAGTGTTTCAATACCCTGAACCATCCGAATTTCGGCCTGCCGGAGAACGACCTGCAATCGCCGGCATTCGGCCAGATTCTGCAAGCGGGTCCGCCGCGCCTGCTCCAATTGGCGCTGAAGTTCATCTATTAACGGGCTAAACTGAGAAGAGCGCGAATATGACCAGCGAACCGCAACGTACCCGGCGGATATCTATCGTCGTCTTGTTGGCATGTTTGGCCCTGTCGCTGATCTGCGTCGTGTATCCCATCTATGTGATCCGGCCGTTCCGAGCACAGGGCGCGCGCGAATTGGCGATCGCTCTGGTAGTGATGCGCTTTCGATCCGCAGCCACCCTGATCTCCGGCGTTGCCGCACTCGTCGCACTGGCCCTCTATTGGCGCGCGCAACCTCGCAGATGGCGGCGGGCATTCGCCACGGCCGGCGCCGCCTTTGTGTGTGCCCTGGCGGCCCTGGCGCGCGTGAACGTCTACGAGCTGATGTTCCATCCCGACGATCGTCCGTCGTTCGCGGCCGCATCCCGGATGAAGCTCGATAAAGATGAGAAGGTGATCGCGGTAAAGATCGGCGGCGCTGTCCGCGCCTACCCCATCCGCAACATATCCTATCATCACGTAATCAACGATGTGCTGGGCAAGGTTGCCATCGTAGCCACCTATTGAACGCTCTGTCACACCGGTCTGGTGTGGAGCAGAGATGTACCGGGTCTGCGGCTGACGTTTCATCTGGCCGGCATCAATAACCAGAACTTTCTGATGCGCGACGACCAGACTGGCACTTATTGGCAGCAGATCAGCGGCAAGGCCGTATCGGGCCCCCTGAGCGGGAGTCAGTTGACGTTAGTTCACTCAGACGAGCTGAACTTCGGCACCTGGCAATCCGAGGAACCGCAGGGGACGGTGCTGCAGGATGCCGTACAGTACCGCTTCGGATACGCGCGCAAGGATTGGGATGTCCGCATGCAGCGCGCGCCTACGGTAATCGATTTCCGCGAGCACGGACTGAAGGCCCGCGACTTGATGCTGGGCATTCAGGCCTTCGGCGCCAGCCGCGCGTTTCTGTACGACCGGGTGATCCGGGAAAAGCTGGTCGAAGACCACGTGGGCGCCGAGCCGGTGCTGCTGGTCGTGGGAGGGGACGGCCAATCCGTGCGGGCCTTCCGCGATCGCATTCCAGGTATCCAGGGGGTGCCCGATTTCTACCGGATGCCCGGAAACCAGCCGGGCGCGCTGCTTATGGATGCGGCGACGGGCAGTGAGTGGAACTTTCAAGGCTGTGCCATCTCCGGGAAAGGTAAAGGCCTCTGTCTCGAACCGGTCGAAGTTATCAAGGACTACTGGTTCGATTGGCGGAACTATAACCCATCGACGACGATTTACGGCAAGAAAGAGTAAGATACGGTGCCCGAGCCGCGCTTCGCGTGGCGGTGCTGGGTGCTAGGCGGGGTGTTGGGTTCCGGCTTGCCAAGTCTGGTGGATGGTTGTTGTGCGGCCCGCGCCTCCTCGAAGATTTCCTCTTCCTTGAGGAATTCACCAACGCGGGATCGTATTCACCCTTTGAAGCGGCCACCTCGATGCTGGCTCTTTCCAACGGGGTGTCCAAGTACGCATGGCCAGGACCGTCGCCGGCGGCGAGTCCTCTAAGTTGTCCGGGAAACGCCACACTTCAGAGTTCGAGAGTGTCCGGTAGAACTCACTACCAAAGCGCTTTAGACCGGCATGACTCTCAGAATAGCCCAGATGCAAATCAATGTTCGCTAATGTGACTCTGGGAAACATAAGAGAAAATCTACCAGCCCATCGCGACTCAATGATGTTCGCCAACCACAGAAACCCTCCCTCATCACCGAGGATGAGCAGGGCTGGTTCACTCTCTTCGATGAAGTCACTAACAAACCCGATGTAAAGCGGCTGATCGCCAGCGGCCATGCAGTTTTTCGTCGCGAAGGCTCTGCCCCGCGCGGGCGCCTTTAATAGTACATCGGCACGAGCGGTCCAGGGGGGACCGCGCAGACCAGTGCGCAGACCAGGGGTCTGCCCAGGCCGCCTGCCCCACCACTGCTCAGACCGGGCTGCGTTACAATAGCGTTGAATGCCGCAGCGGGAAACCATGCTCGTCCCGCCGGTTCCTTTTGCGCCGCAGTTGCTCTCCAGGTTGGGCGATCTGGACAGGGCCGTGCAATCGGCAATCCGGGGGAAGCCCGAAGTCGTACGGCTCTCCCTGGTCTGTCTGCTGGCGCGCGGCCATCTGCTGATCGAGGATGTGCCGGGCGTGGGGAAAACCACGCTGGCCCAGTCGCTGGCGCGCGCGGTGGCCTGCGGCTTCCACCGCCTGCAGTTCACCAGCGACATGCTGCCCAGCGACGTGCTGGGCGTCACCATCTACAACGCGCATTCCGAGGCGTTCGAATTCAAGCCGGGCCCGGTCTTCACCAATTTCCTGCTGGCCGACGAGATCAATCGCACCACGCCCAAAACGCAATCGGCGCTGCTGGAAGCCATGAACGAGAGCCAGGTGACCATCGACGGCCGTCCGCACCTGCTGCCGCGCCCCTTCATGGTGATCGCCACGCAAAACCCAGTGGAGCACCACGGCACCTACCCGCTGCCCGAGTCGCAGATGGATCGCTTCCTGATGCGCCTGCGCATCGGCTACCCGGACTCGGCGAGCGAGCGCGAGATCCTGCGCAATTTTGAGATGGCCCCCGCCGACAGCGTACGTCCGGTGCTTTCGGGCGACGACATCATACGGTTGCAGGCCTCGGTGCAGCGCGTGGCGGTGGAGGAGTCGCTGGTCGATTATATGCTGGCCATCGTGGAAAAGACGCGGGCGCACGAATCGCTCACCCTGGGGGTAAGCCCGCGCGGCTCGCAAGCGCTGTTCCGCGCGGTGCAGGCGCTGGCGCTGCTGGAGGGGCGCGAGTACGCCATTCCGGACGACGTGAAACGCCTAGCGGCCCCGGTGTTCGGGCACCGTGTGATGGTCAATACGCGCACGGCGCTGGCGCAGAGGCGCTCCGACCTGGGCGACCGCATCATCGAAGAGATACTCGGCGTGACCGACGTGCCTCTCTAGCCGGTCCTGCTTTCCATTATGAAAACTGCCATCATCGGCCTACCCATGGTAGGCAAGACTTCCCTGTTCACCATCCTCACCGGCGCCCACCAGGAGACGCGCATCGGCTCGACCGCTGTGCACTTGGGCGTGGCCAAGGTGCCCGACGCGCGCCTGGAGGAACTCGCCAAGCTGTTCGAACCCAAGAAAGTCACGCACGCCGCGGTGGAATACGTGGATATGCCCGCGATCTCGAAGGAGAGCCTGCGCGACGCGGGCTACGTCGCCAGCCTGCGCGTGGTGGACGCCTTCGCGCAGGTGCTGCGCCTGTTCGAGGACGATACCATTCCGCACGAGAAAGGCAGCCTGGATCCGCTGCGCGATCTGGAAGATGTGGAGACGGAACTCATCCTGAGCGATCTGGTGGTGATCGAAAAACGGCTGGAGCGGCTGGACAAGGATCGCAAGAAGATCAAGAATCCGGAGCTGGACCGCGAGTTCGAGTTGTTGCAGAAGTGCAAGGCGGCGGTGGATTGCAACAAGCCGTTGCGCGAGCTGGATCTCGACCCGGAGGACGAGAAGCGCATTCGCGGGTTCCAGTTCCTGTCGCAAAAACCGATGCTCTACGTGCTGAATCTGGGCGAGGCGGACGCTGGGAAGCTGCACGATAAGGAGCGGGAATACCGCCAGGGTCCGCTGGCCGGGCGCAAGCACACCGCGGTCGCGGCGATTTGCGGCAAGGTGGAAGCCGAGTTAGCCGAGCTGCCCGCCGAAGAGCAGAAGGACTATATGGCGAGTTACGGTCTGAGTGAGTCCGGCCTGGAGCGGCTGATTTCGGCGACTTACTCGCTGCTGGGGCTGATGTCGTTCCTGACTGCCGGCGAAGACGAAGTGCGCGCGTGGACGATTCCGTTCCACAGTACGGCGGTTAAGGCGGCCGGCGCGATTCATTCGGACTTCGAGAAGAAGTTCATCCGGGCTGAAGTAGTGAACTGGAAATCGCTGGTGGACTTAGGCGGGTACGCGGGGCTGCGCGAAAAAGGTATGCTGCGGCTGGAAGGCAAGGAGTATATTGTCAAGGATGGCGACGTGCTGGTAATCCGGCACGGGTAGGTAGCTCCGAAACCGTGCGGTGCCTCGCTGAACTGGCGATGGGCCATTCCGGCGCCAACTTCGCCCCCAAACCGAGTCAGCGAGATCGCCAGGGCAAGGAATAACGTTCCATCCTTGTGGCTTCGTCAGATCGCCGGTTTGCGGCCATGCTGTCTTTTAATACTGTTCTTGCCCGGCGCTGAGCCTCCTCGAACGACGGGGCGACGCCGCGATCGCCGTGATCGGTGGACCAGCGGAATTCGCCGTGGAGGTCCTTATCGGAAACCGTATACTGTGCCTGAATCCCGGCAACGTCGATGAACGTGAACGACTGGCTCATTGAATCCTACTTCTACCTTGACACCAGGATCTGTAGGCCTTCAACCGGGAGACGGTGCTTTCCATTGGGCTTTGCGTGCTGCCGTACCACTGCGGCGCCTTTACTTTCTGTCGTTGCTGTTGTACGCCTGCCTGAAGGAATCGAGGGGCTGGGGCCATTCATCTCGGCAAGAGCCGCCTTGCCGCTCTCAAGTGCCCGGGTTTGATCTTTATGCCGAATTGCAATCACCATCGTCCTGACGTGCGGTATGGCCCTGTTCAGCTTCTCGGCAAGATCGCTTTGCGCCAGCGAGTTGGCATTTAGCCTGTCGGGTTTATACGGCTTATACAGCGACCCCGACATCTGGTGCATTTCGTAAAGACATGAATTCCCAGATTCGGTTTGGTCGTCCCACCCGGTGTCGTCGCCGGTTTCAAGTGACCGTAAAATAGTCTGCAATAGGCTCTTCGTGCTGTCGTACAACATAAGGATGCGCTCTTTTCTTCTGTCGGGCTCGTGCGGGACTGGGCCTTTGCCGGGATCGGGCGGCGCTCGGATCTCAGGGCTGGAAGGGGTTGATCCTGTAAATAGTATAACACGCTCGTATCTGTGCTATAATAACTTTCGGTTTGATGCTCCTGCCAATTCAAGGGTGACCGCTACGTTCGTCCACCTTCCAAATTAGCCGCCTTCAAATCAGCAAAGGAAAAATAATTGAAAAACATTTACGTTGGAAACCTCAGTTTTGGGGCTTCGGAAGATTCTGTCCGTGCGTTATTTGAAACCCACGGTACTGTCGATCGTGTCAACATCGTTACGGATCGTGACACCGGCCAAGCTCGTGGCTTCGGCTTCGTTGAGATGGCAAACGATGGAGAGGGCGATAAAGCCATTGCCGCCGTCAATGGCATGAACCTTGATGGTCGTGCTCTAAACGTTAACGAGGCACGCCCAAAGGCGGATCGTGCAAGCGGCGGCGGTAGCGGCTTCGGACGCAAACGCTGGTAGCCGGATCTTGGTGGTAACGGCCTGGTCTCACTCTGGTGGGGCAGGCCCTCGGCCTGCGGCGGCCTCTCAGGCCGCCCGGTTGTACGCGCCTTGCCAAATCACCCATGCCGGCTCCATTCCGGCCCCTTGAATCTCTTCCGCACCACCGCCCAGTACAACACACCTAAGCCCACCAGCAAACCCGCCAGCGTCTTGCCCGCCAGTTCATTGGGCGGCATGATCAGCACCACGCAGATGAACGCGGCAAACACAATGGCCACCAGATTCAGCGGCCCGCCGAAACGGCCCAGGCTCCATACCGCTTGGCGCGGCCAATCCGATCCCGTCTGCCGCGCGCGCCATGCCAGGGCGATCGGAATGGTGTAGGCCAGGTACAGCGCCACCGTGCTCAGCGACGTCACAATCGGCACTGCTTTCGTCCAGAGCATGGCGGCCATGGACGCAGCCACGATCAGCCAGATGGCCGGCGCGGGCGTGCCGTGGCGCGGGCTGACCCAGCGCACCTGCTCCGCCAGAGGCGTGCCGTGGTCGCGGGCCAGCGAATACAGTGCGCGCGATGCCGACGTGATGCACGCCAGTCCGCAAAACCACATGGCCATGGACGCCAATGCCGCCATGGCGTTGCCCGCTTTCGCGCCCATCGCCTGTTGCAGGATGGCGATCACCGCCGGAATCTGGTTGCCTTGCAGATCCTTGGCCGCCAGCACCGCGGGAATGCTGTGGATGGCCAGCGTCAGCGCCAGCAACAGGAAGTAACCCGCTACGCCCGAAACCGCGACCGACAGGACAATGCCCCATGGCGCCCTTCGCCGGGGATCGCGCGTTTCCTCCGCCATGTGCGCCGACGCATCGAAGCCGGTGTAGGTCCACTGCGCCTGCAGCAGGCCCAGCACGAACGCCCACCAGTATGGCGAGCGCCCGTTGGCGTTCACCGCTTCAAACAGAAACGGCACGGGTTGTTTCGGCGCGAGAAAGAACAGCGCGAGCACCACCGCGGCCACGCCGGCAATGTGCACCGTCACGCTGAAGTCGTTCAAGATCGCCACCAGGCGGATGCCGTAGTGGTTCAGAATGCCCTGATTCAGCAGAATGAACGCGAACATGCAAAACAGATTGAAGGGCGTGGAAGGCAGGTTCAGAAACGGCAGGATGAACTGCGCGCAACTGTAGTTGATGCCGGCCTGCGCGGCGATCAGCCCCAGAATGTTCAGCCAGGCCACCAGCCAGCCCCAGCCTTTGCCGCCCAGGTCGGCCGCCCAGTGGTAGGTGGCGCCGGCGGTGGGATAGGCCGAACACAACTCGGCCATGCTGGCGGCCACCACCAGCGTGAACACCGTTGCCAAGGGCCAGCCCAGCGTCATCTCCAGCGGTCCGCCCATTTCGAGACCATAGCCGAACAGTGTGACCGCTCCGGTCAGAATCGAAATGATGGAAAAGGAGATGGCGAAGTTGGAGAACCCGCCCATGCCGCGGAACAGTTCCTGAGCATATCCGAAGCGCCCCAGGTCGGCGCGATCCTGTTCCGGAAAAGACATCGCGCGCCGGCGGCTAGAGTTCCACGTCCTTCTTCAGGTGCTTGCTGATGGCTTGCTCCACCAACTCCTTCAGGGTTTGGCCCGTCTCGGTGTGGACGAAAGTGTTCTCCACGATGTCCCAATCGAGCTTGTAGCCGCGCGCCCCAAGCGTCACCTTGATTTGCCGGGCGCCGGCTTCCGGCACGACCGCGAATTTGCCCGGCGGCCGCTCGAAGGATATGGTAATCGCGCCGCCGTGAAGGCTGGACTCGAAGCCATAGTCGTCACCGGCCAGGACCAGGTCGCCCTGCAAGCCGGTCAATGCTTCGTGAGCGTGCTTCTTGAACTCGTGTTCTTCGATCATGCGATTCTCCCCTGTGGCTCACCCGAAATCGTTCCATTGCGTACCTACCACCGTAGCACTCCAATATGCCGCATGCATGCGGAAAGTGGCAAGGGGCTGCGGTTGTGGCCGGTTGTGAACGGCGCCGCCTGAATTCGGACAACCGGCCCGAGGCATCGGCTCACGATTTCAATGGGTTACAGTGGCAGGTGGCGTGCGGATAGAGCGACTTATGCGCTTTACCATCCGCCAGCTCCGCAAGAGTCCCGGCTTTGCGATTACGACCATTCTGACCCTGGCACTGGGCATCGGTGCGACCACCGCCATCTTCAGNNCCGTGCTGCTGCGGCCTTTGCCATTTCCCGATCCGCAACGCCTGATGTGGGCGCAGCAGGCGGATATCGAGCCGGGGGCGGCCGCGAACGCCACTGAGCCGTTGAGTTACCCGGATTTCTTCGACTGGCGCGCGCGAAGCCATGCGGTCGCCGGCATGGCCTCCTATCGGCATGACCGCCTCACACTCACCGGCAGCGGAGAGCCGCATGCTCGAAGCACCGGTCGTCTCGGCAGAGTTCTTCCGCGTGCTCGGCGCACATCCGTTGCTGGGCCGCGATTTCCTGCCCGCCGACGAGCGTCCCGGCGCCCATGTAGCCCATTCTGAGCTACGCGCTGTGGCAGTCTAAGTTCGGCGGCGCGCGGGACATCGTGGGCCGGCGATCACGCTCGATGGCAAGAGCCACGTGGTCGTCGGGGTCATGCCCGCAGGCTTCGTCTTTCCGATTAGTGGGCCTGCGCCACTAATAACGGACCTGTAAGTCTGTTATCATGCGGACGAGGACCTTATGTTGCGTCTTACCGTATACGGCGCGGCGTTGGCCTGCCTCTGCGCCGCCGTCGCGCAGGGACAGCAATTCAGCGTCACCAAGCTCGTCCACGATGTGGCGCAAAAGGCGGAGAGCGCCAAGCAGTACGAGTTCGAAGGCGACCTGCTGTTGGGCGGACAGCGCGGCTCCAATCCGGGCGTAGTGATCGCGCAGGCCAAGGTACGCCTGGCGGTCGGTCCCGAGGGTAAGTCGCTGTGGCGCGTGGATGCGCCCGATAAAGGCGAATATCTGCTGGTTTCGGACGGTCAGAAAAGCTGGGCCTATGAGCCGAAGCTCAAACAATACACCGAAGAGGAATCCAGCGCGCGCGCCGCCGGCCCCGATTCGGACAACGATGCGGACAATGATGCGGACGCCGATTCCGGCGCCGATTCCGGTGCCCAGTCCGACGGCGAGCGCGACCCGGCGGAATCATACGCGCGGCAGGTGCTTCCCATTCTGGCGCGGCTCTACAAGACCGCCGCATCGGCCGGCCGCGCCGCCGATGCCGAGGTGAAGTTCGAAAAGAAAAAGCAGAAATGGCCCGCAGTGCAGGTGGTGACGAAGAAGGACGCGCAGGGAGGCAGCAGTATGACCGAGTTGACCATCGATCCGGTCACCATGAACATCGGCCGCCTGGTGTGGGCCAGCCTTACTTACCCGAATGGTCAGAAGACGGTCCTGCGCCTGACCATCGACTTCCACAGCTTTCAAATCGGTGAAGCGCTGCCCGATTCCACCTTCACTTTCGAGCCTCCCAAGAACGCCAAGCTGGTGGATGTGCTTCCCATCCCCGGCCAGTCGGGTTCGTTCCTGCTGAATCATCCCGCGCCCGATTTTGAGTTGAAGACGCTCGATGGCCAGCGCATCCGCCTGCAAGACCTGCGCGGAAAGCCCGTCCTGCTGAGCTTCTTCGCGAGCTGGTGCGGTCCATGCCGGCGGGAGTTACCGAGCGTGGTGAAGCTGCACGAGGAGTTCAAGGACAAGGGCCTGCAGGTGCTCGGCGTCAATGACGAGGGCAAGGGTACCGCGCGCCACTTCGCGGAGCAGGCCGGTCTGACGTTCGCGATCCTGGATGACTCGAGCGCCAAGGCGCATCGCCTGTACCGCGTGCGATCGATTCCGACCGCGTTCCTGATCGACCGGGATGGCAAGGTCGTCCGCTTCCTGCGCGGCGGGCGGGATTACGACTCGCTGCGGTCGGCGCTCAAAGTAGTGGGACTGTAATTGTGGGGCAGGCCCCCGGCCTGCGTCCCGGCCTGCGCGGGTGCCCCGGACCCGCTCCCCATAGCCGCCGCAATGTAAAATGGTTCCATCATGAGCCTCGAACTGAATCGCCGCGGCTTCCTGGCGGCCGCCGGACTTGCGAGCCTGGGAACGCCGGCCCGCGCCCCCGCCGCTGACGAGACCTCCGGCGCGATCAAGCTGGGCGTGGCCAGCTACTCCCTGCGCGAGTACAGCCGCGCCTTGGCCATCCGGTGCATCAAAGAACTGCGCACGCCGTATGTCAGCGTCAAGGAGTTTCACCTGCCGTATCGCAGCAGTCCGGAAGAGCTCGACAGCGGACGGAAGGAATTCGAGCGCGCCGGCCTCACCATCGTGAGCGGCGGCAACATCTCGCTGGCGAAGGACGATCCGGACGATATCCGCCGCTACTTCGAATATGCCAGGATGTGCGGCATGCCCATGATCGTCTGCGCCCCCACGCACAGCAACCTTGGCGCCATCGAGCGCTTCGTCAAGGAGTACAACATCCGCATTGCCATCCACAATCACGGTCCGGAAGACAAGCAGTATCCGACGCCGCAATCCGTGCTGGAGGCGGTGCGGAACATGGACCCGCGCTGCGGCCTGTGCATGGACGTGGGGCACTCGGCGCGCGCGGGCGCCAACGTGGTCGAGTCCATTGCCGAGGCGGGCAGCCGCCTGTTCGACATGCACATCAAAGACCTGCGGACGTTCGAGCCGCATGCCATCCAGTGCGATGTGGGCGAGGGCATCATGCCGATTGTGGGCATCTTCAAGCAGCTCCAAAAGATGGGTTATCGAGGCTGCGTGAATCTGGAGTACGAAATCGACGGAGACAATCCTTTGCCGGGCATGAAGAACTCGTTCAGTTACATGCGCGGCGTGCTGGCTGGGTTGAAGGGCTGACATGGCGGAAATAGCGATCGGGACGAAGCTCGAAAAGAAGCTGCTGGTGGACAACGAAGTGGCCATCGATTTCCTGGGCATGGAGGGGGCGCGCGTGCTGGCCACGCCGTGGATGATCGGCTGGATGGAGCGCACTTGCCGCGACGCCGTGCTGCCTTTGCTGGACGCGGGCCACGACACGGTCGGCACGCACGTGGATGTCTACCATCTGGCGGCCACGCCGATGGGCATGACTGTCACGTTCACGGCCGAGGTCGTCGGGGTCGAAGGGCGGCGCGTTAATTTCAGGGTGGAAGCCTGGGACGAAAAGGAGAAGTGCGGCGAAGGCACGCACCAGAGGGCGATCGTCAACATCGCGCGGTTCACGGCCAAGATGCAAGGCAAGTTTGGGTAATGTTGTGGGGCAGGCAATCTTGCCTGCAGCCGCCTTTCAGGCGGCTTCTTTCTAAACTACAGAACCGGATATGAATATTCCCGGCTGGTAATCGTAGCGCGCTCAAGATCCACCTCCAAGACGGCATTTATCGGATCCCGCGTGCCGACGTGTGAAAGCGCGGCTCGGAAGATCTCCCGTTCGCTCGACGGGGCAACATTCCGTAGGATGAGAATCGAAGCCCCGCAAGCGCTCCGAAACGGAACGAGCGGCCCTCAAGGAGGTCGCGGGTTTCAAGCGGTGGCGCGCCGGCAAGCGCCGATGACCCCAGGCAGAGGGATCGTACTCGACGCGAACATCCTGATCCGCGCGGTTCCGGGCAAACGCGTGCGCGCGCTGCTGGAGGCCTACGAGGATGCGATCGCCTTCTACACTCCGGATGTTTGCTTCGACGACCCTCGCAAGTACATCCGCGGCTATTCAACAGCCGCGGCGACGACCCGGAAACCGGCTTGGCGGTGCTCGATCGGATCGGGTTGCTCGTCAAGCCGGTGGATCAAGCTCCATATCGGGATTTCGAGCAACTGACGCGGGAGCGAATGGCCGCGCGCGACATACAAGACTGGCCGGTTGTCGCCGTTGCCCTCGTGCTGAGCGTCCCTGTCGGAACAGAGGATCGGGATTTTTTCGGCAGCGGCATTGGCCCCTGGACCACCGATCGAGTCGAATTGTACCTTCCGAACTGACGCTCAAGGAAGTCTCCCTCCGGCAAAACATTCCCTCTACGGCGGGCCTTACCGCTGTTCGCACGCTACGCGAGGGGCATGCCTCGCCCTCCGGCCAACAGTTTTGTGTCATGATCGGTTCTCTCTCTCAAACACGCGTAACTCGTCGATCTCCTGTTGAAGCTTCTGCTGCCCTCGCTTCCTCATGGGAAAGTATATTGCGCACCATATGGCGAAAAGCACGAAAAACGGCACAAAACTCAGCAGGAGCCGTGGGGCGTCGAGCGACTTGATCAGCCCTGGCACGATAACCATCGCCAGGCCCAGGAAAAGGAACGGCAGGCCCAACCTGCGCCAGATGTGCCGGCCATAGTCGCGACGATTCTCTAGTTCGCTTCTGTAAGACTGGACCGTGGTGTTCAGTGCCGCATCCGGCGCTAGCCGCTCCCGCCAAAACCATTTGTATGCCTGATACGCATAATAGATGCCCCAGAGACTCATCACGCCAACCCCTATGCGCGGAACCACCTCGTTGTGGACTCTGGCGAAGGTCCACGCGAAGAATACGAAAAGGATGAGCCCGCTGATTATCGAGTAGAGCCTCACAAAACGGTCTTTCCTCTGACGCTGTTGCGCCTTACGGCGTAGTTCATCTGCTGACATTTTGAATGGCTCCGTTGGCTGGTTTTGCCAAATATTTCGTGGGTCGTTCATGGGAAACTCACTCGGCATGAGGTCCTCCTTCGCCGAACCACCGTCTCAGGACGTTCTTGATCCGGTGAACCTTCATCGCGATGTTCGGCGGCGACAACCCGGTGATCTCGCCAATCGAACTCGCGTCCATACCCTCGAGATAGGAAACGATGATCTGACGATCGAGCGGTTTCAGGCGCTGGATCAGCATGGAGACGCGCTCAAGCGCTTCGGTCTGGCTGGCGGCGAGTTCACCCTGATCGCTGCCAGGCATGGTCTCGATGTTCTCGATGCTCACGAGCCTGTTCCTGATCCGGCGCTGCCGAATCACGTGCCCGGTGGCTACGTTGTGAGCGACACGGTACACCCAGGTTCTCAGCGAACATCGCAGGTCGAAATACGCGAAGCTACGCCAGAGATGTAGATGAATATCCTGGAGCAGGTCACGACGCGCCTCGGTATCAAGCTCATAAGCTCGCGCGAGCCGGTCGAGTGAAGAACCGTAGGTGTCCGCTGCCTGTTCGTACAGAGAATCCTGGCTCACGTCTCCACCCGATATGGGTTCAGGCCCTCGCACAGCTAAGGTAGTCGTTGGCCATTGAGCTTTCTAACAGATTTAATATTGCTTAATTTTGAGCCCGCGGCAAATTGCTCGGCCCATTGAAAAGCGAAGCAGCTACGAATGGGGAGAAGGCAGATGGCCTTTGAGGTAGAGTGTTGATTTTGCTGTAGCCGGAGGTCTGCTGCGCCCCGGAGAAGACTGCGATTCCCCTCCAGGGCAGGAGCTTCTGGGAGTCGTCAACCCAGCCGAAAACCAAGAGGCCGGGCGGCGGCAGTTGGCGCGCCGGCCGCGTAACCGGCGGTGTCTGCTCAAAGGGTGCGAACAGCTGCAGGGCCGCCATGGGTAACCGCGCCGCGGATTTCTCCCCTTCAGGCCGCGTCGCGGACCTCTACGGTCATCTGTTTGCCTAGAGCCGCGAGGGCAGCCTGGATCTTATCTGCCTTCGTCGCATGCACGGGATCGAGCATCCGGCGGATCACCCGCTCGTGGACTCCAAGGCGGCGTGCCAGCTCGGAGTTATTGACTTTCCGGTCGCGTATCGCCAAGTAGAGCGCCAGCTTCGGCGCGAGCCAAAGCGGCACCGGCACCAGGCGCTGACCACGCTTCGCCCCTGAGGGCGCTGGGATTTCTTCCCGGCGGGACAAGCGGATCGAAAGATCCGACCCGAGGGCATCCATGGCTTCTTCCATTGCCTCATGATCGTCTTTGCCGTCGGTCGAGACGCGTGGAAGATCGACGAACTCGACCAGTACGCGGCCGTCGCCACCGGCCGTGAATCTTGCGGGATACGTAAAGGCGGACATTGGTTCACCTCTCACAGGTCATGCGGATCGATCTTCAGATCCCGGCACGTCTTCGCCAACAGCCCTTTCCCTTATCGGCCAAGAACTGGCAAGCGACCTGCATGCGCCGCGCCAGCTTCTGTATTCGCCGCTCGAATTCGGCGCCCTTCACGATTCCATTCTCGGACAGATGTGTCCGCACGTCAAGTTGAAAATTTGGCTTACGCCCTTCAGCGAAACGGTGGCTCTGGAGCGAGTGGTCGTGAAATTGAGGATGTTTGGCAGCTCTTTCCGATCGTGCAATCAGTCCCGTGAAATCCCCGTCCAGGAAATATAGACCCATAAACGGCGCCTGCAACCTTCAATGCCGTTCCCCCTGCTCTCGTGATCGGCTACAAGTAGCCGCGCCACCGGCAGGCGCTCCGCCTGAACTGCAAATCGCGGTGGGACGGCTCGTCTGCGCAGCCTCAAACCGACGAACTATCAATCGCGCACCACCACGGCGGCGGTGACGCATCTCGCATTTCCTCGCACCGCATGAAAACAAACGCCCAACGCCAACCGGTCAACCGAATCCCAGCCGCCGCCGTGCTACTCTTACATCGGGCAGGAAGGGGTCCCCCGCATTCGCCGCAAAGACGTCCCGCAACGGCCAAATCTCCGCACGGTCTTTGACATCCGAATATTCGTCCCCACACGCGCCGGGGAAACCCCTGGCGCGCAGCCGCCGCCTTGCCGGGATTCGGTTTCTAACCGAGAATCCCCGGAAACTTGATCGGAGGCGCAGTGAATGGCGTGTAACACAATGACAATAAAACCCTTATAGGAAATTGGCTTTGATCGGCAGAAAACTTCAGGCGAATCGCCCGCGCCAATGCGCGCTCCCACGTCCATCCCCCATGGGCGAGCGCCGTCGGCCATGCCGGTTTCGTTCGTCGCAGCGATCAGGACCTCGCCCGCCACCCCACATCCAACCGCAACCGCAACCCAACTCCTTTGATTTCAAGCGAAACGGCTTTGTTCGTCCAATTTCACAGGCACCCCGAACCGCGCCCCCGGATGCACAAATCCGCCCAATCCCGCACAACCGCCGCAAAAACCCCCAGCCCCCAGCCCTAGCTAGCCCCCGCCACGCCCATAAANNACTCCCCCGCCCCAATCGCCTGGATCAGCACATTCCCAATCGCCGTCGCCTCGCTCGGCCCCGCAATCACCGTCCGCCCAGTGGCATCCGCTACCAACTGGTTCAGCAGCGCATTGCGCGACCCGCCCCCCACAATATGTATAACGTCGAACCGCCGCCCCGCCAGCGCCTCCAGACTCTCCAGCACCTGCCGATACCGCTCCGCCAAGCTCTCCAGAATCGTGCGCGTGAACTCGCCCGGCGTCTCCGGCGGCTCGAGGCCCCGCGCCCGGCAGTGCTCCGCGATCTTGCGCGGCATCCCGCCCGGCTCCAGGAACGCGTCCGGATCGATCCTCGCCCGCGCCGGCCCCGCCTCGCCCGCCAGCCGCACCAGTTCCTCGTAGGTGTATTCGGCCCCCTCCAGCGCCCACGCGCGCCGGCACTCCTGCAGCAGCCAAAGTCCCGCGATGTTTTTCAGGAACCGCACCTTCCCCGCCGCGCCGATTTCGTTGGTCAGATTCTCCGCCAGTACCCGCTCGTTGATCACCGGCTCGTCCAACTCCGCCCCCATCAGCGACCATGTCCCCGAACTGATGTAACACCAGTTCGCGCCCTCGGCCGGCACCGCCGCCACCGCCGACGCCGTATCGTGGCATCCCGTCGCGTATACCGGAACGGCGCCCAGCCCCGCCGCCTCCGCCACCGAATCCAGCAGCGGCCCCAGCCGCGTCCCCGGCGCCACAATCTCGGGCAGGATGTCGGTGGGCAGCCCCAGCCGCTCCAGCAGATCGCGCGCCCACGTCTTCTTGCGCGGATCGTAAAACTGCGACGTGCTGGCGATGGTCAGTTCCGCGCGCGCCACGCCCGTCAGCCAGTAGTTCAGCAGGTCCGGCATGAACAGCAGCGTGTGCGCGGCCTTGAGCGCGGGCGACCCGGCCAGCTTCAGCGCATAGAATTGGTATAGCGAATTGATCTGCATGAACTGGATGCCGGTCTGCGCGAAAACCTCCGCGCGCGGCACCACGCTGAACACCTTCTCCATCACGCCGTTGGTGCGCGCGTCGCGATAGTGCCGCGGATTATCGGCCAACGCCCCGTCTGCGCCCAGCAGGGCGAAGTCCACGCCCCACGTATCGATGCCGATGCCATCGAGCTGCAACTTCCGTTCTCGCCCCGCGATCGCCAGCCCGCGCTGGATCTCGTGCCACAGCCGCAACGTGTCCCAGTACAGCGCGTCGAACACGCGCACCGGCGTGTTGGCGAAGCGATGCAGTTCTTCCACCGTCAGGCGGCCGCCATCCAGCGTGCCCAGCATCGCGCGTCCGCTCTCCGCGCCCAGATCGAAAGCCAGATAGTGCCGCATCAGGAGCTATAATACTTGACATCGCACTCACCGGGCCGCGGCCCCACACCATGAAGCTCGACTCCAAATATGAGCAGGAAGACGGCGCAGTCTACCTCACGGGCATCCAGGCGCTGGTGCGTCTGCCCATGGACCAGATGCGCCGCGACCGCCGCGCCGGTCTCAACACCGCCGCCTTCATCTCCGGATACGAAGGTTCGCCGCTGGGCGGCTACGACCTCGCCCTCGCGCGCGTGAAGCGCCTGCTCGACGAGCACCGCATCCATTTCGTGCCGGGCGTCAACGAAGACCTGGCCGCCACAGCCGTTTTCGGCAGCCAGATTCATCACTCACTCGGGCAGTCGCGTTACGACGGCGTGCTCGGCATCTGGTACGGCAAAGGGCCGGGCGTGGACCGGTCTGGCGATATCTTCCGGCACGCCAACATCGCGGGCACGGGCAAGAATTGTGCGGCCCTGGTGCTGGGCGGCGACGATCACGTTTCCAAAAGCTCCACCATCCCGCACCAGAGCGATCTCAGTTTCTACAATCACGCGATGCCCATCTTCTATCCGGGCAACACGCAGGAGACGCTGGATTACGGCCTGCTGGCCATCGCGCTCTCGCGCTTCTCCGGCGCGTGGGTGGCCATGAAGATGGTGACCAATGTGTGCGATGCCGGCGGCACGGTTGCCGTCGATCCTGAGCGGCTCGCCATCCACATTCCGCAAGGCTATGAGAAGAAGATCGACGCGCGCCTGCTGATTCCGATCACGCTGATGCTGGAGCCGGAGGTGCTCTACCGGCGTCTCGACGCCGCGCGCGAATTCGCCCGGCTCAACAATGTGAACCGCAGCTTCGGCGCGGGTGACGGCGCGTGGCTAGGCATCGCCAGCGCGGGCAAGGCGTATTACGATCTGATGCAGGCGCTCGCCGATCTCGGCCTCCAGCGCGACGATCTGGCGCGCGCCGGCATCCGCATCGCCAAATTCGGGATGACCTACCCGCTGGAGCCGCGCTTCACTGCCGAGTTCGCGCGCGGGCTTCAGACTATCCTGGTGGTCGAAGAAAAGCGCAGCTTCCTCGAACTGCAGTTACGCGAGGCGCTGTACAATTCTCCCGATCGCCCCGCCATCCTCGGTAAGGGCGATCAGACCGCCGCGCCGCTGTTCTCCGCCGCAGGTGAACTCGACCCCGAAATCATCACCCGAGTCGTGGCCAGTCTTACTGAGCTGCGACCGTCAGGGAGCGGTCGCATCGCCCTCCTCGACGAAATCGACGCCCGCGAGCGCCGCATGGTCCCAACGCGCGGTCCCAACTTCTGCTCCGGCTGCCCGCACAATCGCTCCACCCTGCTGCTGGAGGGCCAGATGGCCGGCGGCGGCATCGGCTGCCACGCCATGGCCGCGCAGCTTCAGCACTCGCATCATGCCTACACGTTCCTGACCCACATGGGCGGCGAGGGCGCGCCGTGGATCGGCATGGCCCCGTTCGTCGACCGGCCGCACATTTTCCAGAACGTCGGCGACGGCACCTATTTTCATTCCGCCTCGCTGGCCGTGGAAGCCTGTATCGCGGCGGGCGTCAACATCACTTACAAGATCCTGTACAACAGCGCGGTGGCCATGACCGGAGGCCAGCAGGCCGCGGGCGCCGTGCCCGTCCCCGAGCTGACCCACAAGCTGGCGGCCGATGGCGTGCGCCGGATCGCGGTGCTGACCGACGACCTGGAGAAATACCAAGGCGTCAAACTGGCCGCCAATGCCCAACTGCGCGATCGCGACGATTTGCCGGATGTGCTGCGTGAGTTCGAGAAACTGCCCGGTGTCACCGTCATCATTTACGACCAGCAGTGCGCCGCCGAGAAGCGCCGCCTGCGCTCGCGCGGCAAGCTCGCGGAACCCACGCTGCGCTTCGTGATCCACGAAGAAGTGTGCGAGGGCTGCGGCGATTGCGTGACGCAGTCCAATTGCCTGAGCCTGCATCCGATCGAAACGGAATACGGCCCTAAGACGCGTATCCACCAGTCGTCGTGCAATAAGGACTATTCGTGCGTGCTGGGCGATTGCCCGTCATTCGTCACCGTGAAGCTGAAGCCTGGCACGGGGCAGCGCCGCCGGCCGCTCCCAGACCTGCCGGAGACCGAAGTGCCGCCGCCGCGCGAGCGTGTCGCGATCGGCGAGCGCTATTCGATCCTGATGCCGGGCATCGGCGGCACCGGCGTGGTCACGGTGAACGCGCTGCTGGCGACGGCGGCTTGGATCGATGGGCTTTCGGTGATCACGCTCGACCAAACGGGTCTGGCGCAGAAAGGAGGTGCAGTCGTATCCAGCGTAATTCTCAGTGAGCACCCCATCGAAGCGTCGGCCAAGATCGGCTACGGGAACGCAGACCTGCTGCTTGGCTTCGATCTGCTCGGCGCGGGCAGCGCCGATAACCTGAAGCGCGCGCAGCCGTCGCGCACCGTGGCCGTCGTGAACACGGCCGAAGTGCCCACGGGCGACGCCATACGCGGCGGCCTGCGGCTGGCCGGTCCGGGGACGGTCGTCGATCTGATCAACACCTACACGCGCAAGGACCGCAACTTGTTTCTGGATGCATCGCGCCTGGCCGAAGGGCTGTTCGCCAGTCACATGGCGGTGAACATCTTCTTGCTGGGCGCGGCCTGGCAGGGCGGCCTGATTCCGATTACGGAGACGGCCATTGAGGAAGCCATCCGGCTGAACAAAGTGGATGCCGAGCGCAACGTGCAGGCGTTTTTGTGGGGCCGCAAGTATTATCACGACGCGCAAGCCGTCGAGTCGCTGATCGCTCCACCCGCGCCGCGCGCCGACGATCGCGGACTGGTCGAGCGCCGCACCGCCGATCTCGCGCGCTACCAAGACGCCGCGTATGCCGAACGCTACGCCGCGTTCGTGCGCGAAGTCGAAGCCCGCCAGCCTGCGCTTGCCGAAGCCGTCGCGCGCAATCTCTACAAGCTGATGGCCTACAAGGNNCGCGGCATGTGGGAGCAGGTGGAATCGATCGGCTACAACCTGTTTCCGCCGCTGCTCCGCGCCATGGGTCTGAAGAAGAAGTTGAAGCTCGGCGGTTGGTTCCGCGGACCGCTGCGCATGCTGGCATCGCTGAAAGGACTTCGCGGCACGCCGTTCGACCTTTTCGGTTACGCCGAAGTGCGCCGCGAAGAGCGCGCGCTCATCGGCTGGTACGAGCAACTCGTGCGCGGCTGCCTGGATCGCGCGACGCACGACAACCTGCCCCTCGCGCAAGAGATCGTAGCGCTGCCCGCCCTGATCCGCGGCTATGAAAACATTAAGCTCGCCAGCGTCCACAAA
>PKYZ01000251.1:19797-43637 GCA_003132865.1 Bryobacterales bacterium
GGAGCAGCCTGCGCCGCAGCCCGCTTCTTCTCATACGCATCGTACTGCGCCCGATACTCTTCGTAGCCCTTCCGTCCCATCAATCCGAAGGTGAGCTTCTTGCCGAGCTCCACGCCCTCCTGATCGAAAGCGTTGATATCCAGCAGTTCGCCCATGAAGGCGGTCTCGAAC
The DNA here is from genome assembly GCA_003132865.1 of Bryobacterales bacterium. The sequence continues at coordinate 19,969 of PKYZ01000251.1, forward strand.
TCCATGAGCTGCAAAAACGCGCCCAGGTGTTCCTCATCCACCTTCTGCAACGTGAACGTGCAATTCGGGCGGCCGGCTTCGATCATGGCGGCGGCGGTGGCGCGGCGCTCGGCGTCAATCAGCTTGGCGAGCGATTGGCCGGCCAGGGCGTCGAAAGCCGGCAGGTTCAGACGCTCTTTTGGAATACGCCCGGCATCCGGAAACTTCTCCACGGCCCAGAACGTGAACACCTTGTCGTTAGGACCTTCGATGTAAAGCTGCACCTGCGAGTGCTGATCGGTGGTGCCCAGCGCAGCCACCGGCGTCTGGCCGGTGTTTACGGTGGCGCCCGCCCGGTTCCTGGCTTTGCCTAGCGATTCGGCCCAAAGCTGCCGGAACCAGAAAGCCGTCCCCCACAGGTGGTTGGAATAGGGGAAGGCCACCTGGATGGTCTTGTTCTTGCGCGTCCACAACAGCCAATGGCACAGGGCCGCCCGTAGCGGGAGGTTGACGTCCAAGTCGGGCTGCCACGCCAGGTGCGTCATGGTGGCCGCGCCGCGCGTCAGCTTGCGGATATCGATGCCGATCAAAGCGCCGGGCAAAAGTCCGACGGCCGAGAGCACGCTGTATCGTCCGCCGACGTTGCCCGGAAGGTAAAACGTGCGATAGTTCTCGCGCTTGGCCAACTCCAGTAGGTCGCCGCGATCGGCGGAAGTGACGGCGGCGATGCGGCTGGCGGCTTTGGCTTTCAGCGCTTGCGTCAGCCAGTCGCGCACGATCAGGAAAGTGGCTACGGTTTCGGCGGTGGAACCGGACTTGGCCACCACCACGGCCAGCGTCTTCCGGGGATTCATAGAGGCCAGCGCCGCGCTGGTGAATGCGGGGTCCACGTTGTCCAGGATCACCAGGCGCGGATGGGCGGATGAGAATGCCCCCTGTACCGGGTGCGGACCGCGGATGCCGCAATCCAGCGCCCATGCGCCGAGCGCGCTGCCACCGATGCCTATCAGGCACACCGTGTCGTAAGAGCCACGCACGGAGTCGGCGTAGGCGCGCACTTCTTTGATGGTTTCCGTTTGGAACGGCAAATGCGGGAAGCCCTGCTCATTCGCCTCGCTCTGCTTACGGAATGAAGCCAGCGCATCCAGCGCGCGCTTTTGGTGCTGGCCTATCTCGGAGCGGGAGATCCCGTTGGCTTCGCCGGCTACGCCGGAGAGCATGTTGGTTTCGTCGAATTGAATTTTCATCTTGAATTACCGCCAACTACCGCCGGCGTACGAAGCTGGTTTCCGGTCCGTAAAAAGTGGGGAAGGTTTTGGAGATGTGATCGTGCCAGGCGAGGCTTTCCTCGTCCAGCAGGGCCCACAGTAAGCCGAGGCCGCCGGCGCAATAACCGAGGCAAGCGCCCAGGTAGCGCAGCCAGCGCGACGTGCCGTCGGGCTGGTAGCCATCGAAGTTGATGAGGGTCAAGCGGAGAGCGCGCATGCCGGGGGTCTGGCCACCGGCGCACACCCACACGAAGCCATAGAACATGGCGATCAATACGGCGGCGGCGACCATAATCAGGATCACCGGTTTGGTGGAGGGGAACGAGCCGCCCAGGAGATGGAAGACTGTGAGAAAGAGTCCGCAGGCGATCAGGATCATGCTGCCATCGAAGGCGGCGGCGCAGGCCCGGTGCATGGGAGCGGCTACCGGGGCGTCGCAATCGATGACGGCCTCCACGGTGGTCGACAGCTTGCGCGGCGCCGGCGGGGCGGGCTGCAGGAATTCGAGCGAAGGCTGTGCGTCGTTGGGCGCGCCGGGGCGGCGTGTCACGCGCGTGGAAGTGCGGGTCACCGTTTTGGGCTTCGGGTGCGCCGGAGGTTCGAAGACTCCATCGAACGGGATCACCTTGCTGGAAGGCCGATCCTGGAAGAGCATGGCCTGGCGCGGAGCGGAGAACGGCTGCGCCGGGCGCGAAACCACGGGCGCGCGCGGCGGCTCGCTGCGCGCAGGCTGCGGCACGGCGGCCAAAGCGCCCGCGGTGGCCGTGGCATAGACATCATTTTGCGGCCGGCCGCAACGGCGGCAGCGTCGGTCGTCGTCTAAATTCAGGTAACGGCAATAACTGCAAGTCATGGTGAATGCTTCTATGGTGCAAAGCAAGGCCCCTCTGTGGTACGTTTGCCGATTGAGCCCTCAGCCGTGCACACGCCCTCACAATGTTGGTAACACAATCGGCGATATTTGTCACGCACTTTCTTCGAGTATTACGTACAGTTTCATCCTTGGCGCGTTGGCGGCGCTGGTTTTGACGCGCGCGGCGGCGTTCGGGCAGATTCCACCGCCTTCGGTAATGGTTCCGCCGCCCACGGGCGCCCCCGTGGCGCAACCCAATAAACACATCTATAAGCCGCGTCCCAACGCGCCGCCCGTCGGCGAATGGGACGTGCATGCAAAGGACCAAGACGCCAAAGGGCACGTGTGGCATCTGCGCGGACACGCGGAGATGGAGAACGTCTCCATGCTTTTCCGCGCCGACGAGATCGATTACAACGAAGATACCGGCGACGTGCAGGCGCGCGGGAATATTTACTTCGAGCAGTTCGAGCGCAACGAGAAGATCTGGGCCGACCACGTGGAATACAACACCAAGACGGAGGAGGGCAAGTTCTACGACGTGCGCGGCACTAGCGCCCCGCGCATCGACACGCGCCCCGGCATGCTCACCAGCCTCAATCCGTACTATTTCCAGGGAAAGTGGGCGGAGCGCGTGAACGGACACTACATTCTGTACGATGGATTCCTGACCAATTGCCGCATCCCGAATCCATGGTGGCGGCTGAAGGGGCCCCGCTTCGACATCGTGCGGCAAGAATCGGCCAAGGCTTACCGTTCTGTTTTCCTTCTACGCAAGTTTCCGCTCTTCTACACGCCATTCTTTTATAAGTCGCTCGAAAGACGGCCGCGGCGCACCGGTCTCCTGATGCCCAACATCGGTCACAGCTCCACGCGAGGCTACATGCTGGGCGTGGGCGCCTTCTGGGCCATCAATCGCAGTTACGACGCCACTTACCATGTCCAGGATTATACGGCGCGCGGGTTCGCCCACCACCTGGAATTGCGCGGCAAGCCAACCGACAAGGCGGATTTCGACGCCATTCTTTTCGGAGTGCAGGATCGCGGCGTGCTGAATTCCGACGGCACGCGTGGGCAAAAGCAGGGCGGTTACACTTTCTCGGTGGCGGGCAAGGCCGATCTGGGCGATGGCTGGACGGCCAGAGGGTCGATCAACTACCTCAGTTCATTTCTATTCCGCGACGCCTTTTCCGATTCATTTAACGAAGCTGTCTTTAGCGAAGTGAGCTCGGTGGCGTTCTTGAACAAGGACTGGTCGACATACACCCTGGACACGGTCGTCGAACGCAAAGAGGATTTTACCAGCCTGGAGATCACCCAAACCGAGCCCAGCGGAAAACAGTATACGGACACCAATGCGGTGGTAATCAAGAAGCTGCCGGAGGTAGATCTTTCGAGCCGCGACCATCCAGTGGCGGGCAGTCTGCCGGTGTGGTACTCGTTCGATTCCAGCGCCGGGCTGCTGTCGCGCAGCCAGCCGGATTTTCTTTGCGACAGTAATCCGTCGTCTTGTCAGCAGGTATACAGCAACGACACCCAATTACTGGGCCGCTATCAGACCAGCCTGCTCAATAGCCGCATGGACTTTGCGCCGCAGATCACCGCGGTGCTGCACCTGGGCGACTTTCACCTGATCCCCAGCTTTACGCTGGACGAGACCTTCTACGGCGAGACTCAAGGGCCGCTTGAGCTCGGCTTTCTGCGCGTGCTTCCCGCGGACTTCCTGCGTAGCGCCCGCGAGTTCAAACTGGACCTGGTGGCGCCTTCCTTCGCGCGCGTTTTCAATCGCAAGAGCTGGCTGGGAGACAAGCTAAAGCACGTGATCGAGTCGCGGGCTACCTATGAATACGTCACTGGTATCGGGCAGGACTTCAACAAGATCATCCGTTTCGATGAGACCGATCTGCTTTCGAACACCAACCAGGTTACTTTCTCGCTAACCAACCGGCTGTACGCCAAGCGCGGCGACGAGGTGACGGAGATTTTCAGTTGGGAATTGTCGCAGGCGCGATACTTCGATCCGACTTTCGGGGGCGCGATCGTTCCCGGACAGCGCAACGTGCTGTTGAGCCAGCTCGATCTGACGCCCTTCACTTTTTTGGATGGCCCGCGCACATATTCGCCCATCGTGTCGGCCCTGCGCGCCACGCCGAAGTGGAACATTTCCTTCGAATGGCGGACGGATTACGATCCGGCCCGCCATGGCATCGTGGCCTCGACCGCCAGCGCCGACTGGCGGAAGGGCGGGTACTTCATTTCAGTGGGGCATAACGAAGCGCACAGCGAGTCATACCTGCTGCCGAGTGAGAACCAGATGCGCGCCAGCTTCGGGGTCGGCAACCAGACGCGGCGCGGTTGGAACGCGGCGGTTGTGGCCATTTACGATTACAAGCAGGGCATCCTGGAGTACGCCATTATGCAGGCCACTTACAACACCGACTGCTGCGGGTTCAGCGTACAGTTCGCACGCTTGGATTTCGGCACGCGGAACGAAAATCAGTACCGGTTTGCCTTCGCGGTGGCGAATTTGGGCTCGTTCGGGACATTGAAGCGCCAGGAGCGATTGTTTTAGCGTCCTCTCATGGCTAATCCTCTTGACAATGCGCAAGCCCACCGAAGTAGGACGGACGCCCGCGTCCGCACGCGATACCGGGGTCGCCCTGCTGCAAGTGCCGGCTGGTGGTTCGGGAGTCGTCACGGGTGAGGGGATAAAGCGGCGGCTCACACGACCAGCCGCACGCCTGTTAATCCCAAGTGGCGGTCCGTGGACCAGCAGGCCGCGGTCCGCCGGTCGCGCATGATCGACAGCCCGTGGGCATCCGCCAGTGTCAACCTCTGATCTGCGAATTTCTTGACAATCGCCACTGCCTTCGAAAGCTCATGGGCGTCGAACCCTTGGATTTCGAGCGCCGGAAGGTCCTGAACGAAGGCCAGGAACTGCACCGCGCGAAAGTAATCATAGCGCCGCAAGAACCACCCGTGCCCTTCAGCGACAACCAGCGCCGAGGTAATCAGGGGCGGCGGATCCGAGAATAGCCTGCGGAAAAGTGGATGATGGCTGTCTGAGCGGTCGAGAAAGGCGACCGGAGCGGACGTGTCGACGTAGCACTCAGTCTTTCGCACCATAGACGACATCGTCCACGGATTGGCCGGAGCGAGGATCGCCGGATTCGACGAAGCCAGCGTATCGCATCCAGGGAGCGCCATCAGCCGGCGGAAGCGTCTGGCGAATCGCGCGGCGCACGAATTCAGCCACGGAAATCCCTAGGGCGCGCGCCTCTTTCTTGGCGAGTTTGTATTCTTCTTCGTCCAGGCTGACCTGTGTGCGGATCATGTTATCATCCTGCGTCTCTATGATAACGTAATGATAACGCAAAACAGTTGCCCTTGAGCGGATGTAAGTTAGCGTCGGCGGCAAGTCTCACGCTTGCTCTTGCGCCACGAATCGAAATCCGCCACGATCTCTGCCTCACTCAGTCCGCGCTTCTCGATCTGGCGCCGCACATCATTGGTGAGGACAGAAAAGAGTTCCCGTTTTAGTGCGATCGGCAGAGTCACTCGAGTGGCCATTATAACGCATACACCAGATACCCCCCATTTTCAAACACTGGCGCGCGGTCGGGCAGCCGGCTGCGGGGCGACAGCACGATGTAGTCGATACCTAGCGGGCCGTACCGCGCTACGTTCCGCGGGTCGAACGGGGTGGCAAGAACCTGCTGCCAGCGCGCCCACCACTGCTCGCCGAGGTCCATCAGATAGTTGACCTGCCCGCCGCCTTTCCAATCCACGTAAACGGCACGCAGAGCCTCGCTGCGGAAGATGCCCGGTTGCAATTGCTTGCCCGCATCGGCGAACAAAAACACCGCGTCGCGCGGCGTGGATGCGCGCGCCCAGGCCGAGAGCTGCGCCAACTCCGGCGTGTGCAGGCGCGGATGGGTGCTCACGCCGCCGAGGGTGGGGACCAGGAAGAACCCAGCCATCGCCACGCCTGCCATCGCCGCCGCGCTCCATCGGAATTTGCGCGCTTCGGCGAATGCGGCGAGGCTGGCGCCGGCCGCCAGCAGCGCGGCCGCCAATGCGCGGTTCCAAGTGGGCATTACGGTGACGCTGGTGTTCAACGGCACCAGGTACACCAGCGCCAACCATACGAAAGCTTCCACGGAGCGCCGCGCTTGCGCGGCCACGATCCCCGCCGCGGCCGCGGAGAACTCCGCGATGACGGTGACGAACAACAGCGCGCGCATCGGCTGCACCTGCGGCAGCAGCACCCAATTCACCTTTTCCAGCAAGACGTAGGAAGCCGGCACGCTCAGGATGCCCACCAGCGGCAAGCCGATCAGGAAGAATCGCAGATCGAGCGGCGCCCTTTTGCGCAGCCGCGCATACGCCACGAGCGATGCGGCGTACAAGAAGAGATAGTGCGGCAACCAATCGCGCCACCACTCGGAGATCCACGAATACGGCGCGCGCAGGCGTTGCAGGCTTTCAATCGACGGAGGGATCCCCGAAAAAAATAGCTGCGCTTCGCTGGCGCCCTCCTGAAAGCGGGCCGCGACCGCCAGCACGATGCACGCGGCCGCCAGCGGCACAAAAGCCAGGAACCTGCGGCGCGGCAACCTGCGGCACATCACTGCCAGCACAAAGTACACGCCCCAGAACGGAATCACCGTCGGCGGATGCATCAGAAAGGCCACCGAACCGGCGATTCCGGCCGCCAAGTCCCAGCCGTGCGCGATCAGTCCGATCGCCAGAAGCAGCAGCGGCACGGCGAAGCCGCGGGGGTCCGGCTCGATCTCGATCGAGAGCACGGCCGGGCCGGCAATGGTCGCGCCCAGAGAGACGATCCCCGCCACCAGCAGCGAGGCCGGCGCCGAGAGCCCCAGCGCGGCGGCCATCAGATACAGGCCCCAAATTCCCAGCGCGCGCGTAACGATCTGCTCGCCTTCGAGCACTTCGCGAAAGCCCAGGCCGGTGACGCGGGCGAGCGACCGCGCGGTCTCGTCGTACAGCGTGAAGGAAACGTGCGGGCGCTCCACCAGCATGTCGCGCCGCAGCACCGCCGGGTCGCGCAGATGCTCCAGGATAGGGACGTAGATCTGGGTATCCTGTTGAAGCCAGGTGTGGCCCGGAAACCGAACCCAAGTGAGCGCGGCGATCGCCAGAATCCCCGCCGCCAGCGCGAGGTTCTTCATTGCGCGGGCGTCTTCTCCAACTGCTGTTTGATCCAGACGCGCGCGGGATCCAGGCGCATCGCCTTCTCAAACGCCTGGCGGGCGTCGGCATTATGATGCTCTTTGCGCAAGGCCAGCCCCAGCCATAAGCAGGCTTCCGCGGAGGCCGGGTCCAGGTCGGCGGCCTTCCGAAAATCCGGGATGGCCAGCGACGCACCGCCGCCTAGCGCATCCGGCAGATAGTAGTTCCCGACGCCGCGGGCCAGGTACGCCTGCGAGGATTTCGGATCGAGTTCCAGCGCCTTGTCGATGGCCTCGCGGGCGCGCTTGCCGTAGGAGAACGCGGAGAGCAGGTTAGCCGGAACCACCTGCCCGCAGAGCGTGCCCAGCACGCGATAGTATTCGGCACTCTTGGAGTTGATGGCGATGGCGCGCTCGGCTGCCTGAATGCCCGATTCTGCCACGCGCTCGGCTTGACTCTTATCGCGCAATTCCAGCGAGACTTCGGCCAGATACGAAGCGGCCAGCGCCACGCGGTATTGCGCATCGGCATCGTGGGGCGCTTTTTGCGCGGCCGCCGAAAGCTCGGAGATCTGTTTTTCGAGCGCGGCCCGGTCCTGCCGGTCGCGGGCGCTCTCCAGCGCGCCGGGCGCCGCCATTAGGGCAGCCATCAGGAAGATTGAAATCATCACCTCTATTACAGCGCAGCCGAGGGGCATTCGACCAGGGCGGGGGTCTCCGGGGCCGCGGCTGCACGGTTCCGTACCAAACAGATCCATAGGAAGAAGTTGTCAGCGGTGGCGGCGATTGCTGTAAACTAAATATGAATGCGTAATGTCATTAAAGTGCCTGCTGTGCTGGTCTTGGGCTTATGCGGCATGCTGGCCGCTCAGCAGCCTGCACCGGAGCGGCAACCTCCGGCGGCCCAAACTGTTCCTGACAAGCCCGAGCCGGCGAAAGCAGCCACGGAACCGGCTGCGGACGCCAAGCCTGCCACCGCCGGAGCGCCGGTGGATCCGAAGGCCTACATCATCGGCGCCGAGGACGTCATTTCCATCCGGGTCTGGCACGAGCCGGAAAACTCGGGCATGTTTGTGGTGCGTCCGGACGGCAAAGTCTCCGTTCCCCTGGTCGGGGAAATCCAGGCAGCCGGCCTGACTCCGGAGAAATTGAGCGCCAATATCGCCGAAAGCCTGCAAAAGATCATGGTGCATCCCGAAGTGACGGTCGGGGTGGAAAAGGTCAACAGCAAGAAATACTACATCCAGGGCGAAGTCAACAGGGCGGGTTCTTTCCCGCTGGTCATCGATACCACGGTATTGGAGGCGCTGGTCAATGCGGGCGGCTTTCGCGATTTTGCCAACACCAAGAAAATCGTCATTCTGCGCGGCGCCGAACGGCTGAAGTTCAACTACCGCGAGGTCACCAAGGGCAAGAAGATGGAGCAGAACATCCTGGTGAAGCCTGGCGACCAGATCATCGTGCCATGACATGCGCTGTGTAGAAATCCGGGCGAGCCGCCGATTTTAAGAAGGAGAGCTTTTCAGACTTATGGTACCCCAGCAAGGATATGTCAGTGTTTCCCGCCGCCCGCCGGATATCGAGGACTATATCGATATTCTGCGGCGCTATCGTTCCTGGATTGTGGGACCCACCTTCGCCGGGTTGGTCATCGCCGTGGTGGTGGCGTTTCTGTGGCCGGATACCTTCGTTTCCACGGCGGTGATGCGCATCACGCCGCAACAGATTTCCGAGCGCCTGGTGCCCAGCAACATCAGCACGCAGATGGCGGAACGGCTGCTGGCCATGCAGCAACAGATCGAGAGCCGCACGCAACTCCAGGAGCTGATTCAGCGGTCCTCCCTCAACCTGTATCCGAAGGAACGCCTGCGCAAGCCCATGGAAGACGTCATCGAGCAGATGCGCAGGGCCATCAATATTAAGATTGTGGAAACGGGCACCGCGCAGGCCCAACAGAAGTTCGCCTCGGCTTTTTCGATCAGCTTCTCTTACTCAGACCGGTACAAGGCGCAGGCCGTGGTGCGGGAATTGGTATCCAAGTTCACCGAAGAGACCAACAATCAGCTTCGCCAGCAAGCCAACACGACCACGCTGTTTTTGAGCGATCAGCTCAAGGCAGCCAAGGAGAACCTCGACCGGCTGGACGGGGAAATTGCCAAGTTCAAGATGCAGAACGCCGGCCGCCTTCCCGACCAGTTGCAATCGAACCTGCAGGCGGTCAGCGCCCTGGAGCTGCAGCAGCAGAGCCTCAATGAGAGCATCAATCGGGACGCCCAAGAAAAGATGCTGCTGGAGACCAACCTCCAGAATCTGGAGCATCAGTCAACTTTTATCGGCTCCAACCTGGAGCAGACGGCCAGCGGTGAGGCCGTGAAGAACCAGCGCATCATCCAACTGGACAACAGGAACATGGAATTGGATACTCTGCTGGCGGCGGCGCGCCAAACCTATAGAGAGGACCATCCGGACATTCGCAGCCTGGAGGCCAAGCTGGGTGTGCTCAAAAAGCAGCGGGACGATCTCGAAAAGGATGAGGTTAACGCCGCGGCCAAGGCTGGCGCGCCCAAGAAAGTAACGAATCCGCAGATGGCCCAGTCCCTGGAGAGCCTGACGTTACAGAAGACCAGCGTGAAGGCCCAGATCCAAGCGCGCAATATGGAGATGGAAGAACGTGCCAAGCAACTGAAGGAACTGCAAGTGGCAATCGCCGCTTACCGGGCGCGCATCGAAACCATTCCCATCAACGAGGAAAAATACCAGAGTTTGGTGCGCGATTACACCGTCGCCCATGCGGACTACGAGGAGAAGGCCAAGAAGAGGGAGATCTCGGAAACCTCCAGCACTCTGGAAGAGCGTAAGGCTGGCGAGAACCTGGAAACCCTGGACGCGCCCTCTCTGCCCGAGCAGGCCAGTGAGCCCAATCGCCTGATGATGGCCGCGGCCGGCATAGGCCTGGGCCTATTTTTCGGCGTGTTTATGGCGGGCGCCAAGGAGATGAAGGACACCTCTTTGAAGAATCTGAAAGACGTCCGCGCGTACACCAACTTGCCGGTGCTGAGCAGCATCCCGCTGTTGGAGAACGCGCTGCTGGTGCGCCGCAAGCGGCGCCTGTTCTGGCTGGGCTGGTCCACTGCCATCATCATAGGCACCATCGCTATGAGCGGTTCGATGTATTACTACTATTTTGGTAAGAGTTAGGAAGAAGATGAGCCGAGTACATGATGCCTTGCGCCGCGCCGAACAGGCCGGTGTCCTGAATTTGGAAAGCGGAAATGCCCCGGCCGCACCGCCGCCGGTCCTTGACCACCAGGGTCCGGCGCGGGCAACGGAGAATGGGGCGGCGCGAGTGGCTGTCGAGGACTTCGCGCCTGGTGGACTGCACCCGGTCATCCTGGAAAATGTGCCGGAAGTTGCCTTCCAACCCGCGCCGGAGTCGCACCTGCTCGATCTGCAACGTTCGCATGAAACCCCGGCGGAGGAATTCCGGACTCTGCGCACACGTCTGAATCACCTGCAGACGTTGCAACCGCTGCACTCCGTCGTGATCAGCAGCCCATCGCCCGCCGAGGGCAAGACCTTCACCGCCGTGAACCTGGCTCTGGCCGAGTCGCATTTGACCGAAAACCGGGTGCTGCTCGGAGACTTCGACTTGCGCCGGCCGCTGATTCACAATCTGTTCCAAATAGATCGCGCCCCCGGCCTCACGGATTACCTGATGGGTGAAGTGCCGCTTTCCAGCGCGCTGCGCAGAGTGGCCGGTATGAATTTGTATGTGCTGCCCGCCGGTACGCCCGTCAAAAACCCGCTGGAGCTGCTCAATACCCGGCAGGCTAAGATACTGTTCGAAGAGTTGCCCAAGGTGTTTACGTGGGCCATCTTCGACACGCCGCCGCTGCTGTTTTCGGCGGATGCGAACCTGCTTTCGACGCTGGCCGACGGCACGATTCTGGTGGTCAAGATCGGCTCCACCACGTTCGACAATGTGACCCGCGCGATGCAGTCGCTGTGCGAGAACAATGTGCTCGGCATCGTGGCCAATGGCGCGCGCGCCTCGGAGTTGTACAGCAAGTACACGTACTACTATTCGAAGGCGGAATAAGAAAAGCAGAAGTCAGGAGTCGTCTGTCTTCTGCCTTCTGCCTTCTCACTCATACTGCAACGCTTCCACCGGGTCCAGGCGCGAGGCGGTGACAGCCGGCCACACTCCGAAAAACAGGCCCACGGCAACCGAGACGCTGAAGGCCGTCGCTACGGCCAGCCGGGCACCTGGCAAGGGAGGCTCGGGAAAATCGCACTCACCAGCAGTGTCACCAGAACGGAGAATACGATACCGATCAGCCCGCCGGCTCCCGTGAGTGTCACCGCTTCGCTCAAAAACTGCAGGACGATATCGCGGCGGCGGGCGCCGACGGCTTTGCGAACGCCGATCTCGCGCGTCCGCTCGGTCACGCTGACCAGCAGGATATTCATCACGCCGATACCGCCCACCAGCAGGCCAAGCGCCGAGATGGCTCACGGCGTGCAATCCAAGCGTGTCAAAAAACTGACCTGACGCAACGTTCGCCTGCGCGTAGGTGAAATACGCGTCCTTGGCCATGGTCACCTGGAGCAGTTGCTCGGGATGGCTGACCGGCAGCGCCTTGAGAGTCAGCGAATCGATCAGGCTGAAGATGGCGGTGTTAGCCCCGATTCCCAGCGCCAGCGAGAGGATCGCCACGGCGGCGAATCCGGGGCTGGAGCGCAGAGCGCGAATCGCATAACGAACGTCCTGCATAATGGCGTCGAGCATTTTGTCATTATGACACCGTCGGAGCTGCGGTTAGCACCGCCGCGCATATCGAACGCCGCACGCAATTTCAGGCCGTTTGAAAGCTCCTCGCGTCCATTTGACGGCACTATAAATGTATTTGGCTCCCGGCACGGATCGGTCCGGTGAAGTCCTCGGGACGTCAGTTTGACGAATCACGCGCAAACCGGAAAGTTGACCGTCCCGCAGGATACCTGTTGCGAGATCCACCATGCAACCACTGATGGCCGGCGCTCGGAGTCAATCTGCCGATTCGCCGAGTTTTACGTATCATTTCCAGGGATAGGTCCTGGTAAGCCCCCTTCCCTGAAGGATCTGGAGCGACAAACACACCCACCACCACACCCCTAACGCCCAAAAAGTCGCCCCCCGCAGTGACAACACCGACCGATCCGCAAGATGAGCCGCCCCTTCTGCGCCCGCCGTTCTTGCCAAGCCAAGCCTCCAACGNNCGCCATAAAGTCCACGCCGGGGGCCAGGAGGCCTGCCCCATTGCAAGGCCGGCAAAACGGTCCCGCCGCCGCTAAACAACCGTCCCACAGCCCCCGGCATAATCCGGCACTCGGCATAAGGCCGGTTTCCAGTCACTGCCCCACAAAATTTCCTCGCCCATTCCTCTCAATCACTTGCGCAAAATGCCGCCCGTATCCGCCCCGCCCCTCCCCTAACATCAAAGCGGAGGTCGGGCCATACGCGCCCACTACTACGAATATGAAAAATCCGAATCAAACGCGCACACCCACCGAGGCACAGATCGACGCCAACCGCCGGAACGCCCAAAAATCCACCGGCCCACGCACCGCCGAAGGCAAGGCCGCATCCAGCCGCAATCGCCTCCTCCGCGGCCTGCGTGCCAACAAACACATCCTGCTGGACGAGGATCCCGAAGACTTCCTCACCCTCCTCCACGATCACTTCGACCGCTTCCGCCCCATCGGCGATGGCGAAGAGAAACTGGTCCTGCGCATCGCCGCCGATCAATGGCGCCTCGACCGCATCTTCCCCATGGAAGCCGGCATCTACCGGGAGCACCTCCAGGTGGTCGCCGCAAGGGACGGGAACCTCCAACGCAGCTACGCCCAACACAAAAGAATCACGAATCGAGACCCGAGACCGTGCCGCCCCCGCCCGCCCTGCCGGACGAACGCGACCTCTTGGCCCGTGCCTTCGACGTCGATTGTGAGGGTCCCAACTCCCTCGCCAAGCTCGCCCGCTACGAAAGCGGCATCGAGCACTCCATCGACCGCTCTCTCCGCCAGTTGAAAACCTTCCAGGCAGCCCGCCACCCCTCTACCCCCAACCCTGGCCCCGGCGCGCCAAGCGATGTGGGGCAGGCGGTTCCGGCTAGACTTCTCTCGTTGCTTGGAGCCGATCCCCGCGTGGGACTGGTTACCGCCCGTGAGCGACTGTTGAACTGAACCGCCCAAGAGCGTGACGATCCGGGTTCAGATTCGTGTCCTTGAACCGGGTAGGATACTTCAATCCGAATCCAAGCATTCGATCAAGGCCTATATGAGCGATCCAGATTAGAGAAGGCCACAAAAGCCTCTGGTGGCCCAATCCGAAAGCGTAAGCAGCCAGCAGGAGCGGGCCGACATACGTGTGGACGGTGTTGTATGTGATCGCTCCCAAGCGAACATTGACGACGTAGCCAATCATGGAAAGATCGGGCACAAGAAAGAGCAGGACGAACAGAAGCCAACTGCCGTGGCTCCATTGGTAGGCCAGGAGGTGAGAGCGAAGACAGCAGCACCTTCAAGATGCAAAATTGGTCGCGGGTTCATGCGCTCGTGTCGCTTCACCCTATCAGATGTCGAGATCGGCACACAGATTCACTGCCGACTCTGTTTCTCGACTTTCCGTTCAGCATCCGGCGTGGTATATTCAACCTGGCATGTTCCTCGGCCACTTTGCCGTCGCATTAGGAGCGAAGAAAGCGGCGCCACGAGCCTCCCTTGGGACACTCATCGGCGCGCAGCTCGCGGACTTGCTCTGGCCGGTTTTCTTGCTGCTCGGATGGGAGCAGGTGCGAATCGTTCCTGGAATCACTCGCATTACTCCGCTCGACTTCATTTCATATCCGTACTCGCACAGCCTATTCGCTCAGGTTCTCTGGGGGCTAGGGGCAGTTCCGGATCTGTTTCGCTTGGCGTGATGGAGATGCACACGACGTGGAAATCGTGGATTATCACTAGAGAGATTAAGAGGCAGTGGACATGGCCCATACAAAAGAGAGAAGGTTGCCGCCCATTCATCCTGGCGAGGTCTTGCAGGATTTGCTCAACGAAGCCGGTCTGACGCCAAACGCTGTCGCTTTGGCTCTGCGCGTTCCCGCGAACCGGATTGGAGGCATCCTGAAAGGCCAGCGGGGCATTACGGGCGATACGGCGCTGCGGCTTGCCCGCTATTTCGGCACTTCTGCCCAGATGTGGATGAATCTTCAGTCGAAATACGACTTGGCCGTGGCTGAGGATGCGCTTAGGAAGCAGATCGAACGGGAAGTTTTACCGCTGTCGGCCTGAACGCCGGTCCGTGGGTCGTCACGATTCGTGACCGTTTGAAGAGCGGTCTTTGAAGATCAACTCGGCAATGCGATCCAGCTTGACGGTGATCTGCTCCAGGCGTTCGTCGATGGCCTGCATGGTCAGTTCGTGACGCTCCATCCATCGCTGGTGCTCCATCCCGACCCGCGTCAAATCTTCGAGCCATTGCTTGTGCGATTCAAGAGCGGCAGAATGCCGCTCTTGAATGCGGTCGGCCACTATCAGGCCGTCCTCGAGCCGCTTGACGATCTCTTCTATATCCATGTTTCCCCGCCTCCTACATCATACTCTGAACAGCCCTACTGCGCGGCCACAAACGTCACGCACACCGGCGAGATCACCTCGACCTTTTCTCCCGATGGCGTCAGCCGGCCGTTCCGCGAATTCACCCGGAACACCACCACCGTATTCGAATTCTGGTTGGCGGCGAACAGATAAGCGCCCGTGGGATCGAGCGCGAAGTTGCGCGGCTCTTTACCCAGCGTGGAGACATCCTCGATCGACGTCAGCATCCCCTTAGCCGGGTCGATGGCGTAGACCGCGATGCTATCGTGGCCGCGGTTGGAGCCGTAGAGATACCGGCCCGTGGGGTGCACCGCTAGTTCAGCCGTGCTGTTCTCGCCTTTGAAATCCTTGGGCAGCGTGGAGATGGTCTGCAGCTCGTGGAACGATCCCTTATCTCCATCCCAATCGAACGCGGTTATGGTGTTGCCCATTTCGCTGATGAGATACGCCCACCGCCCGTTCGGATGCAAAGCGAAGTGGCGCGGCCCGGACCCCGGCTTCACGCGGCCGTAGGGCGGATCGTTGGGTAAGAGCTTGCCCTTCTCGAGATCGAAGCGATAGACCAGCAGTTTGTCGAGCCCCAGGTCGGCGACCACGGCGAAGCGGTTGTCAGGCGTCAGCACGACGTCGTGCGCGTGAGGTTCGTGTTGCCGGTTGGGATCCACGCTGGAGCCGAGGTGCTGCACGAAGTCCGACGCTTCGCCCAGCATGCCATCCGCTTTGACTGGCAGAACAGCCACACTGCCGCCGGTGTAGTTGGCTACTAGCACGTGTTTGCCGGCCTTGTCCACAGTGAGATGACACGGGTCCGCGCCGCGCGATGCCACGGTATTCAACGCGCTAAGCTTCCCGGAGCGCCGGTCGATGGCGAACGAACTGACCGAACCGCTCTTTGAACCTTGATAATCTCCAATTTCGTTTGCGGCGAACAGGTAATGTTGCGCGGGATCCACCGCCAGGAACGAGGGGTTGACGGTCTCCGCCGCCAGTTCAACCCGAGTCAGCTTGCCGGTGGACGGACGAAAGCGGCAGGCGTAAATGCCCTTGCTGCCCTTGCCGGTGTAAGTCCCGAAGTAGACCAGATACTCCCGGGAAGGCTTCGCTGCGCGTGCCAGGCGCGCGGAAGGAAGGATGGCGGACAGGGCCAGCAGCAAGACTGAAATATACCGAACGGGTCGCATGCGTTCATGGTAAGCGCATTGCGCGCTCGAGTGGGGCGGACCTCCAGGTCTGCGCGGGNNACTGGAGTCCTGCCCCACAATGAAAAATCAGATAGAATAGTCTTATAGCCCCCGCAAACTCATCGGAGAAAAATCTATGTCTGAACGAACTATCCAAATCACCGAACTTATTCTGCGCGACGCCCATCAGAGCCTGATGGCCACGCGCATGGCCCTGGAAGATCTTGTGCCGGCTTGCGAAGACCTTGATAAAGCGGGATTTTGGTCCATCGAGTGCTGGGGCGGCGCCACCTTCGACGCCTGCATTCGATTCTTGAACGAAGACCCCTGGGAGCGCTTGCGCACCTTCCGCAAACTGATGCCAAATTCGCGTCTGCAAATGCTGCTGCGCGGCCAAAACCTGCTGGGCTACCGGCACTATGAGGACGAAGTCGTGCGGCGCTTTGTGGAAAAGGCTGCCGAGAACGGCATGGACGTGTTCCGCGTGTTCGACGCGCTCAACGATATCCGGAATCTGCGGACTTCGCTCAAAGCCGTGCGCTCCACCGGCAAACACGCCCAGGGCACCATCTGTTACACGATCAGCCCGGAGCACACCATTCCGGCCTTCGTGACCATGGCCGAGCAGCTCGTGGATCTGGGCTGCAATTCCATCTGCATTAAGGATATGGCCGGACTACTGAAGCCCGCTCCGGCCTACGAGTTGGTGGAGGGCATCAAGACCGCCTGCGGGGAAGAAACGCTGGTGCACGTGCATACGCACGCTACCACCGGCGTGACGCTGGTCAGCCTGATGAAAGCCATCGAAGCCGGCTGCGACATCGTGGATACCAGCATCAGCAGCTTGAGCCTGGGCCCCGGCCACAATCCGACGGAATCCCTCATCGAGATGCTGGAAGGCACCGGCTATCGCACCGTCGTCGACCTGGAGCGCGTGCGCAAGGTGCGCGACTACTTTAATAAGGTCCGGCCGCGCTATGCCGAGTTCCTCACGGGTTTCAACGGCGTGGATACGGACATTTTCCGCAGCCAGATCCCCGGCGGCATGATCTCCAACATGGAAAGCCAGCTCAAGCAGCAGGGCGCGGGCGACAAACTGCACGAAGTGCTGGAGGAGGTGCCCAGTGTGCGGCGCGATGCGGGCTATCCGCCGCTGGTGACGCCTTCCAGCCAGATTGTCGGCACGCAGGCTGTGTTTAACGTGTTAATGGGACGCTACAAAGTAATGACCGGCGAATTCGCCGACCTGATGCTGGGTTATTACGGGAGTACCCTCGGCGAGAAGAACCCGGAGGTAATTAAGAAGGCTCTCCAGCACTCCAAGAAGGAGCCCATCTCCGGGCGTCCGGCGGATTTGTTGCGTCCCGAGTGGGATCAGTTGCGCGCCGATGCTCTGGCGTTGAACGGATGCAACGGCAGCGACGAAGACGTTCTGACTTACGCCATGTTCCCGGGAGTAGCGCCTAAGTTCTTCCCGGCGCGCAGCCAGGGACCGAAGAATCTGAGTAAGGAGCCGGCTAAAGCGCCCGCCAAGCCCGCCGCGAAACCGGCGTCCGCGCCGGCGCAGGGCCAACTGACGGAGCCGGTGTCGTATGTCGTGACCCTGAATGGTAAGTCGCATAACGTTACCGTGGCTCCGGCGTCGTGAGGAATTGTGGGGCAGGCCCTTGGCCTGCGGCGGGCTCCCAGCCCGCCAGAGCTGCGCCACATAGCAGAAGGCGGCAAACTGGCGCCGAAAGGGGCGGCCTGAGAGGCCGCCGCAGGCTGAGGGCCTGCCCCACATTTGGAGGATGAATATGCCAGTCGCTGAACAAATCAATATGGGTATTGAAGCTAAGATTCACGACTTAGACGAGAAACGCGCCCGCCTGATGGAAGGTGGCGGTAAGGAACGCATCGAGAAGCAGCACCAGGCTGGCAAACTTACTGCCCGCGAACGCATCGACCGGCTGGTCGACGGCGCCAGCTTCCAGGAAATCGGCCTGTTTGCGCGGCATCACGCCACACTGTTCGGCATGGCGGACAAGGAATTGCCGGCCGATGGTGTTGTCACCGGCGCCGCCACGGTGGATGGCCGCCTCATCCACCTGGCCAGCCAGGACTTTACCGTAGGTGGCGGCGCGGCCGGCGAAGTCCATAGCGAAAAGGTCGCCGAGATGATGCGCTACTCGCTCAAGACCGGCTCGCCGTTCGTCTTCATCAACGACTCGGGCGGTGCGCGCGTGCAGGAAGGCATCAACAGCCTGGCGGGCTATGGGCGCGTATTCTACATGAACGTGATGCTCTCCGGCGTGGTGCCCCAGGTGTCTTTGATTTGCGGCCCGTGCGCCGGCGGCGCGGCTTACAGTCCCGCGCTCACGGACTTCATCATCCAGACCAAGGGCGCGCAGATGTTTATTACCGGGCCGTCGGTGATCAAACAAGTTACCGGCGAAGTAGTCACACCTGAAGAACTGGGCGGTCCGGCGGCCCAGATGACGTACTCTGGCGTGGTGCACTTCATCGCTGAGAACGATGAGGAGGCAGCCTTCATTTGCCGCCGCCTGCTCAGTTTCTTGCCCTCGAACAATCTGGAAGATCCGCCGCGGCTGGCGTACGACGGGCCACTCGACCCCGATCCCAGCCTCAACACCCTGGTGCCCGATGAGGGCAAGGTGGCATACGACATGCGCTCCGTGATCGCGGCGCTGCTCGACCAAAGCGATTTTCTGGAAGTGCAGTTGAGCTTTGCGCAGAACATCCTGGTGGGCTTCGGCCGTATCGCGGGCCGCACGGTGGGAGTGATCGCGAACCAGCCTTCCGTGATGGCGGGCGCGCTGGATATCAATGCGTCGGACAAGGCTGCGCGGTTCATACGTTTCTGCAACGCCTTCAACATTCCTCTGCTGACCCTGGTGGACGTGCCCGGCTTCATGCCTGGCGTGCAGCAGGAGTATGGCGGCATCATCCGGCATGGCGCGAAGCTGCTGTTTGCATACTCGGCCGCCACCGTGCCCAAGGTGACCGTGATCGTGCGCAAGGCCTACGGCGGCGCGTACCTGGCGATGTGCGGCAAGGACCTGGGCGCGGATCGGGTGGTCGCGTGGCCCACCGCGGAAATCGCCGTCATGGGCGCGGAAGGCGCAGTCGAAGTGGTTTTCCGGAGAGAGATCAACGAAGGCATCGACAAGAACGCTAAGAAGGAGCGCCGCAAAGAATTGATCGACCTGTACCGCAACACGTTTTCAAATCCATACGTGGCCGGCGGGGCGCGGCTGGTGGATGACATTATCGAGCCGGCGCAGACGCGCCGTTATTTGGCTATGGCGCTGGAAGCTTTGCAAACCAAGCGCGAGTTGCGTCCGGCCAAGAAGCACGGCCTGATGCCGCTGTAACTTGTGGGACAGGCCTCCCGGCCTGTCGCTTGCGGTCTTGTAAGGAAGGCAGATTCATGGGTTTATTACTCTTGCCGCTGGGAATTTTGGCGGGTTGGTTAGCGGGCGCAGCCACGTCGCGCCGGATGGTGCGGCGTGAGGTGCGGCGTCTGGAATCGCTGATCGAGAGCAAGAACGGGAACGCCGCTCCGGCGCCCGAACCCGCTCCGGCGTTGAGGGCGGCGCCCGCGCCCAAACCTCCGGAACCGGAGCAATTGGAAGAAGTCGCTCCCGAAACGATCATGATCCTAACCGCCGCCGTCGCCGCATTCCTGGGGAAACGGGCGCGTATCCGCGGCGCGCGGCTGGTACGCACCGCGCCATCCAACGCATGGGCGCAACAGGGCCGCGTATTTGTTCAGGCGTCGCATAATCTGGGGGTAATACACGGGCGATGAAGCTGCGAATCACACTTGACCAAAAAACTTACGAAGTGGACGTCGAGGTAGCCGAAGACGATCGCGCGCCGGCCAACGCGGCGCACGCCTACATCCCGGCGGCGCCCACCGCGCTGCCATCCGGACCTCCACCTCCGCGGCCGGCCGCCGCGCCGGACAGCAATGTGGCGGAAGATAAGGTTTGCCGCAGCCCTGTGGCGGGCATCGTCGTGCGCGTGAATGCCCAACCCGGCCAGCAGATCCAGGCCAACGATCCGGTGCTGGTGCTGGAGGCCATGAAGATGGAGACCAACATCACCTCGCCGGTGGCCGGCAAGGTCAAAGCCATCAATGCCAACGTGGGCGACGGCGTGCAGGTCGGGCAGGTCCTGGTCGAATTCGAATAGTTATGAGTGAAGATCTATCTAATGTTCCTGGTTTTCAGTTCGTGGACCACGTGGCCATCGCGGTGCGCCAAGGCGAACTGGATGCGCAGGTGAAGACGTATGGGCTGCTCGGCTTCCGGGAGATCCATCGCGAGGAAGTCTACGGCGGCGACCAGGTGCGCGAGGCGCTGCTGCGTGTCGGGGACGGCCCCAACCTCGTGCAATTGCTGGAGCCGCTGAGCCCCGATTCGCCGGTGCAGAAGCTGATCGACAAGAACGGCGGACGCGGCGGTCTGGCCCACGTGGCATTTCGCGTCCGCAACGCCCAAATCGCGTTTCAATATATGAAGGAGGCCGGTTTCCAGTTGATCGACAAAGCGCCGCGCCCCGGATCGCGCGGCACCACCGTGTTTTTCGTGCATCCGAAATCGCTGGGCGTGTTGATCGAGATCGTGCAGGACCCCGCCGCATGACTGAGAATCTAACGTTAGCGGAGTTTCCGCCGGTTTCGACCGAGCAGTGGGACGAGGTGGTGCGCAGGGACCTAAAAGGCGCCGCTCCCAAGACCCAGCTCTACTATCGGGCGGAAGATTTGCGCGGGCTGGAATATTTGGATTCCGCGCCGGGCGAGTTTCCCTATACCCGCGGCACGCGCGGCAACAATGCGTGGCGCATCCGGGCGGTGGTTCACGATGCCCCAGCCGCACGCGCCGCGCTGGATGCGGGCGCGGATGAGATTTGCTTCGTGGTTGGCGAACAGAATATCGACGAGGTTTTGGAAACGCTCCCCCGCTCAGGCGTTCACTTCGAAGCCGGCGAGCGGGCGGCCGAAGTGCTCGAAGCGCTGGCCCGGCGGCCGGTCGCTAGTGGGTCCGTCGACTATGAGCCACTGGCGGACCTTGACCGCGCCGCCAAGCTCATCCGCGCGGCCCGCACGCCGCAGTTTCGCCCCGTCACCATCCGCGCCCACCGCTTCTCCGAAGCCGGCTCTACCACCGTCCAGGAACTCGGATTCGCGCTTGCCGAAGGAGTCGAGATCGTCTCGAAGCTCACGGATCGCGGACTGACGCCGGACGAAGCGGCGCAAGCCCTGGCGTTTTCGTTCGCCATCGGATCCAACTACTTCCTCGAAATCGCCAAGCTGCGCGCCGCTCGCACGGTGTGGGCCCGCGCTGTGGCCAGCTTCCAGCCCGCCCATGCCGATGCCGCCAAGATGACCATCTACGCGCGCACCTCGCACTGGACGAAAACCATCTACGACCCACACTTGAACCTGCTGCGCTCCACCACCGAAGCCATGGCCGCGGCTGTCGGCGGCGCGGATTCGCTGCAAGTGGAAGCCTTCGACGAAGCCTATCGCGCGCCGGACGAGTCCGCGAGCCGCTTGGCGCGCAACACCCAATTGATCCTGAAGCAGGAAGCCTGGCTGGATCGCTCCGTGGATCCGGCGGGCGGCTCGTATTACCTGGAAGTCCTCACCGATTCCCTCGCCCGCGAAGCCTGGAAGCTGTTTCAGCAAATCGAAGCGGCGGGCGGGTTCCTGAAATATTCCGAATCCGGCGCGCTGGAGCGCGACATCGCCAAATCGCGCGCGGACCGCGAGGCGGCCGTCGGCGCGCGCCGGACGGCCATTGTGGGGACGAACCAGTATCCCAATCTTCAGGAGCGCATGCTGCCCAAGATCCAGCGCCAGGATTCCGCGCCGCGCGCCGCGCGCATCTTCGAAGAGATCCGCCTGCGCACCGAGCGGTATGCCGCCCGCACTGGCCACACGCCGCGGTTCCTGCTGCTCGAAGCCGGCGATTTGAAGATGCGCAAAGCCCGCTCCGGCTTCATCACGAACTTCTTCGGCTGCGCGGGATTCGAAATTCAAATCGCCGATGCGCTCACCGGCGATCCGGACGCGGTGGTGCTGTGCAGCGCTGATCCCGAGTACGCCGCCCTCGCGCCGCGCCTGATTCGGCAACTGCGCGATGCCGGCAAAGCCACGCCGGTGATTGTGGCCGGCAATCCCGCCGAATCCATCGAGCAATTGAAGCAGGCCGGCGTCGCGGATTTCGTGCACGTTCGCAGCAATGCGGCCGAAGTCCTGCGCGCCTGGCAGGAGCGCCTGGGGGTGAGAGACTAGCCATGCGTCCCGATTTCTCCAAAATCGATTACAAGCCCGCGCCCGCCGCGCCGCACGCGCCACAAGCGGAAGGGGCATCCTCCGGCTCCGAATGGTTCGCGCCGGAGCACTTCGCCGTCCAACCCTGGTACACGCGCGCGGACCTGGAGGGCATGGAGCACCTGGCCTACGCCGCCGGTCTGCCGCCTTATCTGCGCGGCCCCTATTCCACCATGTACGCCCGCCAACCCTGGACCGTTCGCCAGTACGCGGGCTTCTCCACAGCCGAGGAATCCAACGCCTTCTACCGGCGCAATCTGGCGGCGGGCCAGAAAGGCCTCTCGGTGGCCTTCGATCTGCCCACCCACCGCGGCTACGATTCGGACCACGAGCGTGTGGTCGGCGACGTAGGCAAGGCCGGCGTGGCCATCGACTCCGTGCTGGACATGAAGATCCTCTTCGACCAGATTCCCCTCGACCAGATGTCGGTGTCGATGACCATGAACGGCGCCGTGCTGCCCATCATGGCGTTCTACATCGTGGCGGCCGAAGAGCAGGGCGTGTCTCCGGAAAAGCTCAGCGGCACCATCCAGAACGATATCCTTAAAGAGTTCATGGTCCGCAATACGTATATCTATCCGCCGGAAGGCTCCATGCGGATCATCGGCGATATCTTCCGCTACACCTCGGAGAAGATGCCGAAATTCAACTGCATCAGCGTGAGCGGCTATCACATGCAGGAAGCCGGTGCCACGGCCGATCTGGAACTGGCCTACACGCTGGCCGACGGCCTGGAATACCTGCGCACGGGCATTCGCGCGGGTCTGGATATCGACAGCTTCGCCCCGCGCATCTCCTTTTTCTGGGGCATCGGCATGCACCACTTCATGGAGATCGCCAAAATGCGCGCCGCGCGCGTGCTGTGGGCCAAGCTGGTGAAACAGTTGAATCCGAAAAATCCGAAGTCCATGGTGCTGCGCACGCATTGCCAGACTTCCGGCTGGAGCCTGACCGCGCAGGATCCGTTCAACAACATCGTGCGCACCTCGGTCGAAGCGCTGGCCGCCGCGCTGGGCCACACGCAATCGCTGCACACCAACGCGCTCGATGAAGCCCTGGCGCTGCCCACCGATTTTTCCGCGCGCATCGCTCGCAATACGCAGATCTACCTGCAGGAGGAGACCGGGATCACCAAAGTCGTCGATCCGTGGGGCGGCTCGTATTACGTCGAGAAGCTGACTCACGAGCTGATGCACCGGGCTTGGCAATTGATCCAGG
>PKYZ01000260.1 GCA_003132865.1 Bryobacterales bacterium
CACTTTTGGGACAGGAACCGTTATTTCAACCAGGTATTCCACGACTCGAACAATAGCTTCAATACGCAGGCGCTGGGCCTGTATCTAAGCCCGGATGCCACCATTCACGGGAACCCGATCATGGGTGCGCCAAATATTGAAATTGCCGGCTTCGATCAGGTTGGAATCACGCCTCCGGAGGGCCGCAACGATGTTACCGGACATCTGACGGATATCGTTTCCTACGTTTCGGGAAAGCACCAGTTCCGTTTCGGCGCCGAGGTGCGGCAAGGCCGGGTGGATGAGTTCTATCACCGGCGGTCGCTCGGCAGCTTCTCATTCAATTCGTTGGCCGATTTTCTGGCCGGCAATGTAGCCTCGGCGGACATCGCGGTAGGGGATCCGGAACGCTTTGTGCGGGTCAACAGCTTCGATTTCTTCGCCCAGGACAACTGGCAGGTGACTCGTAACCTCAATGTGAATCTAGGACTACGGTACGACTATATCGGACCGCTGTATAGTACCAACCAGGACCTCGCGGTCTTTATTCCAGGGGAGGGGTTGAAGATTCAGGGCAATGGCATTAGCAGCATCTTCCCGCCCGACAGAAACAATTTCGGACCGCGCGTCGGCTTCGCCTACCAGCCGGGGTCGAAGAACGACCTGGTGGTGCGCGGCGGAATCGGGCTGTTCTACGACCAAATCAACATGAATCCTTTTCTGGATTACCGTGGGAATGGCGCCGATGGCTTACAGGACAATCCGATAGGGCCAAAGCCGGTCGACAACTACAGCATCACTACGCCGTTTACCTGGCAAACGGGCCAGTACATCTTTCCGGGAGTTACTACATGCCCGACGCTCAGCGGCTGCGGCACGAACACTTACAACGTATACTCGGTCAACCAGGATTTCCGGACGCCTTACTTCTTCAATTACAGCTTGAATATCGAGAAGGGCTTCGGCAACGCCCTGGTATGGCAGGTCGGCTATGTCGGCAGCGTAGGGCGCAAGCTGTCGGTGATGCTGAATCTTAATCAGAACGGCGGCTTCGACGCGCAATATCCGAACATCGGCTCGGTGTACCAACTGAACGGCATAGGCAACTCAAACTACAATGCGCTGCAGAGCACTCTCAAGGTCAGATCGTGGCATGGGGTGACCGCGCAGTTCGCGTTCACATGGGCGCACGCTTTGGACGACGTGACCGAGTACCGCGGCGTTATCCCATTGGACAGCTTCAACCTGGCCCAGGAATTCGGGAGCAGTGATTTCGATACGCGCCTGAATTTTACGACCTTCTTGACTTACGAAATACCGGGTTCCTCGCACGGTCCGAAGTGGCTCACGCACGGCTGGCAGTTGAGCAGCCTGTTCTCGTTCCACAGCGGACAGCCGTTCAACTTGGACGCCGGGACGCAACGCCCTGGGCTGGACATTATTGCCAATCCGTTCGCGGGCGTTTCCCACACGTTCATCCCGGGAGTTGGCGAGCCCTGGGTGAATNNACGGCGGGCTGCCCCGGCACCACGAACCCGGACGGCGATCTTTCCCGCAATCTGTTCACGGGTCCGGGCTTCGCCGATGTGGACCTGTCGGTAATCAAGAACATTTCGATTGGCGAACGCCTGAAGCTACAGCTTCGCGCGGAAATGTTCAACGTGTTCAACCGGAAGAATCTGGCGAGCGGAGCGGGATCCGTTGGATCGAACGGTTATTTGGGCGATACCATCGGCGACTTCAACGGGGCTCCGGGACTTGGACCGGGCGAGCCGTTCAACATGCAGCTAGTGGGAAAGATCATATTCTAACCTAGCTCGGAAGTCCTTCACGGACGCCCTTCCCGGAAGGTAACTCCCGATTCGTACAGCGTGAGACGTGTGCGCAGCGCGGCTGCTAATTGCGTAGGGTTTTGCTGAATTGCGGCGTCCAGTGCCTGCCTGGCCGTTTCGCACCGCATCCGCAAAAAGCCGTTATCTGCGTATGCGGCAGCGATCGCATCCAGCAACTCGGGATCGTCACTTCGCGATAGAGCCATCGCACGCCGGGCCGTTTCGAGCGCTCCGGCTCCGTTTCGGACCGAGTCGTCGGGAGACGTCGCGAGAACCCAGGCCATCCGGGTAAGCGCGGGTACGTGATTTGGCTCGATGGCCACCGCGGTTCGCCAGTGTTCCAGGGCGGCCGCAGCATCGCGGCGCGACGAATAAAGCGCCGTACCGAGGCCGTAGTGCGCATTGGCGGAGCGAGGGGCCGTCGAGACCGCCTTTTCGAAATGGGCGATTGCCTCATCGGATCTTCCCGTCGCGAGCAGCGCAAAGCCGATGTCGAGGTGAATGTTTCCAGGATCGGCCGTGCCGGAGGGGGCTGCCAGGCAACTCTCAAACCGCGCAATCGCCTCATCCAATCTCCCGGCCGCCGCCAAGGCGACGCCGAGTGGGTAATCGATGCGCGCAGGGTCCGGGGTTAGCGACCGGGCTTGCTCCAGGTGTGGAATCGCCTCATGAAACTTACCTGCCTCCACTAAGACCTGACCGAGATCGCGCTGTCCTTCTGCCAAGCCGGGATTCATTGCCACTACTTTCGCCAGGTACGGAATCGCTTCGTCCGGCCGGCCCATATCCGCCAATGTCCGTCCGAGCTTTTGATTCGCCTCGGTGAAATCGGGCGCGATGTCCAAAGCTTCGCGGTAAGATGCGATCGCCTCCGCGGTCTTGCCTGCTGTCTTAAGTGCGTCGCCAATGTTCACTCGTGGCAGCAAGTACGATGGGTCTTCTTGAATCGCTCTACGGTAGTGCAAAATGGCTTCATCGATGTTACCGATCGCGGCTAACGCAACGCCGAGGTTGTTATGCACCCTGGCATCGTGCGGCGCTAACTCTTCTGCCCTGCGCCACTCAGGGATAGCCGAGTCGTACCGATGTTTGTCCGCGAGTTGCATTGCCTTGTCAAATACGCGGTAATAATCGACGGCCGGCACGTCGATCTTGCGCAGGCCGTCCGGAGCGACGCTAACGAATTCGGGAATGTTCACGGCACGATTGGCCGCGGTTGCGTTTTCGATGAGGATCGGCGGGCTGTCCTGTCCATTTTCGGCGAGGTGCGTCAGATACATCTGCGTATACGGCGATCGGCTTTGGACGAAAAAACCATCCACCGGCCGTTTGGCGAGAAGCTGTGCCACGAATTCATGAGCGGCAGGTTCGTCCGCATTAGACGCGGCTCGCCGCCGGCGGCCGGAAGGATGTACAACTTGCTGTCCGGGCGCATCAGTAGGCCATTACGGCAGCCGACGAACACGATCCAGCGGCCATCCGGAGACACTTTTGGGAAACTGTTGCTCATGCCGTTGTGTGACGCGCCGGCGATCGGTTCGGCGTTTCCGCCTGCGCCGTCGTGGAATGGAATGCGATAGAGATCGACTGAATCTGCGCCTCTTTCAAATCGTTTGCGTATCGGGCTAGATCCGCACCGGGTGGGTAAACTTCGGGTGCTTCGTCCCTACCGAATACGAGGTACTATTGATCGGGGCTCCAGAAAGCGCCGGTTTGCACATATTTCGGGTCGTCGGCCCCAGGAAGCGTCTGCAGGATACCCGTCGACCGGCTGTACCAGGCGAGGATGCCGCGGGTCGGATAGAACACCTGGAGAAAGCGGTAGTCCTTGAAATTGGCGACGTAGTAACTGCTCTGGAGACTCCGCCGTTCCAGGCCGGCCTCACCCGGGCTGATGGTGGTGATTACGTACTGGCCGTCCGGCGAGACTTGTGACATGAAACCGACCCGAATCTGCGAAGTGAGTTTCCCTTTGACGGAGCGCCACTCGATCACGTCTTCATTGCGAATCGCTAAGTTGGGTTGAATCGTCGCGAGCGTGTACATGCCTTTATCGTTCTTTGGGCCGTCGAGGTCCATCCCGAGGGTCTTGCCGTCGCGCGAGAACGAATGGCAATTGGCGCAAGTTGGCATGTTGTCCAGCAACAAGCGGCTGTCCGGCTCGCCGACGTTGCGTAATCTCCAGGCGATCAGCGGCACCGCGGCCGGCGCCAGTGGCTTGATGACTCCCTTCTCTACCTCGGAGGGCATAAGTGGAACGTCGCGATAGAAAATCGGTGCTCCGACCGGATCTTTCGAGGTTTCAATTGTTACACGGCCAAGGGAGAGGCCCTTGTTCTTATGGCCGCGCGGGATGCGGGTGATGTATATGACCGCGGCCCGACTGACGGAGTGCCGCTTGATCGTTTCCCACGTCTTCGCATCCGGTGTCCAGGTATGTGCCGCGGCCTGTTCGGGTGTCAACGCCGGCGGTTCGTTGGTCTCGCCTACGCAGCGCGGGTCTATGGGGCCGATGCGCATGCCTTCACCTGCCGAAGCAAGGTTCAAAGGGCGAGTACCGTCGGCGAAGGAGATCCGGATGAGCCACTCGGAAGCTGTTGTGGCATCATGCCATAAGAAGATAGGAGCGGGAAATTCCGGCGGGAAGATGGACCCGTCTTCCGGATAATCGACCGCAATGTGTGCCTTATCTCGCCCCGAGGCTTCGGCTGAAACCGCAAGCATCGCCACAACAGCACACGCGAGTAGTCTCATACTATACTAAGCAACCTATACGCGATCCTTCAACATCTCGCGGGCGGCGTTATAACCTGGCGCGCCCATAACTCCGCCGCCGGGGTGCGCTCCGGAGCCGCATAGATACAGCCCTTTCACCGGCGTGCGGTATCGCGCGTAGCCGGCCACCGGGCGCATGACGAACATCTGATCGAGACTCATCTCGCCGTGGAAGATGTTGCCGCCGGTGATGCCGTAGCGGCGCTCCATGTCGAGCGGCGTGAGCACCTGCTTGTCTATAACTATCGACCGAATGTTGGGGCAGTACTCTTCGATGAGTTCCACCACGCGGCTGTAGAACGGCTCGCGCGCGTCGTCCCAAGTGGCGCCGCGCAAGGTGTACGGCGCGTACTGCAGGAAGATCCCCATGATGTGCTTGCCGGGGGGCGCGAGCGACGGATCGTACATGGTCGGAATGGTTAGCTCCAACATGGGACGGTCGGACGGCCGGCCATACTTGGCGTCGTCCCAGGCGCGCTCGATGTAATCGATGGACGGGCAGATGTGCATGGTGGCGCGATGCTGCGGTCCCGGCGCACCGGGCATCGCGCTGAATTCCGGGAGTCCCGAGAGAGCCAAATTAATCTTGCAGGATGTGCCTTCCGTGCGAAAATGGCGGATGGAGGCGACGAAATCCGGCGGCAACTCGCGCTCGTTGAGCAGCCGAAGGAATGTCACGCGCGGATCGAGGTTGGAGGCCACCACTGCGCCTTCGATCTCTTCGCCGCCTTCCAGCACCACGCCGCGGGCGCGGCCCTCGCGCACCAGGATCTTTTCGACCGCCGCGTTGGTGCGGATCACCGCGCCGTGGCTGCGCGCGGAAGCCGCAATGGCCTCGGAGACCGCGCCCATGCCGCCGCGCACGAAGCCCCACAATCCCCGGTGTCCGGCCACGCTGCCCATCACATGGTGCATCAGGATGTAGGCGGTCCCCTGAGAGCGCGGGCCGCCATTGGCGCCGATCACGCCGTCGGTGGCCAGAGTGACTTTCAGTTCCGGCGATTCGAACCATTCGTCGAGCAACTCGGCGGCGCTTTGCGTGAAGATTTTGACGAGCGCGACCATATCGGCGGGCGCCAACTTGCGCAGACGCCCGGCCAGCTTGAGATATTCCATCAAGTCGCCAACACCGCGCGGCGGGAATTGCGGCGGGGTGGTCAGCAGCAGCGATTCGACAACCTGCGACAGGCGCTCCAGTTGAGCCTCGAAAGCGGGATAGACTTCGGCGTCGCGCTTGGAGAATTTAGCGATCTCTTCCAGCGTCTTGCGGCTATCCTGCCACATGAAGAAGCAGCGCCCGTCGGGGAAGGGCGAGAAGAAGGCAGGATCTTTGGCGTCGACCTGGTATCCGAAGCGCGGCAGTTCGAGTTCGCGGATGATGCGCTCCTGGAGAAGGCTGGTCAGATAAGATGCGGTGGAAACGCGAAATCCCGGCCAGATTTCCTCGGTGACGGCGCAGCCGCCCACCAATTCGCGGCGCTCCAATACGATGGTCTTGCGCCCGGCGCGTCCCAGGTATGCGGCGGTGACCAAGCCATTGTGGCCGCCGCCGACGATGATTGCGTCAAATCGCTGTGGCATGTTTAAGTGAGCCAAGAGCCGGCTGAAAGCCGGCTGCGGGCAGGATTGCCCGCCCTCCAATTACCTTTTTCGGAATGTTACTACTGCTAGGGGCGGTAATGTAACGCTGATGCTTTGGGGACGATTATGCTGCGGCACGGGCCGCGACGCTACCCATCCGGCGTTGCCCAGGTTACTGCCGCCGAACAGGTGCGAGTCGGTATTCAGTACCTCTTCATAGACGCCTTCCTCCGGCACGCCAAACAGGTAGTGCTCGTGGACCACGGGCGTGAAGTTACAGCAGAACAGGAGGAAATTCTTGGGATCTTCCGCGCGCCGCAGGAAAGCAATCACGGAGTTATCGACGTCGTGGAAGTCCACCCACTCGAAGCCCGCGTGGTGAAAGTCCACCTGATAGAGGGCCGGGTTGGCACGGTAGAAGCGATTCAGCTCCTCCACCAGTGATTGCAGCTTGCGGTGGTAATCGAACGTCAGTAAATCCCAGCGGCGGCCTTCGTTGTGGTTCCACTCCTCGTGCTGGCCGATCTCCTGACCCATGAAGAGCAGCTTTTTGCCCGGATGCGCGTACATATAGGCCAGGAACGCGCGCACGTTGGCGAATTGCTGCCACTCGTCGCCGGGCATTTTGTTGATGAGCGAGCCCTTGCCGTGGACCACTTCGTCGTGCGAAACCGGCAATACAAAGTTCTCGGTGAAGGCGTACAGCATACTGAAGGTGATGTTGTTGTGATGATACTTCCGGTGAATCGGGTCCTCGCTGAAGTAGTGGAGCATGTCGTGCATCCAACCCATGTTCCACTTCATGGTGAAGCCCAGGCCGTTGAGATAGACCGGCTTCGACACACCCGGAAACGCGGTGGATTCCTCGGCGATGGTAATGGCGCCGGGCACGGTGTGGGCCAGTTCGTTGAAGCGGCGGATGAAGTCGATGGCTTCCAGGTTTTCGTTGCCGCCGTACTGGTTGGGCACCCATTCGCCGGCCTTGCGGGAATAGTCGAGGTAGAGCATGGAGGCGACCGCATCCACGCGCAGGCCGTCGATGTGATACTTTTTCAGCCAGAACATGGCGTTGGAAATCAGGAAGGAGCGCACTTCGTTGCGGCCGTAATTGAAGACCAGCGTGCCCCATTCGAGGTGCTCGCCTTTGCGGGGGTCGGCGTGCTCGTAGAGCGCGGTGCCGTCGAAGCGCGCGAGCGCCCAGTCGTCGCGGGGGAAGTGCGCCGGGACCCAGTCGAGGATGACGCCGATGCCGCGCTGGTGGCGCGTGTCGATGAGG
>PKYZ01000120.1 GCA_003132865.1 Bryobacterales bacterium
GCGGCCGCGGGCGCCGCGGGCGTCAACCTGTTTCTGACCGGCGGCGGGATGCGCGACATGCTCGGCGGATTCCAGGTTCGCGACCTGGACTTCAGCGTAGAAGGCCACGCTCTGAAGGTGGCCAAGGCGCTCGAGGAGCAGGGAGCGCGGACACTGGCGCTGGACGAGAATCGCCGCACCGCGGAACTGGCATTCCCGAGTGGCGTGACAGCGCAAGTGGCCATGTCGCGCACGGAACGCTATGGCCGGACGGGTGCCAGGCCGCAAGTCACCCCCGCTACCATTCAGGAAGATCTGCGCGGGCGCGATTTCNNATTTCACGGTCAACGCCATGGCCCTCTCCTTGAACCGGGCCTCCCGCGGCCTGCTGCTCGACCCCACCAACGGCCTGGCCGATTTGGGCCGGCGCGAGGTGCGCAGCACCCATCCCTACGTGTTCTATGACGACCCGGCCCGGCTGTTGCGGCTGGTTCGCCTGCGGGTCAGACTGTCGTTCACGGTGGAGGAGCGCACGCGCATGCAGTACGACAATGCGCGCGCGGCCCACGTGGAGAACCTGATTCTGCCGCGCACGCTGCGCGAGGAGTTGAAGCACATCGCGGCGGAACCCAGTCCGGCGGAAGTGCTGCAAGCGTTGCATCAGGATGGGCTGCTGGCGTTGTTTTCACCGGCGCTCGCCGGATCCAAGCTGAACTTGCAGGCCTTGACGCGACTGGAGAAAGCCGCCAGGCTGGTGGAATCCGCCAATATTCCGGTGGCTCCCCAACTCGAGGCGTTTCTGCTCGCGCTTACGGCGAAGTTGACGCCCAAGGAAAAAAGCGCCCTGTTCGAAGCCGTCGAGATGCCTAAGGCGGAGATCGACCAGATGCGCAATCTGGAGCCGCGCGCCCGGAAGCTGGAGCAGGCGTTGAAGTCGGCGCGTGTGAAGAAGCCTTCGCACGTCTACCAGACCTTGGCGGGCGCGCCAGCCGACGAGATTGTGTTTCTCCTGGGCAACTCCGTGCAGAGGCTGGTGCAGGAGCGCATTCGCAATTACCTGCAAAAGTACCTGCCAACCATGCAAGAGGTCGCGCCCTCGGAATGGCAAGCCCTGGAAGGACAGCCGGGAACGCCCAAATACAACCGGAACCGGCAGGCGTTCCTGGCCTCGCGTCTGGATGTGCGGCCGCGCAAGCCCCCGGTGCCGGAGCCGGAGTTCACCGCGCCAGTCGAGGCTGTGGCACGCGGACGGGTACGCTAACGCGGAGCCTCCGCGGGTAATCTCAGGCCCCACGGCCCCCCAAGCCCTCGGAAAAGTACCGGTACACGTGTTCACTCTTGTCGGCCCCATATACAGTATGCCAAGATATTTGGGACACTATATGTTGCGCTATTAAGATTAAGCTTGGTATTCTACCTTAAGAAGTAGTACAACGACTCGTGTGTTGCAGTACAAGTCATTGAATCTAGTGAGGTTGAAACGGCAAAAAATCTCAACAAAAGGCCTTGCATTTTTGGGGCGACTACTGTATGCTTCAAATTGTTCTTGTATGTAGGCCTGTTCTGCTCTCATTAGCGGCGGGCATGTTGGTTCAAAATTTAGAAATGCGATTCGGAGGAAAACGCGATGAAGAATTTTTTGGTGTTGTTAGCTTTTTCGTTGCTCTCGCTGAGTGTTGCGAGCGCATCGCCCTTACCGTGCACGATTAGTACGGGTGTCGACAACCCGGTCACAAGTGGCACCGTGATCATGTGCGGCGGTCTGACGTTTGATAATTTCCAGGTCCTGCATCCGACTGGTGGCTCTGCCGGTATGGTCGACATTCTTTCGGCGGGACTCGATGCGGCGGGCGAGATCGACTTGACGTTCAATCCCAACTTGGGGCCGAGCCAGGACGAGCAACTCCTGTTCGCGGTGTGGGGCGGCATCACCCAGATCGACATGTCGGTCGCTGGCAACCTTGCGAGTGTTACGGAGCGCGCTTGCGCCAACGCCATTCCCACGATGGGCGATTTTGCAGACTTGTGCACGAATGCTGCGGGCACTGCGGTTGCAGCGCCGCTGGCCCAAATCTCGGTTGACTCAAACGAATCGGCGGTTTCAGGGACGTTCACCGGCACTTCTCCCGTTTACATTTTCAAAGATATACAAACGGAGGACCCGAACGGACAGTTGACCGAGTTCACCCAGACCTTTCAACCCTCGGTTCCGGAGCCGGTAAGCACGGTCCTGTTGGGCTCCGGATTGCTGGCCCTGGGCCTGCTGCGCCGGAAGTCGCGTAAGAGTTAGCTGCAAGTCTGACCGAACACTCTCCTATCAAGTCTAGAGGGCTCCGCCAAGTGCGGAGCCTTTTTTGTTCTGGAACAGCCGCCGGTTTGCGGAATGCACCCGTTTGGGTATCCCTTTCACTCAGCCGTTGCCGCTGACTCCGGCTTGGTGGGGCGGTCCCCCTGGACCGCGCGGGACGCCCCCGTCCCGCTGCCGGACGCGGAGGCAGGGGCCTCCGCGCGGGCGAGGGTGCCCGCCCCACACGACTTTGCTGGATACATCTGGCTGCGTCAATGGGATACCCACTTGCACCCGAATATCAACGCGACCGTTACCGCGCCGCGACCGTCATGGAGCGGTTTCCGTCGGAAATCCCCCAGACGGTTAAGCACCCCTTGTGATACCCTGCCCCCGGGAAGAGACGGCGCCGTTATTGTAGAATCTCTGAAGGCACATGCAGCGCGTTGCGATTACAGGCGTGGGTTTGGTTACGCCACTCGGGCTTACGGCGACCGAAAACGTGGCTCGCAGCCGGGCAGGTGAATCCGGCATAGCCACGGCGAAAGCTTTTGCCGTGGACGGTCATCCCGCGCAGGCCCTCGCGACGGTAGCCGAATTTGAGTTGGAGCCATGCCTGCGCTTTCCAAAGAACTACAAATTCATGGGCCGGTCCGTGCAGTTCGCTATGCGAGCTGCCCGCGAAGCCGTCGACCAGAGCGGGATCGATCCGCGCAAAATGGACGCTTCGCGCGTGGGGATTCACGTGGGCTCCGGCCAGACCGGCGTGGAGTACGACCACTTCTTCCCCTCGCTCATCATGGCTTGGGACGCCGGCCGCGAGATGGATTACAAGTATTTGGGCGGTCTGCCTTCACACCTCATCGACCGCTACATCTGCCTGCGGACGCTGGCCAACGGCGGACTGGCGCTATTGTCCACCGAATTCGGCATACGCGGTCCCAACGGCAACTTCACCCAGAAGGATACGGCGTCGGCTCAGGCTTTGCACGCGGCCTACCTGGACTTGCTCGAAGAGCGCTGCGACGTGGCGGTCGCGGGCGGCTACGATTCGCTGGCCACCACCGGAAACTTTCTGGCGTATGAGCAAGCCGGCTTGCTGTCGCACGCGGATCCGGCTGAAGCGTACCGGCCCTTCGACAACCAGGCGGACGGGCTGGTGCTCGGCGAAGGCGCGGGCTTTCTGGTGCTGGAGAGATGGGAGCACGCCGTGGAGCGGGGCGCCGCCATCCTGGGCGAGTTTGCGGGCGCCGGCTCGGCGATGGGGACAAACGAACAATGGCGCCCGGCTTGGACCGCGGAAACCATCTGTCAGGCCGCGCGCCAGGCGTTGGGCGATGCGCGCCCGGATTTTGTGGTGGCCTCCGGCTTGGGTACGGTTGAGGAAGACCGCTGCGAGGCCGCGGCGCTGGCGGCGATTGCCGGGCGCCGCACGCCAGTGACCGCCTTGAAGAGCCGGACCGGTTACATGGGCGCAGGCACGGCCGCCGCGGAATTCGGGCTGGGGCTGTTGTGTGCGCGGCAAGGTTTCGTGCCGGCCATCGCGCGTCACACCCAAACCGGACCGCATGGCACGCTGGATCTGGTAAGCCGCGCCGCGCGCCAGATTGAAGAGACAGAGCCGCTGGGCCTGTTCCTTTCCTGCTCGTGGGGAGGCGCCGTAGCGGCCCTGGCTGCCCGCGCGATCCGAACCTGAAAGACTTCGGAACATGCACGAATTCACACGAGATCCGCTTTCTTTCCCTTGCTTTCGAGACGATTCCGGCATACACTTGTAGACCGCGGCCAAGCTGCCGCGTAGTTTTGCCGGAGGGAAATACTTAATCAAATGAGACAATTCTCGATGCTTTTGACGGTGTGCGTGCTGGGCTTGGCACCCATGCTGGCGCAGGACGTAACGCCGGACACCACGCTGACCATCACCCTGACTGGAACCCTGAACAAGATCTCGGGTCCAGATTGCCTTAGTGCAAGTGGCGAATCGGCAAGCGCGTCGGCCATGATCAGCGAGTCGGCGACGCCAATCTCTTCGACGTCCAATTCCGCCACGTACAAAATTCCAGCGGGCGGAGTCACAGCCACCGTGGGCACTACCACCTTCACCAGCACAAAGCCTTGGGCGATGAAGGTCACCTTGGCGGCTACGTACGATGTATTGGTGATGTCCGGCCCAGGCCCGTTGGAAACCACCGTGAAGACCACCAGCACCCTGCACAAAGGCAGTTGGACCAGTGCGGTGTTGCTGCATCCGGCCCCCTTCAGTCCAAGTCCGCAGAAACAGATCCCATCCAACAGCAAGCTGCAATACACCGCGCCCATCCTCTGCAGCGGCACCACGGTCTTAGGGGTCACCGGCAGCATCTCGAACGGCGCGGCTACCAGTGAACTGCCCGCGGACGACGATTCCGATCAATAGACAGAAATCGACAACTGGGGGCAATTCAATGCACACAAGACGATGGCTGCTGCACTTTTCAGTTTTGATCGCGGCGCTGTGCCCGCTGTGGGCCCAACCGGCCCCGGATACCACGCTCACCATAACCATTGCCGGCACCCTCGGCCCAGTGCTTTCAGGGTCGGATCCGCTGAAGGCGGATGGACATAGCGGAACGCTCAAGGTAATGGCTAGCGAGTCGCTGTCGCCCACAAAAAAGACGGCGTCTTCCGCTACCTACACGCTGCCGGCCGGCGCGATGAGCGTTGTCATTGACGGCGCCACCTACAAGACCACCGGGCCATCCAAGATGACGATTATCCTGGGGGCTGGTTCCGATACCGTAGTCCTGGCGGCTACAGTAGAGAAACTGGGAATCAAAGCGACGGTGTCGGGCACGGCGGTACTGAAGAAAGGCAGCTTTCCCGCTTCGGTGCTGACCCACCCAACCACTTTTCAACCAACGCCGCAGCATCTGACAGCGGCTACCACGGCCAGCGGTACGGGCAGTAAAGTGCAATACACCGCGCTGGGCAGTACCACGATCTTGGGCCTCACCGGCAGCGCGTCCGATAGCGCCGCGGCCGATGCGGTGATACCGGACGACGACGATACAGATCAGTAGGGCGTTGTGGGGCAGGCGGTTTCGCCTGGCGGTTTCACCTGCCACCTACAGTAAATCGTCGCGCTTCCGCTTCTCCAGGATTTTCACTATATCGCCCACCTGCTGGGCGGAGTCGCGGCCGGCGATCAGGAGCGCATCGGGAGTGTCGATGACGATCAGGTTCGAAACACCCACCAGCGCCACCAGCTTTCCGCCAGCGTCCACGTAATTGCCGCCCGCTGCCTGGCTTGGTGGCACAGGCTTCAGCCTGTGTTGCTGCACAGGCTTCAGCCAGATAGCGTCCTGGAGGAGCACGTTGCCGTCCGTGTCGTGCGGCAGCAGCTCATAGACGGCGTTCCAGCTTCCCACGTCGTTCCAGCCGATCTCGGGACAGGCGATGCCGGCCACGCCTTGCGCTCTCTCCATCACGGCGTAATCGATCGAAATGTTCTCGCAGAGCGGGAACGCCTCGCGCAGCTTGGCCGGGAACCCGGCGTCGTGGAAAGCCGGCAAGGCGGCCAGGATGCTTGCGGTGCGCGGCAGGTTCCTGCGTAATTCGTCGAGCAGCACGCCCGCGCGCCAGAAGAACATTCCGGCATTCCAGAAGAACCGTCCGGCGGCCACGTACCGCCGCGCGGTGCGGGCGTCCGGCTTCTCGTGGAAGCAGCGGATCGCGACGGGCTTCGATCCTGGCTCTGTGCCGCGTGGAAACTCGATATAGCCGTACCCGGTCTCGGGCCACCGCGGTAGAATACCGAGCACCACCATTTGTCCGCGCTCCGCAGAGCGAAACGCCCCGCGCACCAATTGCCGGTACCGGCCTTCCCTGGCGATGACGTGGTCCGCGGGAAAAACTCCCATCACCGCATCCGGATCGATCGACTGCAGGATGTGCGCGGCCAACCCGATGGCCGGCGCCGTATTGCGTTGCGCGGGCTCCGCCAGAATCTGCGGCGTGGGGAGCTCCGGAAGCTGGCGCACGATTTCGTCGCGCAGGTAATCGTTGGTCAGCACCCACAGCCGCTCCGGAGCAATCACCGGCCGCAGGCGATCGACCGTGTTTTGGATCAGCGAGCGGGATCCCACCACGTTCAGCACTTGTTTGGCGGAACGCCGCCGGCTGCGCGGCCAGAAGCGCGTGCCGCGGCCGCCCGCCAGAATCAGACCATAGTGGTGCGGGTTAGGCATGGGTAATTTCCGGATCAATTTACAGCATACCCGCGGACCGGCATGAGGATGCGGCGCCAGCGCGGCTTGGTGAAGAAACCCTGGAAGCGATCGACGATCCGATCGATGCCGATGGTGGGGTTTGACAGCGCTTCGGTCGGTGCGTCGTAGGACCAGTAGATGATCAGCGGCTTGCCCATGATGTTGTCGCGCGGCACGAATCCCCAATACCGGCTGTCCAGCGAGGAATCCCGGTTATCGCCCATGACAAAATAGCTGTCCGGCGGCACCACTACTTCGCCATTCACCACATGGTGCTCCAGCATGTCCGCCCAGAGTCGGGAATGTGCACGTTGGCATCGCTCGGGAAATTGTCGCGGTAGGACTCGATGTATTGGGTCTTGTGGTAAACGTACGGCTCGTCCAGTTTCTTGCCGTTGAGGTACACCTGCTTGTTCGCCAGCTTAATGCGATCGCCCGGAACGCCCATGCAACGCGACACGAAGGTCTGGCGGATATCCACGGGATAGCGGAACACGATGACGTCGCCGCGCGACGGCGTGGACACCCCCAGGACCCTGACCAAGAACTGGTCGCCGATCAGTATAGTGTCCTCCATGGAGCCGGTGGGCATCACGTAGGCTCTGAAAACCTGGGGGCCAGAAAAGCCACGGTGGCGAGCGCGATCCATCCCCACCGGGACCTCGTCCGTCCATTTGCCGAAAGCGCCCGCCCGGCCCGGAATAACAGGTAGGCCACCAAGCCGATCAGCGCGGTCAGCAGTGCCAGAGTGGCCCACGACTGACCTGCAGCGCCAAAGCGCGCCATCGCCGCCAGGACGCCCGCCCAGCGCGCCGCCAGAAAGAGGGCGCCTCCGTAGCCGCTCCACGCGTTTCCGTTGCGAAGTCCGAGCAGAACTGCCAAAAACACCAAGGCGTTGATGATGTTCAGAGGGCTCCACGGAATGGCCGCCAGATAAAGGCCGACCAGCACAATGGCCGCCGCAATTCCGGCCTTGACCGCCGCCGGCCGGCCCGGCATGGTGTCATTGCTCATGGGATCCTCTTCAACTGGCTCAGTTGACGTTTATGCCGTGCACCAGCATGAAAGTGCGCCGCCAGCGGGTCTTGGTAAAGAAGTGCTCCAGCAGGTCTACCAGGTGGTCGATGCCGATGGTGGGGTTGGACAGCGCCTCGGTCGGCGCGTCGTACGACCAGTAGATAATCAGCGGCTTGCCGATGATGTTGTCGCGCGGCACGAATCCCCAATACCGGCTGTCGAGCGAGGAATCCCGGTTGTCCCCCATGGCGAAATAGCTGTCCGGCGGCACCACCACCTCGCCGTTCACCACGTGATGCTCCAACATGTCCGCCGCGGATTCGTACACGTGCACGTTGGGCTCGCTCGGGAAATTGTCGCGGTAGGACTCGATATATTCGGTCTTGTGGTACACGTACGGCTCGTCCAGCTTCTTGCCGTTGAGATAAACCTGCTTGTTCACGACCTTGATGCGATCGCCGGGCACGCCCATGCAGCGCTTCACAAAGGTCTGGCGGATATCCACGGGATAGCGGAACACGATGATGTCGCCGCGCTTCACGGGCTCGTAGGGCAGCACGAACTTGGAAATCGGCCCAGGGGGCGCATAGGCCAGCTTATCCACCAGCAGGTGGTCGCCGATCAGCAGCGTATCCTCCATGGACCCCGTGGGGATGACGAAAGCCTGCACCAGGGTGGTCGTGCCGAAAAGCAGCAGGATGATGGTCACTGTCCATTCGGCGATAAATCCGCGCGGCTGATCCGCCCTGGCCGGCGGCGGGGGAGGCGCGTTCTTCACATCTGCCACGGTTGCTGCTTTCTTTTGTTCCACAGTCACCTATTGTAGCGAAAGCTTGATATTCTGTGGGAAACGGAGTCAATCTTGAGACCAATCTTGAGGCAACGTTGAGCGCTGCCGTCACCGATCCTAAACAGATTTCCGAAAAGCCCGCCCGCCGCCAGCCGGTGGGACTGGTGTTCTGCTGCACCATCCTGGGCGCGGCTGCACAGGTCCTCATGAAAACCGGAGCCAACCACATGGCGCAGCGGCCCGGCTTGCTGGGCATGGCCACCAATCTGCCGCTGATGGGCGGCTATTGCCTCTACGGCCTCTCCACGCTGCTGCTGGTGCTGGCCCTGAAGGACGGCGAGTTGTCGTTGCTCTATCCGGTGATTGCGCTCACCTACGTCTGGGTGACGGTGCTCTCGTTTCTGATCTTTCACGACGGCATCAACCCGTGGAAGCTGGCGGGTATCGTTCTCATCGTCTCGGGCGTGACGGTGCTGGGCAAAGGCGGGAAGCGTTGAAGACTCCAATCGGTAACATGGTGCTGGTACTGCTCGCCTCGTTTATCGGGTCGTTCGGCGCGGTCTTTCTAAAATCCGGCGCCGCGCACTTACGCAAAGGATGGCTGTACCTGTTCATCTCCCAGGATCCTCCCTTTTTCAACTGGCGCCTGGCATCGGGCGTCGCCTTGTTTCTCCTGTCGTCGTACTTTTTCGTGCTGGGCATCCGCCCGCCGGGAGAGCTTTCGGTCCTCTATCCCATGGTGTCGCTGGGCTACATTTTCACGCTGATCTGGTCGCGCATCTTTTTCAAGGAGCCGCTCACGCGCGTGAAGTTCTTCGGGCTTTTCCTGATTGTGCTGGGCGTGTTCTTCGTGGGATTAGGTGGTAAGTAAGATCATAATTAGCCTCTGCGATCATTAAAGTTCTTGACAAACCTTTACCGTCCGCGATGGAATCCAATCTGGCCGGTATTAAGGCCAGACGCTGTTTGCGGCGACCGGCTTTACGATGGACGGAAGCGGCGATGGATCGAACCGCGACGCTACACCACGATTTGTCGTGTTTGGGCGCACCCCTGATACCGTCGCAAGTTTGCCCGCGACGACGGGACAGGTCACACCCCCTCCGGCGCCGCCTGTGCCGCCTGGTCCACTCCCGCCGACTCCACCAGAGGACGGTGGTCCCATCACCGACGTCAACACTCTGCCGGTTGTCAGCCCGGAAGTGGCGGCGCAGATCAAGACGGCGGCGGGTCTTGGGGTAGGCCCAGCGCCTGAGTTAGCCACCTCTCTCGATCAGGCGCCGCCGGCACTGGAGATCGATAAGCCCGGGACAGAGCGCTGGCCCGTGAAGACAGGTCAGGACCCGGACCGGGCCAAGGTCGGCAAGAATGTGATCGGCGGAGATGATCTGGGAGCAGGGATCGTCGAAGCCACTGTAGCGGATCTGTTTCGGTCTTCCGCGGGCCTGCTGGCTTGGCCGACGATAAGCAAGACCCACCGGAGTTCCAGGACGTGCGCGCAGGGGTAACGGAGATCACAATTTGGAGGATTGAGGCCAGCATCATCGCGCTGAAACACGAAGCCGACGGCGACTACCACCTGGTGCTGCAGGGCACCAGCGGCGCAACCATGGTGGGAGAGATTCCCACCCCCACGACCCAGTTTGTGGGCGACTCTCCCTGACTGGCCAACATAAACGACGCTCGCCGGGAAATTGACGACAAGCTGGTCAAGAAATTGTCGCCGGCCGATTTTTCGCTGGTGAACGGGAAGTTTGTACCCCACCGCGCCACGACATTCCAGCCGCGCGGGACAGCCAGCCCCGAATTGTCATTCCAGACCCCGGAGGAAGGCTCGGGAGTTGCTCAGCCGCTATTCTCCACGCGGATTACTCCGGCACAAGCCAGAATCTCAGGTGTAGGTTTCTTTGATAGGGCCCACGGCGCCACCGGCGCGGCGCCCAACGTCATCGAACTCCATCCGGTGCTGAAGGTGGAATGGA
The DNA here is from genome assembly GCA_003132865.1 of Bryobacterales bacterium. Next base: position 10,303 of record PKYZ01000120.1, read on the forward strand.
TCTAGCTACTTTCCGGCGCAAAAATGAGGGTCTAAGTCCTTTGATTTCATAGGCCGGACAGCCGGCCTCGTGCCAGATCGAACGGATTCGCCGTTTTCCGGTGCCTCCCAAAAACACCTCAAACATTTCTCGCTAAAATGTTGTGACATGCCCGAGTCTTTGCTGTATCATCCTTACAAGTGCGAAGCTGCGCGTGGATACGACGGTGGTGGAAACCAACATTCATTATCCGACCGATAGCAGCTTGCTGGGCGATGGCCTTCGCGTGCTGACGCGGGTCATGAAGCGGGTTACCGAAGGGGCCGGTGAAGTGGGGACGAAGTTGCGGGATCGCTCGCGGAGCGTGAAACTGCGGGCGGTAGAGATTGCGCGTGTCAGTCGCAGCAAAAGCGAACAGGGCCAGCAGCGGAAGGATCTGTACGGCAAGATTCTGGACAGCAGCGGTCGGGTGGCCCATCAGGCTCAGCAATTCGCCAACGAGATTGCTTCCGGGGTCAAGCGCAGTGCGGATGTGAAGAAGCAAGCGGCGCTGGAAGGTATGAAGAAGGAATTGGAGAAGTGCATCGACACGCTCTCTTTTGGGCTGGTATTGGCGCGCCTGCACAAAGGCTCGCGTATCGTCATCGAGCAGACGCGAGTGAATGACGAGGTGTGGCTGCCGCAGCACGTAGCAGTGAAGGTGGATGCGCGCGTCGCGCTGCTCAAGGAATTCAACATCGAGCATGATGTGACCTACCGCGACTACAAGAAGTTCCGCGCCGATAAGAAGGTCGTGCCGATGGGCGAAGTGGCGGAGCCTCGCTCAGGGTTAGCAGCCGGCTTTTCCGCCGGCTTGGACGCGCTGGATAGCACCCTCGCAGGCAGGCAGAGCCTGCGCCCTGAAGCGGCACACGCGCGCGTCGTGCTCAGCGCCTCGGCCGGGCCGGCTCGAGCAGCCCGAACGCGGCCGCTGCGATCGTCACGTACCGGTTGCCATCGGCCATGAAGGTAATGGGCGGTATTATGTATTATCAACATGTTGGACTTTGTTCGTCAGATTCGAAAGCGCCCGTGCCAATAGCCCGTGTCTCAACCACGACCGTTGGTGCCGCTTGTTACACTAAGTAAGGCATGGAAGACGCCGCGACTGAGAGCGGGAGCGGGAAGGGCCCGCGCTGTCCTGTGTGCGGTTGGATGGATGTGCGCCGCTCCATGCCAAAGGGCTTTCTGGATCGCGTCGTGAGGATCGTGGGACTGGTGCCCTACCGTTGCCGTAGTTGCGGCCAGCGCTTCTACCGCCCGCAGCAGGATGCCCCCGAACCCGCCGAGTGACTTCGCATGTGGGGCAGACCTCCAGGTCCGTCAGGATGGGCCGGCAGCCCACCAATCGTTATGAAAACCCCGCGGTGGGGCAGGCCCTCGGCCTGCGGCGGCCTCTCAGGCCGCCCGGACGCGCTTTCAATAACTTACGGTGGGNNTTTCGACCGTGCGCGGGTCTTCCAGGATACGCTCTTCGGCGAGCGCAGCTCGCCCGAAACAAAACCCCGCCCTCGGCCCTTGACCCCGGCGCACAAAGCGCGCAAAGCCACCCATCACCCACCACCCCCTGCAAATCCAACCACATGGGCTTTGATCGTCAGAAGACACAACCCCAGCCCCCAGCCCCGGCGCGCAACGCGCGCCCTGCTACCCTAGCAGCATGCCCGCATCGCCCGAAGTAGCTCTGCGCGCCGAAAAGCTCTCCAAAGTCTACCGCTCCGGCGACGCCGACCTGGTCATCTTCGACGCCATCGACCTCGAAGTCCACCGCGGCGAAATGCTGGCCCTGGTCGGCGAGTCCGGCGCCGGCAAGTCAACACTATTACATCTGCTGGGCGGTCTGGACAGGCCAACGAGTGGTACGATATACTACGGAACAATAGACATTTCACGGCTCGCGGATTCGGAGCTAGCCAATTTCCGGAATCGGGAGATCGGGTTTGTTTGGCAGATTCACTACTTGCTGCCGGAATTTACGGCGCTCGAAAACGTGATGATGCCACTGCTGATCCGGGG